>NZ_JBNTKF010000009.1:0-97915 GCF_050408675.1 Microbacterium daqui | reverse complement strand
TAGGGTGGAGCACGTCGAGGTCTTTCGGGATGGTGAGCGTGAAGAACTTCCATCCTCCGGGAGACCTCGACCCCTACCCAGCCAGCGACGCGCTCAACCCACTACACCCTCGTTCGTGAAGAGCCCGTAACGGTCGTTCGACGGGCACACGGGTGCGACATCACGGTCGCACGGTCACGCAGCGCCGGAAAACACGTCAGCGCCGTCCTTCCAGAGAAGAACGGCGCTGAACGAACCCGTATTAGCTGATGGTGAGCAGCTGGTGGCCGGCCGAAACCGTCGCACCGGGCCCGGCGTTGATGGCGCCGATGACGCCATCCTTGTGGGCCTGAATGGGCTGCTCCATCTTCATCGCCTCGAGCACGACAACGAGGTCGCCCTTGACGACCTGCTGGCCCTCTTCGACGGCAATCTTGATGACGGTTGCCTGCATGGGGCTCTTCACGGCGTCGCCGGAAGCACCGGAACCAGTGGTGCTGGCTGCATGCGAGCGGCGGGCCGGGGGAGCGGCGGCGGGGCGACCCACCGACTGTGTGGCAACGATGTGGTCGGGCAGGCTGACCTCAAGGCGCTTGCCACCGACCTCAACGACAACCGTGTGGCGGCCGGGGGCTGCCTCGGGGGCATCCATTTCGCCGTCCCACGCCGGAATCTCGTTAACGAACTCGGTTTCGATCCAGCGCGTGAAGATGCCGAAGGTGCCGTCTTCTGCGGTGAACGCGGGCTCAGTGACCACCTGGCGGTGGAACGGGAGCACGGTCGGCATACCGGTCACTTCGAACTCGTCGAGCGCGCGGCGGGCACGGGCGAGAGCCTCGTTGCGGTCGCGGCCAGTGACGATGATCTTCGCGAGCAGCGAGTCGAACGCGCCCGAGATGGAGTCACCCTGCGTGACGCCGGAGTCCAGGCGAATACCGGGGCCACCGAACGTCTTGAAGGTCTTGATGGGGCCCGGCTGCGGCAGGAAGCCACGGCCCGGGTCTTCACCGTTAATACGGAACTCGAACGAGTGGCCCACCGGGGTCGGGTCGTCGTAGCCGAGCGTTTCGCCCGCGGCAAGACGGAACTGCTCACGCACCAGGTCGATGCCGGTGACCTCTTCAGAAACCGGGTGTTCCACCTGCAGACGGGTGTTGACCTCGAGGAAGGAGATGGTTCCGTCAGCACCGATCAAGAACTCGCAGGTGCCGGCGCCAACGTAGCCGACCTCCTTGAGGATCTTCTTCGATGCGTCGTAGAGAATCGCGTTCTGCTCGTCGGTCAAGAACGGCGCGGGCGCCTCTTCGACGAGCTTCTGGTGGCGACGCTGCAGCGAGCAGTCGCGCGTCGAGATAACAACAACGTTGCCTTCGGCGTCGGCCAGGCACTGCGTCTCAACGTGGCGCGGCTTGTCGAGGTACTTCTCCACGAAGCACTCGCCACGGCCGAACGCCGCGATCGCTTCGCGCGTTGCCGACTCAAACATTTCAGGGATCTCGTCGAACTCACGTGCGACCTTGAGGCCACGACCGCCGCCGCCGTAGGCAGCCTTGATCGCGATCGGCAGACCGGCCTCCTTGGCGAAGGCAATGACCTCGTCGGCGGTCTCGACCGGGCCCGGCGTGCCGGGGGCGAGCGGAGCGCCCACCTTCTCAGCGACGTGGCGCGCGGTGACCTTGTCGCCGAGGGCGTCGATCGCCTCGGGAGACGGACCGATCCACGTGATGCCAGCGGCAATCACGGCGCGGGCAAAGTCTGCGTTTTCAGCGAGGAAGCCGTAGCCAGGGTGAATGGCGTCGGCTCCGGAGCGGCGAGCGATCGACAGAATCTTGTCAATCACGAGGTACGTGTCGGCGCTGGTCTGGCCGTCAAGCGCGTAGGCTTCGTCAGCCAGGCGGGTGTGCATAGCATCGCGATCCTGGTCGGCGTAGACCGCTACGGATGCGATGGCGCTGTCACGCGCGGCGCGGATGATTCGTACGGCAATCTCGCCGCGGTTCGCGATGAGAACCTTCGAGATTTGAGGCATGACAGCCAGCCTACCGAGCAAATGGCCGTCGTTTTTGACCACTCTCGATAAAGTAATCGGAAATTCGTTGAGCGGAACCTACAGGCGATTCCAGAGGGACGGCCAGGAGATTCCGAGGCGCGCGGCAAGCACACGCACGGTCGACAGCGA
The DNA here is from genome assembly GCF_050408675.1 of Microbacterium daqui. Taxonomy (NCBI): domain Bacteria; kingdom Bacillati; phylum Actinomycetota; class Actinomycetes; order Micrococcales; family Microbacteriaceae; genus Microbacterium; species Microbacterium daqui. The sequence goes on along the minus strand of NZ_JBNTKF010000009.1, from coordinate 95,757 downwards.
CATGCCGACGACCGTTGATGGGTCACCCTCGACGCGATCGATGAATGCACCACCCAGGCTATCGACCGTGAAGGCTCCGGCGACTTCGAGCGGCTCACCCGTCGCGACGTACGCCGCGATCTCTTCGTCTGAAATGTCGGCGACGAAATGCACGGTGGCCTCGGCGATATCGTCAGCCGCATCGACAACAGCACCCTGTTGCACGAGCAGCACGCTGTGACCGGAGTGCAGCACACCTGCCTGGCCACGCATGTGTAGCCAGCGCTCGGTGGCCGCTTCGGGGGTGTGCGGCTTGCCGAAGATCTGTCCGTCGAGCTCAAACATCGAGTCGCCGCCGATGACGATGCCCGTGAAATCGGGGTGCGTGATCGCGAGCCCCTCGGCAACCGCAGCGGCCTTTGCCTGCGCGAGCAACAACACGTGCTCTTCGGGGGTGAGCGGCCTGCCAGCCTCTTCTTCAGCCGCAACGATAGCCGCATCTTCGTCGACGTCACTGGCAATCGTGAGTGGTTCAATGCCGGCCTGACGAAGCAGCATGAGTCGGGCGGGAGATGTAGACGCGAGACAAACCTGCATGGCTTCAACGCTAGCAAGGTGTGGGTCTCTGTGGGCGAATCGCCTGGTTGCGGGTGAACCGCCCTAGACTCGGTGGCGCAATGACTGATACCTCCCTCCTCCTCGGCGCCCGCGAACAACTCATCCGCGGGCTGCAAGACCGACGCGCATTGCGCGATTTGCCGCCGGTTGTGGAGGCACAAGCTCGACGATCCGCCGTGCTCGTGCTGTTTGGTCAGCGCCCTGACCGCATGCATCTGGCGCCGGCCAGCGTCACTGCAGCCGATCTCGACCTGCTGCTGGAAGTGCGAGCCGACACCCTGCGATCGCACCCCGGCGAAGTTTCCTTTCCCGGTGGTTCCGTCGACCCCGAAGACATCGACGCCGTCGACACAGCGTTGCGTGAAGCGGAGGAGGAGACGGGGCTCGATCGCACCGGCGTTGAGATTTTGGGTGCGTTGCCTGACCTCCCGCTGCTTGCCAATAACTTCGTGGTGACTCCGGTTGTCGGATGGCGCACGCGCACGCTCCCGGTCTGCGTGATGGATCATGGCGAAACCCATGAGGTGCGGTTGACGTCTGTTGACGACCTGCTCAACCCCGAGAACCGTTTCACCTCGGTGTTCCGGCACGAGCGTGGTGACTTTCGCGGCCCCGCATTCGATATTGGCGGCGCGACAGTGTGGGGCTTCACTGCCCTCGTGATCGACCACCTGTTCGAGGCATCGGGCTGGACGCGGCCGTGGGACGACGGCGACCTCCGCGACATTTTCACGCTGCAGTAACGCTCATGAGAGACGCCGATGAGGTGTCATTCAGCCGGGCATGAGATTCTGTAAGGATGCACGCGCCCCAAGAACTTGACTTGACCATCTCTGACGTCGCCCACGGCGGCATCTTTGTTGCCCGCCACGAGGGTCGAGTCATCTTCGTCTCCGACGCGATTCCGGGTGAGACCGTTCGCGCTCGCGTGAGCGATGACTCGAAGCCGTCATTCTGGCGCGCCGAGACCGTCGAGGTGCTCGAAGCTTCGCCCCACCGCCAGGCACACGTGTGGTCGGCCGCCGATGTCTCCGTGTCGCCCGCGCTTCGCCCCGGTGGTGCCGAGTTCGGCCACATCAACCTCGCCCACCAGCGTGAGCTGAAGACCAAGGTGCTGCGTGACTCCCTGGCCCGCTTCGCGAAGATCGAGTCAGACGCGACGGTGCAGGGTGTTGGCGGCCAAGCCGATGGCACCCGCTGGCGCACCCGGGTGAGCCTGCACGTTGACGGCGCTGGCCGTATCGGCCCGTACGCTGCGCGTAGCCACAACGTCATCGAGGTCCACGACCTGCCACTCGCGACCGCCGCCGTTGAGCGTGCCGCAGACAAGTTGTACGGCGATAACGCCGACCGTATCGACCTGATCCAGGCAGCCGACGGCCACGTGCGCGTGCTCAACCGCACCCTCGACGACAAGGGTCAGCCCGTCGAACGCCAGTCCAGCAAGCGCGAAGTGCTCATCGAGCGCGTCGGCGAGCGCGAGTTCCGTGTTGACGCTGACGGCTTCTGGCAGGTTCACCACGATGCCGCTACGACGCTCGACGCCGCCGTGCGTCGTGCACTGCGCGACGTTGAGATCGACCCGAACGCCTGGCACCTTGACCTCTACGGCGGTGTCGGCCTGTTTGCTGCGACCGTCGCCGAACTGGGCGGCACCCGTGTCACGAGCGTCGAGGCGAACGCCCGCGCCACCGAGCACGCCGGCGAGAACCTCTCCGAGTGGATCGGTGCCCGTGCCGAAACCGCGCGCGTTGACCGCTACACCCGCTCGCTGCTCCAGACGGCCTCCGAGCGCGAACGTGCCCGCCTGCGTGATGGCGTTGTCGTGATTGACCCGCCCCGCGCCGGTGCCGGCAAGAACGTTGTCTCCGACCTCGCAAACCTCGCACCGCGTGCGATCGTTTATGTGGCGTGTGACCCGGTCGCCCTGGCCCGTGACCTCGGCACGTTCGCTGAGCGCGGCTACCAGCTCGCTGGCATCGAGGCGTTCGACCTGTTCCCGCACTCGCACCACCTTGAGACGGTCGCACTGTTGCAGCAGGCTTAACCTGCGCGTTACCCGCTTCGGATAACCAACTAGGCTGGCGCTGTGAAGCGCATCGCCCTCATTGATGACCACGAGTCCGTTCGGCTCGGCCTCGAAGCGGCGTGCTTGCGTGCCGGACGCACGGTCGCTTTCAGCGGCCCGAGCGTCAGCGAGTACCTGCAATGGCGCGTCAATACCGGCGAGGCTCCCGTCGATGTCGTGGTGCTCGACCTGTCGCTGGGCGACGAAACCACGGTGACAGATAACGTGTCTCGCGTCGTGCACGATGGTTCCAGCGTCATCATCCACAGCGTTGCTGACCGTCCCGCCGCCGTGCGCGAAGCGCTCGCGGCTGGCGCTGCCGGTGTCATCAGTAAGTCCAGCCCCATCGACGATGTGGTTTCAGCGATCAACACCGTCGCGGAGGGTCTTCCACTGGACAACCTTGAGTGGGCGTCGGCCGTCGAGGGCGACGTTGTCTTCGCCAACGCCCAGCTGTCGGTACGTGAGCGCGAAGTGCTGCGCCTGTACGCCGCGGGGCTACCTCTCAAAATGGTCGCCGATCGCCTCGGCATCGCGTATTCGACGGCAAAAGAGAACATCTCCCGCATCCGATTTAAATACGTTGATGTGGGCCGCCCGGCCCCCACGAAGGTCGATCTGCTGATGCGCGCCATGGAAGACGGCATCATCGATGACCCGAACGACGAGCACGGAGACAACGGTGGTAGTCGCTGAGGCGATGCCCGGGCGGCAAGAGGTTTTTGCTGCCGGTTCTTTCACCAGCAAGCGGATTGAACGCATCGTTCAGATCGCTGCCGGTGTCGGTTCGCTCATTGTCGGCACGCAAGCCTTCATCGCGGCCCTCGGGAGCACCGATGCGGGCGTCTGGCACATTCCGTTCATGATCGCGATCTTCACGAGCCTGCTCGCGTTCTTAGCTTCGTGCTTCACCGGTCGTGCCCTGCGCGTCACGGCGATCACCTTCGTTACCCTCTACACGCTTGTCGTTGTCGCCTGGCCCTGGGTAACCGATCACGCCAGCAACCCCGGCTACGCGCAGCCGTGGATCTGGTACGTCACCAACATCGCCACGATCGCCGCCGTGCTCGTGATGTCGATGCCGTGGCAGATCACGTTCACAATCGGCCTGCCGGTGCTCTTCTTCGGGGCGCGCATGTTCCAGGTGGGTTTCGCAAACGACCATTGGGCATCAAACGCTTTCGACCTCTCGTTCGGCCTGTGCCTCGGCGCGATCCTGTTGATTTTGGTGCGCACCATGCGCGCGAGCGGTCGTGAGGTTGATGAGGCTCGCGGAACCGCGCTGGCGGAATACACGCAGGCCGCGGCTGCCGAGGCCGCCGAGTCGGAACGCATCTCCATGGCCGCGCTGATGCACGACAGCGTGATGGCGGCGCTCATCTCCGCAACCCGCGCTACCACCGAGCGCGAGCGGGCGTTGACGGTCGTGATGGCCCAGGAAGCGTTGACGGGCCTTGCCGATGCCGAATCTGACGAACGCATTGCGCTGGGGCGTCCGATCAGCGCCCGCGTCATCGCCGCCGACCTCACGAACGCGGCACGAGACTTCGGCGTCGTCATTGACATTGCTCCGCCGACTGACGAAGAGGTGCCCGGCCACGTTGCGCGTGCCCTCACGCTCGCGGCAACGCAGGCGATTGCGAACGCGATTCAGCACGCCGACGGGCAGGGTCTTGCCGTGGCAGTGTCAGCAACGCGTGATTCCTGCCGGGTGCGGGTGAGCGATACCGGTGGCGGCATCAATTTTGCCGCGATTCCCGCCGATCGCCTCGGCATTCGGGCATCGATCTATGCGCGCATGGCGGCCGTCGGCGGAACCACGGAGATTGCGTCTGGGCGGGGAGGCACGGTCATCGACATGAGGTGGCATCGATGAATATCACAACGCGCACCGCGCTGCTTCTCGTCGGCATTGTTTTCACCGCCTACCACGCCGCACGCACCCTGTTTTGGACGGGGCCCGTGGTGCACCCGGTGCTCATCATCATCACGGTGTGCATTGTCGCTCTCGTCACGCTCATCGGCCTCTTTGCCGAATCTCGCAACCCCGTGGTTCCGTCTGATGTCGCGCTGACCGCCGGAGGCAACGGCCCCGGCGTGCTCCCGATGTGGGCAGGCGTGCTGGCGATGGTCACCGCCGCTCTCACGCCGACCGCCGTGGCTATTGGCGTGGGGCGCGAGCACGTCGACGCGCCGTACGCCACCGGTTACATCGGTGGCGTCGGACTCCTCCTGACGGTCGTCATGATTCGACGCCGCGTGATGTGTGCGTGGATCGGTGTCGGCCTGCTGGTGATCGGCTCTGTCGCGTGGCTCGGGCCGCTCGGCGCTTTCTCCTTCGGCCTCGTCGGCGCGATCATGTGGGTCAGCGTTGCCCAAATCATCATGCACTCGCTCGACCGAGCATCACGCGACACGATGCGCCTCCTCGAACTGCAGCGCGCCGCCGCCGCGTGGCAGGCAGCGCAGTCGGTGCGCCGGCGTGAGCGCCGCGTGCGGGTGCAGTTTGCGCTGCAGGTTGCCGGGCCGCTGCTGACGCGCATGATCGGTCAGGGCGGTGCGCTGACCGATGAGGAACGTGCCGAAGCCCGCGTCGCCGAGGGCACATTGCGCGATGAATTGCGCGCCCCGCACCTGCTCGACACGCGCGTGCGCATCGCTATTGAGCGGGCGCGGCGCCAGGGGAGTACCGTGACTCTGCTCGACGAAGGCGGGCTCGACGGGCTGAACGACGATGAACTCGGTCGCATCCGCGGTGAAATCGCCGACGCCATTTCTGACGCCCAGTCGGCGCGCATCATCGTGCGCAGTTCGCGTCACGCTGAGATCGCGGTGACCGTCGTGGGGCGTTCGGCGACCGGCGACGGGATCGCCGCTGACGACACGGTCGAGCTGTGGCAAGAAATTACCCGCACTGCCAGCGTGTGAGCCGCACCAGCCAACGGCGAGCGGAACCGGCACGCGCCGCCGCGAATAGGCGCGGAGAAAAAGATGGGGCGGGGATGGTGTCTGAACACCACCCCCGCCGGGGTGCGAGATCGTTACCCGAAAACAATCCCGCAAAAGCCGGGTAAAGCTGGCACGTCTACCCTGGGACGTGCAGTCCGGCTAACGCATTGCGTTTGCCTTTTCAGTATGCGACGCCCTGGCAGGGTTTGTCTGTAGGTACTTTGGGGGACAAAACGGCCGGTTTTGGCGTTTCTCGGGCGCGTCGAAGCGCTTTTCGGTGAGGCTTACCGGGCCCAGGAGCCGAAACCGACGTTGCGATCGGGGGCACGACGCATCTGGCGGCGCGTGCGCATCCAATCCGATGGTTCCGGCTTGTCTTCGCTCTTCGCGTCTTCAACCTCAGCGGCGTACGTTTCGGAGATCACCGCGATCACCGCCGCCAGTTCTTCTGGCGTCGGTGTGCCGCGGGTTACCGCGATTGACAGGGCAGGCTCGTCACTCACAGCGGAATGTTTCCGTGCTTCTTCTGCGGGCCTTCGACGCGCTTGCCGCGCAGGGCACGCACAGCCTTTGCAATCATGACTCGAGTCTGCGCCGGCTCGATGATGCCGTCAATCTCGCCACGCTCAGCGGCGAGGAAAGGCGACGTCACGTTGTACGTGTATTCGTTTGCGAGGCGCGTGCGCACAGCGTTGACGTCTTCGCCGGCTTCTTCAGCCTTGCGCAGATCGTTGCGGTACAGGATGTTGACCGCACCCTGGCCGCCCATGACGGCGATTTCGGCCGTGGGCCATGCCAGGTTGACGTCAGCACCGAGCTGCTTCGAGCCCATCACGATGTACGCGCCGCCGTAGGCCTTGCGGAGGATGACCGTGACCATCGGAACCGTGGCTTCGGCATACGCGTAGATGAGCTTTGCGCCACGGCGGATAACGCCGGTCCACTCCTGGTCGGTGCCCGGAAGGTAACCGGGAACATCGACGAGCGTGACGATCGGAATCGAGAACGAGTCGCAGAAACGCACGAAGCGGGCAGCCTTTTCGCCCGCCTCAATGTTGAGCGTGCCGGCCATCTGTGACGGCTGGTTGGCGATGATGCCGACCGTGCGACCCTCGAGGCGGCCGAAGCCGATCACGATGTTCGGGGCGAACAGCGGCTGCACTTCGATAAAGTCGCCATCGTCGACGATGCGGCCGATGACTTCGTGCATGTCGTACGGCTGGTTCGGCTGGTCGGGGATGATCGCGTTCAGCAGACGGTCTTCGTCGGTCGTTTCCCACGTGAACTCCGACGCGTAGGTCGGTGCCTCCGACAGGTTGTTGTCAGGCAAGAACGACAGCAGGGTGCGAGCGTAGTCAATCGCATCGTCTTCGTCCGAGGCGAGGTAGTGTGCAACGCCCGAGCGGGTGTTGTGCGTGTAAGCGCCGCCGAGCTCTTCCATGCCCACGTCTTCGCCGGTGACGGTCTTGATAACGTCGGGGCCGGTGACGAACATCTGGCTGGTCTTGTCGACCATGATCACGAAGTCGGTGAGCGCGGGGCCGTAGACAGCGCCACCGGCGGCGGGACCCATGATGATCGAAATCTGCGGAATGACACCCGAAGCCGCGGTGTTCTTGCGGAAGATCTCGCCGTACTTGCTGAGCGCGAGCACGCCCTCCTGAATGCGCGCGCCGCCGGAGTCGAGAATGCCGACGATCGGGATTCCGCTGCGCAGGGCGAAGTCCATCACCTTGATGATCTTGTCGCCGGTGACCTCGCCCAGCGAGCCGCCGAATGTCGTGAAGTCTTGCGAGTACACGGCAACGGTGCGGCCGTGAATGGTGCCGACACCAGTGACGACTGAGTCACCGTAGGGGCGCGACTTGTCCATGCCGAAGGCGGTGGTGCGGTGACGAACGTATTCGTCGAGTTCGACGAAACTGCCCTGGTCAAGCAGCATCTCAATGCGCTCACGCGCAGAGAACTTGCCCTTGGCGTGCTGCTTCTCCTGCGCCAACTTCTCGGGTTCAACGATTGCCTCGTTGTATCGAGCGCGCAAATCTGCGAGCTTGCCAGCTGTCGTGAAAAGGTCGTTCGTGTCCGTCACGGACTCAACCCTACCGGCGGGCTCACCGCATTCGTTAGAGACAATCGACAACGACTTCACGAATCGTTAGTTCACCCTCTCCGGAGTTGGCGTTCGGCGTAGGGTGAGCGCATGGCTATCAGCGCGACAGATTTCCTCCTCACGGCGGCCCACACACCGCATATTGCGGTGGTGGAGAGCACCGGATCGACAAACGCCGACCTGCTCGCACACAGCGCCGACGCGAGCGCCTGGCCCCATCTGTCCATCCTCCTGACCGATGATCAGCGTGCCGGCCGCGGACGACTTGACCGGTCATGGCAAGCCCCCGCGGGAACTTCGCTGGCGCTCTCCGTGCTGCTGCGCGCTGCCGAGGTTCCGCCCGCCGCTCGAAGCTGGGTGCCCCTGATCGCCGGACTCGCGATGACCGAATCGATCGCCGCGCAGCTCGGCACGGCGGTGTCAGCAAAGTGGCCGAATGACGTGCTCGTAGGCGACAAGAAGATTTGCGGCATCCTCGCCGAAATGAGTCCGAACGCTGGAGCAATCGTCGTGGGCAGCGGCGTGAACACGGCGATGACCGAAGAGCAAGCGCCGGTCGAGACAGCGACGAGCTTTGCGATGCAGGGCAAACCTGCCCACCTCGATCTGCTGGTGTCGCACTACATCGGGCGCATTGCGGCAGAGCTCCAGGCCCTGCGCGACCATGACGGTGACGCGGTTGCTTCGGGCCTGCGTGATCGATTTGTCGCCGTGTGCTCCACCATTGGCAAAGTGGTCACCATTCACCTGCCGGGCGGAGATAAGTACACGGGCGACGCCACCGGAATCGACGATGATGGGCGCCTGCAGGTTGTCGCAGACGGTGAGTTGCGCATCGTATCCGCCGGTGACGTCGTGCACGTGCGCTGATAGATCGCTGAACCTTGCGGCGAGGCGAAGACCAATGTCGCACACCTCCTCCACAATGGGAGCGTGACCCAGCCCAGCACGATTGGCGGGCGGCCATCGATGCCACCCCCCGGTACTCCCTCGCAGGAGCACCTGATCGCGCGCTTTCGCGGGCAGATTCGGCGACTGTTTCTGAGCGCCCTGATTCTCATCGCCGTGGCGGGGGCCACCGGGTTCTTCACCGACAACATGCCGGAGCCATTCACGAACATCATGCTGTGGGCGGCAGCCGGAACCATTGTGCTGCTGCTCGTGATTGTTCCGTTTCTGGTGTGGCTGAGTCGCAGATACACGATCACGACCCGACGCGTCATCACGACGACCGGGCTGATCATGCATCGCCGCACCGAACTCACCCACGCTCGCGGTTACACCATGACGGTGACGCGCGGCCCGCTACAGCGGCTGTGGGGAGCGGGCAACATTTCGCTCTCCAACGGGGCAGAAGCACCCATGCTGCTGCGCAACGTGCCGAACGTACGACTCATTCACGAGGTGCTCGTCGACCAGGTCGAGATCAACCAGATTCTGGCGCACCGCGACGCGCAGGCACTCCCGTACGCCGTCTAGTCGCTACCTCACGGTGAAACACCGTGCCGTTCATACGGAACAATAGAGGGGAGCGAAGGAGAGTACATGCGTGTAGGTGTCATTGGCGGCGGACAACTGGCTCGAATGATGATCGCCCCAGCCGTTGAGCTGGGCGTTGAGATTCGGGTTCTTGCCGAACAAGAGGGCATGTCTGCGGCGCTCGCTGCGACGGCCGTCGGCGACTACCGCGACATTGACACCGTGCTCGCCTTTGCCCGCGACGTTGACGTCATCACGTTTGACCACGAACACGTGCCGCAAGAGGTGCTGCGAGCGATGGCCGCAGAAGGCATTGCCGTACACCCCGGAGCCGACGCGCTACGGTTCGCTCAAGACAAACTCGATATGCGTCAGCGGTTGACCGAGCTCGGCGCTCCGCAGCCCGACTGGGCGGCCGTCACGAACGCTGCCGAACTCGGCGCCTTTCTTGATGCGCACGGTGGCCGCGCCGTTGTGAAGACCGCCCGCGGCGGTTACGACGGCAAGGGCGTTCGCGTCGTTGACAACGCGAACGGCGCCGATGATTGGTTCGCGGCGCTCGCGGAAGATGCTCGCGGTGGCGCACTCCTCGTCGAAGAACTCGTTGATTTCACGCGTGAGCTGGCACAGCAGGTGGCGCGTCGCCCCTCCGGTCAGGTCGTTGCCTATCCGCTCGTCGAGACGATTCAAGAAGGCGGCGTCTGTTCGGAAGTTCTCGCACCAGCACCTGGTGCCAGCGCCGAGTTGCTCGCGCAGGCCGAAGCGCTTGGCGTGGCTATCGCCGAAGGTATTGGCGTGACCGGCATGCTCGCCGTTGAACTTTTCGAAACTCGTGACGGCCGCATTCTGGTCAACGAGCTCGCGATGCGCCCGCACAACAGCGGTCACTGGACGCAAGACGGTGCGGTCACGAGCCAGTTTGAACAGCACCTGCGTGCCGTGCTGGACCTACCCCTGGGCGGAACCACGGTGACGGCCGGTAACGCCGTCATGCTGAACATTTTGGGTGGGCCGCTGGGGGAGACCCTCGAGTCTCGCTTTGGCGCCGCGATGGCCGCGCAACCCGGTGTGAAAATTCACACCTACGGCAAGGAGCCCCGCCCGGGTCGCAAGGTCGGTCACGTCAACGCCGCCGGCGCTGATGCTGATGCGATCCTCGCGGCCGCGCGCGCGGCGAAGACTTTCTTCGCCTGACGGTAATTTTTCGGCCCATTCGCTGGAAAAGGCGCGCGGCGCACGGGCAAATTTCCAGGCCAGCCGAATAGCCTGGAGTGGTGACTGAACCCTTGCACTCGTCTGAATCGCCGCTCGTTGGAGTCGTCATGGGCTCCGACTCGGATTGGCGCGTGATGGCTGATGCCTCCGTTGCCCTCACCGAGTTCGGCATTGCACACGAGGTCGAGGTCGTGTCGGCACACCGCACGCCCGCGAAGCTCCACGAATACGGCACGCAGGCACGCGCACGTGGCCTCAAGGTCATCATCGCCGGCGCTGGCGGCGCGGCACACCTTCCCGGCATGCTCGCCTCGGTAACCGCACTTCCTGTCATCGGCGTGCCGGTTCCGCTCGCTCTTCTCGACGGTATGGACTCGCTGTTGTCGATCGTGCAGATGCCCGCAGGAATTCCGGTCGCGACCGTCTCAATCGGTGGTGCAAAGAATGCCGGGCTTCTTGCTGCCCGTATTCTCGGCGCCAGCGACCCGGCGATCGGTGACCGCATCGAAGCATACGCCCGCGAACTTGAGGCTCAGGTCGAAGAGAAAAACGCGCGGCTCAAGGCATCCCTATGATGGCTGCCCGCGGCGGCCAAAACGTCGCACGCTCGACGAAGCCGATGCGTTACCCCGACGCCACCAGCGAAGCCGTTATGACGCGGCGCGGCTGGTGGCTCGTACTGCTCGGCTTCTTGATTCCGGGCTCGGCGCAGGTGTTGGCAGGCAACCGCAAGCTCGGCCGCGTCGCCCTCGCGGCGACGCTGACGCTGTGGTTCTTCGCGCTTGCGGGCCTGGGTATTTTCTTCTTTGCGCGTGACTGGCTGTTTATCGTGCTGGAACAGACATGGCTGCTGTACGTCGCGCGCGTGATCATGATCGCGTACGCGATTTTGTGGCTCGTTTTGGCGATCGATACGTTGCGCCTCGTGAAGTTTGTGCGCGCTCGTAGCGGAGCGCGGTTTGGCATCGCCGGACTGGCGGTTGTGCTGATGGCTGCCGGCACGGGCGGGGCGCTGTACGCCGCCAACATCGTGGGTGTCACCGGTGAGACCCTGGACGACGTCTTCCAGGATGGGCCGGTTGCCGATCCCGTTGATGGGTATTACAACATCCTGCTGCTCGGCGCCGACAGCGGCGAGGGCCGCGATTCGATGCGATTCGACAGCATCTCGGTGGTGTCAGTCAACGCCGAGACCGGTCAGGTGACGATCACCGGTATTCCGCGTGATATGCCGAACGTGCCGTTTGCGCCGGGCCCGATGGCCGACATGTACCCGAACGGTTACGAGGGCCACGCTGACGCAGAGTGTGGTTGGGAAGGCAAGATCAACCAGCTCAATACGGAGCTCACGCTGTGCCGCAATGGTGCTGATTTCTACCCCGATGCGGAAGCCAATGGTTCCACCCCGGGAATTGAAGCAACCAAGGACGCCGCTGAGGGTGTGCTTGGCATTGAGATTCCGTACTACGCGTTCATCGATATGAGCCACTTCGCGAACCTCATCGACGCCCTCGGCGGCGTTGAGATCAACGTGACAGAGCGGCTGCCAAAGGGTGGTGGCCCGGCATACGAGGGCCAGAGCGCCGATGAGTGGGCGATCGGCTGGATTGAGGTCGGCCAGCAGCGCATGGATGGCGATACTGCGCAGTGGTACGCGCGTTCGCGCTATACGACGAGCGACTGGGACCGCATGGAGCGTCAGCGTGAGCTGCAGGCCGCGATTCTCGCGCAGTTCGACCCGCAGACGGTGCTGTTGCGCTTCCAAGACATTGCCAAGGCCGGTAGCGACCTGGTCAGCACGGACATTCCGAAGGGCCTGCTCGCGAAGCTTGCCGGCATCGCCGAGAAGTCGCAGCAACTGGGAATGACGTCGATCGAACTGGTGCCGCCGCTCGTTGACCCGGACTACCCGGACTACGCGGCGATCCAACAGCTCATTCACGACACCCTGCACCCCGTCGTGCCAGAAGAAGAGGGTGGTGAAGGCTAGGCGCGTGCGCCAGCATAAGCGGTATGGGTGTAACGCTTCGCTTCGTTGCCGACCAATTGGTCGCACCGACTGACACTGACCTCCAGCAGGCCAGCGGCGACCTCTTGCATGCCCTCATCGCCGCACCACCACGCGGTTGTGACGTCGCGGCCATTGTGCCGAGCGGTGACGAACATCTCGCCTCTTCGTTCTCCGGTCTGCGTGAAGCGCAGTCGGTCGGGCTTGCACGTCGCGAACTCGCTGCTGCATGGCAAATGGGTATCGCCGGCACCGTGGGTGGTGGGCTCATCCACTCGCCGTCGCTCATGGCGCCGCTTGTGCGTCACGACCGCGCCAACCGCGGTGACCAGACGGTTGTCACGCTGTGGACCTACGACGCGTGGGAATCGAAGTCATCGATGTCGAAAACCCAGCGGATGTGGACGCGCGCGATGCTCAAGCGTGCGGCCAAGCACGCGGACGCCATCGTGGTTCCGACCTTCGCACTCGCCGAAAAGCTTCACGATTTGCATCACTTTGGTGAGCGCATTCGCGTGATCGCGGGTGCCGCACCATCACACTTCGTGGTTCCGAGCGACGGCGCAGCCCGCTTGCGCGACCTGCAGATTCCCGCCGCTTTCGCCGTGGTTCCGATTGACGGTGCCTCCCGTGATGATGTTGAAACGGCGCTTGTGGGTGCATCTGGCGCCGTCACGAGCGACCGTGACGTTGTTGTTTTGGGTGCCGCGGAGGGCACGGAACCACAGATCGCCGATATGGCGGCTGCGGCTGGTATTCCGGAGCGTCACGTGCACGTGCGTGGCGCGCTCGATGCGGCAGACCGTGCCGCGGTGATGTCGCAGGCTGACGTTGCGGTCTTTGCCGGGTCACGGGTGGCGTGGCCGTGGCGCCTAGTTGAAGCGTTGCGCTTGGGGTTGCCGGTCGTTGCGACAGACAGCAATTTGCACCGCGAAGTGGTGTCAGACGGTGGTCTTCTGGTGGCAGCGGCCGATCTGAAAGACGCCGTGCGGCGTGCTGTTGACGAAGAAGCTGAGCGCTTGCGCGTGATGTCGAGTGACCGTGGGCGGGCGTACTCCTGGCAAAGCGCCGCCGAGCAAGTTTGGCAGTTGCACGCCGAGCTTTAGGCGTCACGAGCCGCACGTCAATGCGGTGCTTGTGATGGTTCCGCAGCCCTTATTGGTCGCGCATCACAGCGACGGCCTCATGAGAGTCGCCGTCGAAGCGTACCTTGCCGTCGCGCAGCACGATGCCGCGCTCGCAGAGGTCCGCGACCATATTGAGGTCGTGTGAGACCACAACGAGGGTCTTACCAGCGGCGTTCATCTCACGAATACGCGCGATGCACTTGCGCTGGAAAGGTTCGTCACCGACCGACAAGATTTCGTCGATCAGCAGCACGTCTTGCTCAGTGTGAATCGCGACAGAGAACGCGAGCCGCAAGAACATACCCGACGAGTAGTGCTTGACCTCGGTGTCAATGAACTGCTCGATCTCGCTGAACTCAACAATTGAGTCGTAGGCGTCCTCGGTCTCTTTTTTGCTCATGCCGAGGATGGCGGCGTTGAGGAAGATATTTTCGCGGCCGGAGAGGTCGGGGTGAAAGCCCGCGCCAACCTCGATGAGGCCGGCGACGCGACCACGGGTCTGTACCTTGCCGGTGTCGGGTGAGATGACACCGGAGATCATCTTCAGCATCGTGGATTTGCCAGACCCGTTGAAGCCCATGAGCGCAACGGCTTCGCCTTCGCCGATCTCAAACGAGACGCCATTGAGGGCGTGAAAGTCGCTTGACAGTTTCTTGCGTTTGATCGCCGCCATCGCGGTCTCTTTAATCGAGTGCGTGTGGCGTAGGCGGAACGACTTGTGAACGTCATCGACCACGATGCGGGGGAGCGTGGACTTAGAGGTCTTGGGCAAAACGACCCTCCAGACGGCGGAAGACGAGTTCGCCGCAAATAACGATGACCAGCGAGACGATAAAAGCGATGAGGGCGTGCATGCCAAGCTCGGGGATTGTGGTGTCGGGCACGCCGTTGGTCGTCGGGCCGAGCGGAATCCAGAGACCGTAGTGGAACAGCTCAACAGCAACGGTGATGGGGTTCAGGAGATAAATCTGGAAGAGCCAGTTCGGCACTTCCGACGACACCATCGTCCACTTGTACATGACGGGGGAAGCCCACACCGAAATCATGGTGATGATTTCCACGAAGCTCTGGGCATCGCGGAACGTCACATTGATCGCTCCGAACAGCATGCCGAGGCCGGTAGCCAACAGGATGATGATGATGAGGCCGATGAAGAGCGCGGCGATGTGGGCAAACGACGGTGTCCAGCCGAAGAACACGGCAATGATCGCGACCACGATGATCTGCGGGATGGTGTTCACGAGGGCGACGAGTGTCGACGCGATCGGGAACATCTGGCGCGGGAAGTAGATCTTCTTGATCAGCGCGGCGTTGTCGATGAGTGAGCGCGTACCGTTCATGAACGCTTCATTGAAGAAGGTGGTGACGGTAATGCCCGCGAGCAGGTAGATCGGGTAGAACTCGATCGCCCTGTTCATTCCCATGAACACGCCGAGGGCAAAGAAGAAGACAAGGAACTGAATGAGTGGTTTGACGTACGACCACAGCCAGCCGAAGAGCGAACCGCGGTAGCGCAGCCCCACTTCTTTCTTAATGATCAGGCTGAGCAGGTAACGGCGTTTGAAGACGTCGATCAAACCTGATTGGCCGCCTGGGGACACCAATTTGGTATCACTCACAGTTGCATCGGGCACAGCCTGTCCTTCACCTCCGAACGTTCTTCGGGTCAGAACGTCCTTTCATCATAGTGAGTTGGTGTCTGAGACGCTCCTTTCGTGCGTGAGAGTGCGGCTCAACGTCGTGACGTACAGAATGAAGACGAGAACTTCGGCGGCGGCAAATGTCCAAGCCACAGCTGCGAGCGACTGAAATGCCGCGGCGACAATGGCGGATGGAACACCGACGGCCGCTCCTAGGACTGTCGCCCTTGCGATGGCATCTATCTTCCGGAACGCGACGAGACACGCGAGCCCGATCACCGAGTTCGCGGCGACGGCGGCAACCGCGACGCCGAAGGGCAGCGTGAGTGAGAAGGAGAGCGGGACGACTGCGTCTGGTGCAAGCAACTGGGCGAGGGCTGGGCCGAGAATCGCCAGTAGTGCACCGCCCATGACCGCGATGGAGGTGGCTGAGATTGCTGCGAAGCGTGCGCGCGATTGGAGCAGCTTGTTATCTTGAGGGACCCAACTCTGAAAGTATTGCTGAATCGGCGTAAATACCACGATTGAGTACTTGTACATCATGTGCGCGAGCGCGAACACGGGCTGAAGTTCGCGAACAAACAGCTGAACAGCGAGCAAGGGAACATTGGTGTACAACGTCGTGGTTGCGCTCGTGATGACGCTTGAACGCTGATCAACGAGAGTTCGGCGCCAGTGCTTTACGCCGGAAGTGTCCCACTCCGCACGCGGCTGGCCGCGAAGAGCAATTGCCGTCCCGCCAATTGCTCCGGCCAGGTATCCAATTGCCTGGAAGATGAGAAACAGTGCGGTGTTCCCGGTCAAGGCGGCGAGGATGACGCCGATGACCGTGCCCAGCACATTGGGTATCGTGTCAAAAACGAGGAGGCGCAACGGGCTTCCCTCGCCGATGAAATACCAACTAGCGCCGAGCCATGGTACGAGGTACGTCAGCCCCCCGAGAACAGAGATCACGATGTCCCCGCGCGTCAGTAGCAGTAGCCCGAGGACGACGAATGGTGCGATAGTCGCGAACAACGCTAGACGGATCCGCAACGATTGGAAGAGCATTGCTCTGCGTTTGCTCACGCTGGTGCCGGCGATCATCGCGGCACCTGTGACGCCCCAGCCGAATGAGACAAGTACCCCGGCGATTTGCCCAGCGGCTTGCGCAAGGTAAACCTGCCCCCACGCATCTGCACCGAGCGAAGCCAGCAACATCGGAACAGTGACAACTCCGATGGCCGCGCTGAGCATGACGGGAAGCGTGAAGCCGCCGAGCTTGGTCACCATGGAGGCGCCGGATCGCAGGCGAACAGTCATGCATACTCCATTTTCTGCGCTTCGCGCTCACGGACCGCGCAGGCGACATCGATAGACTGAGGTCGCCGCGTGGCGCTTCCCGAAATGGAGAATCCGCGCGGCAACACGGTGTTGATTTCATCATGCAACCCGTCACGCATGGGAACTGATCACGGATAGGACGCTAGCATGAGCGACTGGATTGCACTCGCGACGGCAACTTCGGTTGTCGCGCTGGTCATTTTAGCCCCTGGCTTATTGATCGCGGCAGTACTTGGCCTGCATGGCGCATGGCGCTGGGCGCTCGCTTTTCCCGCGGGAGCTTCTGTGGTCGGCCTGAGTACCTTGATTGCCGGACTCGTGGGGATGCGTTGGTCGATCATCCCCGTCGCTGTCACATTCCTCGCCGTCATTCTCGTGTGCGCGGGCATCCGCCGGTTCCTGCTTGGGCAGCCGCCCCGGGCGATTGCACCCTCCAACGGTGCGCGTTCGCCGTACGCGATTGCGGTCGTCGTTGCCGCCGTCATTCTGTCCGCGCAATTCATCATTCTCATTGGCTCGCCCACCAACATCTCCCAGACATTCGACAACGTTTTCCATCTCAATGCGGTTCGATACATCCTTGACACCGCGAATGCGTCCCCGTTATGGGTGGGAACCATGACCAGCGCGCCAACCGGCGGCGTACCGTTCTACCCATCTCTGTGGCATGCGTTGGGTGCGCTGGTAGTGCAGTTGACGGGGGTGTCAATTCCTGTGGCATCCAATGCCATTCTGCTCTTTTTCGCGACCCTCTCCTGGCCATCTGGCATCTTACTTCTAGCACGAGTGTTGGCAGGGGGGCGAACGGCTGGAGCGGTCACTGCGGTGGCGGTCGCCGTCGGGGCACCAGCCTTCCCCTTGTTGATGGCAGATTATGGCGTGCTTTACCCCTATCTGGCTGGCCTCGCACTCCTGCCGGCCGTGCTGGCGACGCTGGCCGCGATCACTACGGGTTCGCGTGAGGCGGGGATGGGAACAGGAATCGTCGCCGTGGTGGGCAGTATTCCCGGAATCGCGATCGCCCACCCCGGGGCATTCGTTGCTCTGCTGGTATTCGGCTCCGTTGTTTTGTTATTCGCGTTCGTTCGCTTCCTTCGCGCGAGCCCTCTGAAGCGTCAGCGAAACATCGCGCTGATCGGCGCGGTGCTGTACGCGGGCGTGGCGGTTGCCGCCTGGTATGTGCTTCGACCGCCGGCAGCTGCTCGAACGTGGGGCCAAACGGAAAGTATGGGGCAGGCTCTTGGCGAAGTGCTCGCCGGTTCGCCGTGGTCTCAGTCTGTGAACATTGTGATTCTGGTGCTGTCCATCGCGGGGCTCGTGACCGCTTTGCGGCGGCGTTCGCTGACCGGCGATCTTGCGATCGCACTCTTCATCAGTGCGGCTGGCCTCTACATCGTGGTCAGCGGCTTGCCGTATTGGACGATACGCGACATTCTGACCGGGGCTTGGTACAACAATGCGCCACGCCTGGCAGCGCTTCTTCCCATCGCGTGGGTGCCGCTTGCGGCGATCGGCGGAGACTCGCTGTGGACTTGGTTGAGAGCTAGGCTCGACACGCGTCGGGCCAGCTCGAGCGTAATCGTCGCGGTCGCATCCATCCTCGCGGTCGTCACTGTCGCGCTGCCGCAGGTCATCAATATTCGCGAGTCGTTGGCTGCGGCCCAAGCGAACTACCGTTTCGCAGTGCATTCACCGCTATTAACCGCCGATGAGTTGGCGCTCATTGAACGGATTCCAGACCTCGTTGATGAGGATGTTCGTGTTGCAGGCAGCTCGTGGACGGGAGCCGGACTAGTTTATGCGTTGGCCGACAGGCCGGTGTTGATGCCCCACACCCTTATGGATTACACCGAGGACATTGACGCAATCCTCGACAGTCTCGACGAGGCGACGCCAGGAAGCGCCGTCTGCGAGGCAGTGGGGCGCGAGAACGTTGGCTACGTGCTCGACTTCGGCACACAAGAAGTTAACGGAGGTTCTCACCCGTTCGAAGGGTTCGATAGCCTCGGTGACTCGGACGCCGTCGAACTCGTCGACGAGGAAGGCGATGCACGCCTGTACGAGGTGGTTGGTTGTGACTGACTCACAGTACCTCGATATATTTATCCCGTATTGGGGAGACGAGTCCTTCCTGTTTGAGGCCGTCGAAAGCGTGCTGAACCAGGATGACGATCGTTGGCGGTTGACGGTAATTGACGACTGTTATCCCTCTGACATGGTGGCACCATACTTCGCACGGATCGTAGACCCGCGTGTGACGTACCGGCGCAACGACAAGAACGTGGGAATTACGGAGAACTTTCGCCGCTCGATCGCTGGGGCGACCGCATCTCACGTGACCGTGCTTGGGTCCGACGATCGGCTCAAGCCAAATTATGTACGCACCGTGCTCTCTGCCATCGATGCCTTCCCGAATGCCGATGTCATTGAGACCGGTATCGATGTGATTGATGCAGCCGGCGAGCGATCCATGCCGCTTGTGGATCGGGTGAAGCAATCTATTCTGGCGCCACGGTCAGAAGGGCGTCACAAGCTCGTCGGACAAGCGATGGCCAACAGCTTGATCCGTGGCAATTGGTTGTACTGGCCCTCCCTAGCGCTACGGGTCGAGACCGCTCGACGAATCGACTTTCGCGATGAGCTCCTAGTTATTCAAGATCTCGCGTTATTGATGGACGTTGCGTTCGACGGCGGAATGCTCGTGTACGACACCTCCGTTGCGTTCGAGTATCGGCGTCACAACGAGAGTGCGTCGCAGGCAACGTTGTTGAACGGAACTAGGCTCATGCAGGAGCGAGAATACTTTGCCTTGGCCGCTGACTTGGCGCGCGGGGTGGGGTATGAGAAAACCGCACGGATTGCGCGGGCGCGATGGTTCTCACGAGCACACGCGGTCACACTACTGCCCACCGTGCTCCTTCGCGGAACAAGAGCCGGACGTCGCGCAGTCTGGGCCCACATTCTCAAGTACTAGCGGCGGCGTATACGCCTCACTCGGACGATGGCGTCCATGCATATGCCCACAAGCATTAGCCGTGCGCGAAGTACCGCGGCAGGGCCGCGTGGCCGTGACGGCGATGCGTTGCTGTCGTGTAGCCGGCGACGAATAACTGGAGTACCCAAGTGCACCATTTCACCCGCTGTATTGGCAGCGATGGCGATCCACAGGTCATGCGACTCCGTAAGTCGCTCGGGGAAAGGTAATATGACATCGAGAAACTCACGACGTATGCTCATTGCGCACCCAAAGTAAGGCGCAACTCCGCCCAGAACCTTGATCCGGTTGCGTACCGTGTGCCGGGAAGACGGTCGCGTCAGGTACCACGGCCTGCGAGTGATGGGGTGAGGTAGCGGAGCATCATTGCCGAGAAGCACCAAATTACCCGCTACGACGGCCCCTCGCTGGTGTGCCGCGCACATGGCCCCGACCCGTCCAGACATCCACTCGTCGTCTTGGTCGGACAGGAAGACAATGTCACCTCGCGCGAGCGAAACTGCCCTTTCGAAAGTTCGAACGTAGCCGAGGTTGGACACGTTGCGAGTGACGGAGATTCTTGGCTCACCCATGCGCTCGATAATGGCTACCGTGTCATCGGTGCTCGCATCGTCTACGATGATGATCTCGTCATCCGGCCCCAGCTGATCCAAGATCGAAGTGAGCTGGTGCTTGACATACTTCCCGCCGTTGTAAGTTGCGACGCAGACGCTCACGGTGTCGCTCAGCGTACCCTCACTCATGGAAACCGCGCGTTTGACCGGAGCCATCGTTTTCGGCGCGCTGCTCCAGCGTTATAAGGCGATCGAGAATCTTGTCCCGCTCGAGGCCGGCGATTCCCGCCTCTTCGGCCAAGCGACGAACTTTTTCTTCCGAGCGTGTTAACTCCCAGCTGAGATGAAGGCTCACCCCCAGCAGGAGCACGATCGCGAGCGTGAACAGCAGGTTGGCCGGAACCTGAAACCCAAATGCTTCGGTAATCGCTCCAAGCAAGCCAGGGACGAGCCCTAGAACTAGTGCTGCAAGACCGATGATGATCCACAGGATCGCATACTTCTCCCGGAGCTGTCGCCGTAATAGGAGAATGAACACTCCGCTGAGTAGCACCGCTGAAAGTACGATCGCTCCGATCACCATTACGCGCTCTCCTGATTACGTCGTCGGGGCCGTCGAATCACGGCGAGCCCGAGGGCCATGATTGAACGGAAAAGGTAGATGGCCGATCCAATAAACCCCTGTGACGGAGTGCCGTGTACGCGAGCGCGCATCGCCACCGGAACTTGGGTCACCTTCAGGTTGGAGTGTATTGCCGCGACGAGGCTGTCAATTGTATCGCCCAGGTACTCCGCAGGGTAATAACGCGTGTACTGAGCAATCGCCTTTTGGTTTGCGGCCCGGAAGCCACTCGTGACATCAGTCAAAGGTTCGTTCGCTACCCGCGAGATCACGGAGGCGAGAAATTGCATCGCCCACCAGCGGGGGCCCCGTGCCTTGTAGTCGCCTTCCGCAGCAAACCGCGCTCCGATGACAATATCCGCCTCATCGAGTTTCGCAATGATCTTCGGCACATCCAATGGGTTATGTTGCCCGTCCGCGTCCACCTGGATCGCGGCGAGGAAGTTGTGACGTAATGCGTAGACGTAACCGGCACGCATCGCACCGCCGACTCCCATGTTGAAGGGGAGCGCGAGCACGTCCGCACCAGCGTCTCGCGCGACAGTCGCCGTCGCGTCATTCGAACCGTCGTCCACGACAAGGATTTCCGTATGAGGAAGCGCGCGGCGAATCTCCGAAATTGTCGGAGCGATGTTCGGCTCCTCATTCCATGCAGGCACGATCACCAGAATGCGATCCAACGAAATCATTTACTCATCCTACGGTCGCCTCGTCTGGCAATACGATCTATCGGACAGGGTCAGCGACTGAATAGCTCTTCAAGAATTCGGCGGGCAGATTCTCGATGCGTGGCCAAGCCCCGTTATTTAGAGAGGTGAGCAGTTGCGGGGTCGTCACATGACGCAATTCTCCGGCCGATACCCAATAGACCTCGGGGCCACTGAAAGATACGAAAGAGCCATCCCCGAGCAGCGGGGGCCCGACGGGAGTTCCCTTGAGTGTGTCTTGAGACCAAGCAAGCATGACCGATGCACCGCTGGCCGTGATTTCACGCAAGCGCTCGAGTGTGCGCACATGGCGCACGCGTGCGTTCTCCAACAGATAGATGTTTGGCGAGCCTGCGACCTGGATCAGAATCATGCCTGTGGTTTGGGCGGCCTTCGGTGCGAGCGATGCGCATATGGAGTCGGCCAGGGCTGCCGCGCCGGGCTGTGGGTTGTCTGTCCTATTGAGCTTGCCGCCGCCAACCACGTATGTTTCGTTCTTGCACGTCATAACCGAGGAGAATGCGGAACTGGTTTTTGTTAGCTGTGAGAATGTCGATGGCGCGACGCTGCTGATAGCGAAGATCCCGGCGTCGTGGGCAAGGCCGAAGGACGTGAGGTAAGCGATTTCCGCTCCTGTGCCGGTGACCAAGACTTCGGTTGTCGCCGACGAAGTTACCAATGTAGACGGCGCGAGGATAGGCGCCCCGGTTGGAATGTTGGTGAAGCCGCTCGAATTCATTGAAGCGACGTACCCGATTGAATCGCCCCCGATACTCTGCCAGGCCAGGGGGTTAGCGACATGGCGCTTTGTACCGTTCTCGTACCTGTAGATGTCACCCTTGCCGTATTCAACGAAGTAGTCGTTCACGGCGCTGGTGGTGCGGAATGCGTCAGATTGATTAGCAGTAAGGTTTATGTAGTCGGCGAACGCGTAGCCAAACCGCGTCACGGCGTCCGCGGTTGGGAACCGGTGCTTTGTTCCGTCCGCCTCCAGGAGGTAAAGCGTTCCGGTTCTCGCGTCATGAACGTACCGACTGGCGTTGACCCCCGTGCTCAGCGCGTTCAGCGCTGCGTCGGTCGCGGCGACAGGGTTGCCGAGGCGATTGCGATACAAAATGTAGAGATCCCAATCGGCGATATGGTGCTTGGTTCCGTTGGTCACCAAGTAGATCGCACCCGAAGGCGACTGAGCCAAATTCGCGGTGATCTTGCTGGGTGCCTGGGTAGAACCGAACCAGTCTTCAAAGAAGTTGTAAAAGTTGCGATTTCCGTATGCGGAACAGGAGTCGCCTGTGCCGTACCCTGCGCGTATCGCGGCGGCATTGGGCTGGTAGGGCGTGTAGTAATACAACGCTGCCGTTGCTTTGTTCTCGATGTACACGGGCGACGATCCGCAAGCGGTATTGGGATTGTAGAGAATGTTCCAGGTCTTTCCTGGCGCATACCAGGTAAACCATTTGCCCTCTGCGTAAATTTGCATCTGACGGGCCGCGCCGTAAATCTGGTAGAAGAACCCAGAGAATGCAGGGTCGCATGGTGCGGTGTCAGGACAGCCTTGGCCTAGCGCCATGTCGTAACGCCAACCGCTTGGCCAGGTGTGGCTCACCAAACTCTGTTCTTTTTCGAGCATGACCACGAGAACTTGCGGGTTGATGCCGCACGAGATTGCTGCCTTGTAGATGATCGTCGACGCCGACTCATTCGAGGCGCCGGTGTAGCCATCGCAGTAGCTGTCAGCTGCGCGGTTTGGCGTATTTTGCTTGAAATCCTTGAGACATGTGTACCCGGTACGGCAAGTTTTGACCTTCGATTCAAAGAAGCTTTGGATCTGTGATGTAGACATCGTTGACGAGTCGAAAAAAACCTGATCAGAAATGATGTTCCCGGCCCGGAAGTTGCCGAGGTTCGCGGCTGGAGATACGGTTGCGCCGAGATTCGAGGCGGCGGAGCCTGCAACCGCTGCCGCAGAAGTGTGAGGCTCAGCCGCGGCCGGCAAAGCGAAATAGGACATCGTCAACGCGGTGAGAAGCATAGCGACGAGAGTGCGCCTGGCGCTTCTGGGGGCACGGGGGCCAGAGGTCTGGGACACAACCCTATTCTGCACGGCTCGCAAGATTCACTTCGTCGCGACACGGAGAGGCGGCCCAGATTACGAGGTCCTAGTGTGAGGTCTGCGGGCTCGATTCTGTCGAACTCACAACGCGAGGGGCGCTCCAACGCGTGGTCTGCGCTTCCTTCATGAGTGCTGCCGGCATCCGACCCATCTCATTCTTCCGAGCCGCTTTCCAGCCAGCGCGCATTACGCGCCATAGCGTGCGCCGTGGCCGGGCGGTCTGAAGGGCGAATAAGAAGTGGATGAAATCGATTGAAGTGTCACGACGAATCGTCGAGCGCTCGTGTCGCTTGTAGCGGCGATTGATGACCAACCGGTTTCGCACTCGGTAGTAGTATCTGAAGGGCGTGCTATAGGTTGTGGTCGAACCCAAGCCAGGAAGCGATAGACGGAAGCCGAACAGCCTCCGTTCGTAGAGTGTTCCGAGTTCGTGCACGAAAGTAATCCCGGGTGCCGCGATCCCAAGCAGATTTAGCGCTCGTATCCGGAGCTCATACTCGTAGTCAACAAGGTCGATAAAGAGAGACTCGTCGAAGAGGCCCGCGCTCCGGAATGTCTCGGCGGGGATTAGCATCCCAGATTGAATGACATTTTGTGTAACGAGCAGGTCGCTATGTTGCTTCGACTCGAAACCTTGGCGCACCGATCCGAAAAACTCCGGCGCTACGAAGCCGATCGCGCCATGCTTGCGCCCTGCATCGTACGCATCGATGAGGCTGGCAACGTAGTCGTCAGCAATCGTTGAATCTTGGTCGAACGTCAATATGAACTTCGCATCGATGCTTAGAGCGAGATTCACTCCGCGGTTCAGCGCCGCACCGATACCGCCATTGGTCGGTTGGCGTAGCACAATTGCGCCAGCCGCCTCTAGCGTGGCCAGCACTTCATCCCCGGTATCGCCGGCATCATCAACTACGATCAACGCGTCAACTTGGGGCCGAATCCGGGCTGCATTTGCGACGGTTTTTTGGGACGGGTTGTAAGTTGTCATGACGGCGGCAACTGTCAAAGCCGTTCTCCTGTCGTTGGCGGTCGCTGGGGACTTGCGACTGGGACGATCATAATCATCGTTGCAGTGCAAACCCCGCACGTTCGCGATGTCGGCCGAGCCAATTGGGCGTGTGTTCAAGCGTGCGCTGGCCGAGTGTGGGACGATTGGTGCTGTGAAGGGCATTATTCTTGCGGGTGGTTCGGGTACGCGGTTGCATCCGATTACGTTGGGTGTTTCGAAGCAGTTGATCCCGGTTTATGACAAGCCGATGGTGTATTACCCGTTGTCGACGTTGATGTTGGCGGGTGTGCGCGACATTTTGGTGATCACGACGCCGCATGATGCGATGCATTTTGAGCGGTTGTTGGGGGACGGGTCGCAGTTTGGGGTGAACATTTCGTTTGCTCAGCAGGAGTCTCCGGACGGCCTGGCGCAGGCGTTCACGATCGGTGCTGACTTTATTGGTGATGACTCGGTTGCCCTGGTGTTGGGCGACAACCTGTTGTATGGCCCGGGACTGGGTAGCCAGTTGCAGCGGTTTGCTGACATTGATGGTGGTGCTGTTTTCGCGTATTGGGTGTCGGAGCCACAGGCGTACGGTGTGGTGGAGTTTGACGCGGATGGGAATGCGATTTCGTTGGAGGAGAAGCCGGCCTCTCCGAAGAGTAATTACGCGGTTCCGGGGTTGTACTTCTATGACAACGATGTGATTGAGATCGCCCGGAACTTGCGGCCGAGTCCGCGGGGTGAGTACGAGATCACGGATGTGAACTTGGAGTATTTGCGGCGGGGCAAGTTGCAGGTTGAGGTGTTGCCGCGTGGGACGGCGTGGTTGGATACCGGAACGTTTGATCAGATGACGGATGCAGCGGATTACGTTCGTACGATGGAGCGTCGTACGGCGTTGAAGATTGGTGTGCCGGAGGAAGTCGCGTGGCGGCGCGGATTCTTGACGGATGATGAGTTGCGTGAGCGTGCCGAGAAGCTTGTGAAGAGCGGGTATGGCACGTATCTGTTGGAATTGTTGGAGCGGGGTCAGGGATGAGTCGTCTGCTGGTGACCGGCGGTGCCGGTTTCATTGGTTCGAATTTTGTGCACCATGTGTTGGAGCACACGGATCATTCTGTGACCGTGCTCGACAAGCTGACGTACGCCGGAAACGTGGACTCGCTGGCTGGGTTAGATGCGTCGCGGTTCACGTTTGTGCAGGGTGATGTTGCGGATGCGGCGCTGGTGGATTCGCTGTTTGCCGACGCGGATGCGGTGGTGCATTACGCGGCGGAGTCGCACAACGATAACTCGTTGAATGATCCGCGCCCGTTCTTGGACACGAATATTGTGGGCACGTATACGTTGCTGGAAGCGGCGCGGAAGCATGGCACGCGCTTGCACCACATCTCGACCGACGAGGTGTACGGGGACCTTGAGTTGGATGACCCGCAGCGGTTTACGGAGTCGACGCCGTATAACCCGTCGTCACCGTATTCATCGACGAAAGCGGGCAGCGATCTGCTGGTGCGTGCGTGGGTGCGGTCGTTTGGTGTGCGGGCGACGATTTCGAATTGTTCGAACAACTACGGCCCGTACCAGCATGTCGAGAAGTTCATTCCGCGTCAGATCACGAACGTGATCCGGGGGATTCGTCCGAAGCTGTACGGTGCGGGTCAGAATGTGCGTGACTGGATTCACGCCGATGACCATTCCTCGGCCGTTCTCACGATTTTGGAGAAGGGCGTGTTGGGGGAGACGTATCTGATTGGTGCTGACGGCGAACGCAACAATAAAGATGTTGTCGAGCTGATCTTGGAAGAGATGGGTCAGCCGCGCGACGCGTATGACCACGTTGTCGACCGTCCCGGCCACGACCTGCGGTACGCGATCGATTCGACGAAGCTGCGTGCGGAGCTGGGGTGGGCGCCGCAGTTTGATGATTTTGAGGCCGGCATGCGCGCCACGATCCAGTGGTACCGCGACAACGAGGCCTGGTGGGCGCCGTCGAAGGACGCCACCGAAGCGTTTTACGCGAAGCAGGGACAGTGAGTATCCAGTTTTCTCAGCCGCTTTCCACGACCGAAACCACGATCCCCGGGCTGCTGCTGATGCAGTTACCTGTCCATGGGGATTCGCGTGGCTGGTTCAAGGAGAACTGGCAGCGCGAGAAGATGGTTGCCGCGGGGCTACCCGATTTCGGACCGGTGCAGAACAACATTTCGTTCAATGACGCCGTCGGAACCACGCGCGGCATTCACGCGGAACCATGGGACAAGTTCGTTTCAGTTGCGACGGG
Source organism: Microbacterium daqui (assembly GCF_050408675.1). Lineage (NCBI taxonomy): Bacteria > Bacillati > Actinomycetota > Actinomycetes > Micrococcales > Microbacteriaceae > Microbacterium > Microbacterium daqui. The sequence goes on along the minus strand of NZ_JBNTKF010000009.1, from coordinate 68,972 downwards.
CCGCATCTTCGGCGCCTGGGTTGATCTTCGCGAGGGTCCCACGTTTGGTGCCGTGTTCACCGCGGAGCTCGACCCCTCGGTCGCGATCTTCGTGCCCCGCGGGGTCGCGAACTCGTACCAGACGCTCGAGGAAAACACCGCATACGTGTACCTCGTGAACGACCACTGGTCGCCCGACGCGCAGTACTCGTTCTTGAACTTGGCCGACGAAACCGTGAATATCGCGTGGCCGATTCCGCTGGATCAGGTCGAGATCAGCGATAAAGACCGAAACCACCCGCGCCTCGCAGACGTTACCCCGATCCCCGCCCGCAAGACCCTCGTGGTCGGCGCGAACGGTCAAGTTGGCACGGCCCTGCGCGACCTCTGGGCCGACCGCACGGATGTTGAGTTCGCGAGTCGTGAGGCGATCGACCTCACCGGAGGCAGCCTCCGCGACGCGCGACGTTGGCAAGACTATGACACCATCGTCAACGCCGCGGCCTACACCGCGGTCGACACTGCGGAAACACCAGAGGGCCGCGTTGCAGCCTGGGCGATCAACGCGACAGCCGTAGCTGAGCTCGCCGCGATCGCCACAGCACACAACCTCACCCTCGTCCACATCTCTAGCGATTATGTCTTCGACGGAACAGTCTCCGGAGCGTACGACGAAAACACCCCGTTCAGCCCGCTCGGCGTCTACGGGCAGACAAAAGCCGCCGGCGAAATCGCCGCTGCCACCGCGCCACGCCACTACATCCTCCGCACCTCGTGGGTCATCGGAGACGGCAACAACTTCGTGAAAACGATGGCATCCCTCGCCGACCGCGGCATCAACCCCAACGTCGTCAATGACCAAACCGGCCGCCTCACGTTCACGACCGACATCGCAGCGGCCATCAACCACCTCCTCACCACACGAGCTGCCTACGGCACCTACAACCTCACCAGCACGGGCGAACCACAAACCTGGGCCGACATCGCCCGAACCGTCTTCGAACTCACCGGCCACGACCCGAGCCGCGTCACCGGCATCACCACCACGGAATACTTCAAGAACGCCACCACCCCAATCTCCCCCCGACCACACAACTCCACCCTCAACCTCGCCAAAATCGAGGGCACCGGATTCGTCACGGGGGACATGAAAACACTCCTCACCGGTTATCTTTCGACTTCATAGCGAGACGTTGGTGGTCTCGAAAGCTACGGTGTGGGTGCTGCGCCCACCCGTTCACTTGTTATGACTAGCGCATGGATTCTGCAGCGGAATTCCTCAAATGACTCAGACTGCATCCCCCCGGCGCGCGCTACGCGCCACGACGCCGACGATATTCCGCGCCGATATTCAAGCGCTCCGAGCGATCGCGATCGGCGCTGTTGTTGTCAACCATCTGTGGCCCGAGTGGCTGGGTGGCGGCTTCGTCGGTGTCGATATCTTCTTTGTCATTTCTGGCTTCCTCATTACCGGCCATCTCGCCCGGGAAATTGAAGCGACCGGTCGCGTCGGCCTGGCCCCCTTTTACGCGCGTCGTATTCGCAGGCTCCTGCCCGCGGCAATTCTCGTGCTCATCGTCACGCTGATCGCCGTATGGGTGTTCCTGCCGCCAACCCGCTGGCCAGATAATGCCATTCAAGCCGCCGGAAGCGCGGCGTATGTCGAGAACTGGGTGCTGGCCGCCCTCGCCGTCGACTACATGGCGAGCAACTCTGCAGCCAGTGCGGTGCAGCATTACTGGTCACTTTCAGTCGAAGAACAGTTCTACCTTGTGTGGCCGCTCCTGCTGGTGGGCGGAGCACTTCTGCTCGGCCAGATCGCGCCGCGTCAATCGCTGGCGAAAAAGCTGGCCGTCGTCATCGGCGTGGTGGCGGTGCTGAGCTTTGTGCTGAACATCGTTTACACCGCGTCGAACCCGCAGCAGGCATATTTTGTGACGTTTACTCGCGTCTGGCAGTTCGGCGTCGGCGCCGCCGTTGCGTTGCTGTCGAGCGTTGTGCTGCCGAACAAGATTGCCGCTGCGATGGTGATTCTGGGGTACGGCGGCATCGCGTTCAGCGCCCTCGCGTTTGGTCCGACGACACCGTACCCGGGCTGGGCTGCGCTCGTCCCCACGCTCGCCACCGCTTTCGTCATCTGGGCGGGCAGTGGCGCCCGTTCGCCCATCCCAATCATTGGCGGCCTGGAGTCCCTGCGCCCGGTGCAGTGGATCGGCGACATCTCCTACTCCCTCTATCTGTGGCACTGGCCGATGATCGTCGTCGCGCCCTTCATCATCGGTGACGACCTCGGCCCCCTTGACCGCCTCGCGCTCCTCGCGCTCGCGCTCGTCGTCGCGTGGGCGACACGTCGCCTCGTTGAAGTTCCCGCGCAACGAGCGCGGGTGTGGAAGGCGCCGTGGCGTGCGTTCGTGGGTATGGCCGCGATGATGGCGGTGGTGTGCTCGATGGCGTGGGGGATTGGTCAAGCGGGCCAAGCGCGCATCGATCAGATCGCCCATGACAAAGAAAACACGGTCACATCGGGAATCATGTGCACAGACGGCGTCGCTATTGGTGGCACGGCAGAATGCGATCCCAGCACGCTGGTTCCGAATCCTGTGGCCGATCCGAGCGATGCCTATCACGCTCTGGCCGCCGAATGCGGCGACTACACCGCGACCCTCGCGTTGGATGATCGTCACACGACCCGCGAGTGCGATTTCTCCGGCGGCAGAGACGACGCGCTGAATGTATGGCTCGTCGGAGATTCCCACGCCGAGCAATGGCAGGCCCCTATTTTCGAGCTGGCCCGAGAATCCGGATGGCGGGTCACGATCTCCACGTTCGCCGGTTGTCCGGCGGCCTCAGTGCCATTTATCGGTTTTGGTAACGCCTGGGGTCCCGTTGACTATGAGCGATGCCGCAACTGGGCGACCGGCCTCAGTGACCTACTGCTGAGCACCACGCCCGACATCGTTTTCACATCGATGGCGGCTCGTCAGGCCGTCGTCGACGATGGTTCCGGTTCGTCGAGCAACGAGCTCATGGCCGAGGGGCTGGTTGCGACGTGGGGCTCCTGGGCAGACGCAGGAATCACGGTCGTGCCGATCCGTGACGTGCCCCTCAACGCTCAAGTACGTTCTGCGGACTGCCTCACGTTCAACAGCGATGCGCCGACGGATTGCGGCGTCCCCATCGACCAAGCGCTCCCCGAGGACCCGATTGTTCAAGCAGTCACCGCCCTGGGCGACCGCGTCACATTCGTGGACCTCACCAACCAATTCTGTGATGCGTCCGCATGCTACGCGGCCGTAGGTGGGACACCGGTCTACTTCGACCACGACCACGTCAGCCGGCTGTTCGGAATGAGGCTCGTGGAACCGTTGCGCGATCAGATCGCGTCGGTGTCCACACCGTAGCGGCGGTTTGTGGATGGGCTCCTAGACACTCACTGCTTTGACAGGCTGAGTAAATACGGTCGGATAGACTTGGCAGGTTGTTGTCCCGCGCAGCGCGCCGCTGCCGTCTAAATGAGGCGTGATTAATGGATCTTCTTGTTGTGGGCTCCGGCCTGTTCGGACTTACGATCGCGGAGCGCGCAGCCGAAGCGGGTCGTAAGGTTACTATCATCGATCGTCGCCACCACCTCGGCGGAAACGCATACAGCGAAGCCGAAGCGACCACAGGCATCGAGGTGCACCAATACGGTGCACACTTGTTCCACACGTCGAACGAGACGGTGTGGGAGTACGTGAACCGCTTCACGAAGTTCACGAACTACCAGCACCGTGTGTACTCGACGCACAAGGGCGTCGTGTACCCGCTTCCCATCAACCTGGGAACCATCAACCAGTTCTTCGACTCGGCATACACGCCGGCAGAGGCACGCGCACTGATTGCCGAGCAGGCCGGCGAGTTTGACGCGCATTCGGCAACGAACCTGGAAGAGCGTGGCATCGGCCTGATCGGTCGCCCCCTGTTTGAAGCGTTCATCCGCGATTACACGGCGAAGCAATGGCAGACTGACGCGAAGGAGCTTCCCGCGTCGATCATTAGCCGCCTTCCGGTTCGATACACGTACGACAACCGCTACTTCAACGACACGTATGAGGGTCTGCCGGTCGACGGCTACACCGCGTGGCTCGAGCGCATGGCAGACCACAAGAACATTGAAGTCGCTCTGTCGACCGACTTCTTTGATGAGTCGCAGCCGCTGCACAAGAAGGCCGTCGTCGGGCAGGTTCCGGTCGTGTACACCGGCCCCGTTGACCGTTACTTCGACTATGCAGCCGGTGAGCTGTCGTGGCGCACGATCGACCTGGAAGAAGAAGTCCTCGACATTCAAGACTTCCAGGGCACGAGCGTCATGAACTACCCCGACGCTGACGTTCCGTACACCCGCATTCACGAGTTCAAGCACTTCCACCCGGAGCGCAAAGACATCTTCGCTCAGGACAAGACCGTCATTCACCGCGAGTTCTCGCGCTTCGCGACGCGCGAGGATGAGCCGTACTACCCGGTAAACACCCCCACCGACCGCGAGGGCGTTCTCGCCTACCGCGACCTGGGCCAGGGTGAAAAGGACGTCTACTTCGGCGGCCGCCTCGGCACCTACCAGTACCTCGACATGCACATGGCAATCGGCTCCGCCTTGTCCATGTGGAACAACCAGCTCGCCTAAAGAACACTAAGCTCGTTCAAGGAGTACGTCTCATGGCGGAAACCCCCCGCTACGTCCCTGTAAACCGCGTCGTCTTCCCGACGGAAGGCGTCGCCGAAGTGTCTGCATTGTACGTAGACACCGGAACCGGCGACGGGTCTCAGCCAGGTGCTGACTACGAAATCGTTGGGCGTCGATCCATCCGGATCTACCCACACAAGCGCATCTCGATGTCGACGTACTTCAACGCGTTCCCGGCGGCCTATTGGCAGCGCTGGACGACGGTACGCAACGTACGGTTGTCGATTTCTCTCGAGGGCAAGGGACTTGTCTCGGTTTACAAGTCCAGCGCGCGCGGACGGTCCTCGGCTGTTGCATCAAAGCGTTTTGACTCGGAAACTGTCGAGTTCGAACTCCCCATTACAAGTTTTGTCGATGGGGGTTTCTATTGGTTCGATATTGCCTCCGGTGCGGGCGAGGTTGAACTGTCCAACGCTGAGTGGAGCGTCCTCGCCAGCGATTCTTGGGAGCCAGGCAAGGTAACCGTTGGTATCACGACGTTCAACCGCCAGCGTTATGCGATTAATCAGGTGCGCGCCGTCGGTGCGAACCCGGATGTCGCCGATGTTCTTGACCGCCTCGTAGTCGTGGATCAGGGGACGAATGTCGTCGCCGATGAGGCGGACTTCGCGGAAGTCTCGGCCGCCCTCGGCGACAAGCTGTACTACGTTCAGCAAGCCAATCTCGGTGGCTCAGGCGGATTCTCTCGGGCCATGCTCGAGTCCCTGTCGTCGGCAGAATCCAAGTACGTGCTTCTGCTCGATGACGATGCCATCAGCGAGCCCGAGGCGATCGTGCGTGCCGTGCGATTTGCCGACTTTGCTGTGACGCCGACAATCGTAGGTGGCGGCATGCTACACCTCGACGACCGCTCCGTGCTGTACACGCAGGGCGAAGTATGGGATCAGCGTAAGAGCTGGATGCTTCCCTCGGGCGCCAGCGAGTACGACCAGGACTACGCAGAAGACACACTGCGCGAGACGCCGGAACTTCACCGCTTCCTCGGTGCCGACTTCAACGGATGGTGGATGTGTCTGATTCCAACCCAGATTCTGCGTGAGATCGGTCTGTCGCTACCGGTGTTCTTGAAGTTTGATGACATCGAGTTCTCGCTCCGCGCACGTGACCACGGCTATCCGACGGTTTGCCTGCCCGGCGTTGCTGTGTGGCACATGGCGTGGCACGACAAAGACCCCACCCGTACGTGGGAAGAATACTTCATTCACCGCAACCGTGTGGTGACCGGACTCCTGCACTCGCACGTGAAGCGCGGCGGATATCTCCCGTTGCACTCGTTCCTCGGTGACGTGAAGTTACTCTTCATGCTCCAGTACTCCGCCGTTGAGCTCCGTCATCAGGCTCTGAAAGACGTGTATGCGGGTCCGCGCGCATTGCCGGAGGTGCTCGCGACGAAGCAGAGCGAGATTCGCGAGCTCCGCACTAACTTTGTCGACGCACGCGTCGTCGAAGACCTCGCCTCATTGCCGCCGGTCAAGCGTTCATCGCGCGTCATCCTGGGCGGAGTGAGTCGTCCCTCGAACCCCATCGCCGCACTGATTCTTGCCGGTCGGGTTGGCGTTCGCCAACTCCTCATCAAGGAAGCGAAGGGCTCGAAACGAAACCCTGAACGCGTTATTGCGGCGCAAGACATTACGTGGTGGCGCTTCGCCGACATCGACTCGGCGCTCGTCACCTCACCCGACGGGCTCGGCGTGGCTTGGTACCAGCGAGACCGATCAAAGATGCGTGGCTACCTCTGGTCGAGCGTCAAGCTCAACTTGCGGATGTGGCGAAAGTGGCATGCACTCTCGCATGACTACCGCGATCAGCTGTCGGACATCACCAGTCCAGAAAGCTGGCGTCAGGTCTACGCTGAAGCGGGAACCCCAGTGGTTTAGGGGGAACTGAAATTAGGAACCAGGCGACTGAAAAGAGGCAAGACCGACAACAACCTGCTGTTGAGTCGGTGCTTGATGCTTCCCAAAAACACCGATACGATCTGGACGGGCTGAGAGCGTTTGCGATCGCTCTCGTCGTCGCATACCACGTCTGGGTAGGTCGAGTTTCCGGCGGCGTCGACGTATTCCTTTTGCTTTCCGCGTTTTTCATGACGGGGTCGCTCGTTCGAAAGGCGGAACGCGGCAAGATCGGACTTGGTGCGTACTGGGTCAACAGGTTCTGGCGTCTCGTCCCCGTGGCAGCGCTGACAATTGTCGGTGTGCTTGTCGGCGCATTGCTGTTGTTACCATCGTCGACTTGGCAGCCGATCTGGGACCAGGCTTGGGCGTCGCTGTTCTATTTTCAGAACGTCGAACTCGCATCAAACGCGGTCGACTACTACGCCCGCGGCGTCAACGAAGTCAGCCCGTTGCTTCACTTTTGGTCATTGTCAGTACAAGGCCAGATCTTCATCATCTGGCCACTTCTGCTCCTCGCCTGTTGGGGGATCGCACGCCGCATGAAATGGCGCGTACGATCAGTCGCTCTCGTCGTCTTCTCCGTCGTCTTCGTCGCATCTTTTGCCTATTCGGTCTGGTTTACAGCCACGAACCAAACGACGGCGTACTACAGCACCGCCGCACGTATGTGGGAGTTCGCGATTGGTTCACTCGTCGCGCTGATCCCGTTGCACAGATCATTGCCACGTCCGATCGCTGAACTCCTGGGCTGGGGTGGCGTTACTGCGCTCCTCGTGTGTGGAATGGTTATTGACGTCTCTGGTGGATTCCCGGGATACCTCGCGCTGTGGCCCGTGCTCGCTGCGGTCGCCGTCATCGTCGGTGGAGCAACGCCAGGCACGACGTTTGGCTCGGTCTTGGGCTCACGTTTCATGCGCTGGCTGGGAACCTTTGCCTACCCGCTTTACCTAGTGCACTGGCCGCTACTCGTGTTCTTCATGATTACCACCGAGACAGCTCGGCCCGATCTTCTGCAAGGCGCGGTCATCGTTGGAATCTCCATCGCACTCGCGATCATGATCCGATATTCCGTGGATAAACCGTTGCAGGCGATTCGATTTGAACGGCGCAACGCCTGGGCCGGTGCACTTGCCCTCGTAGCGACGGTCTCGATGGTTGCGGTTCCACTGCTGCAATGGCAAAACCTCGAAGGCCAGCGAGCCGATGCGATCGTCGCGGCAGCAGAGCAAGCAGCGGCCGAAACGCAAGTGAACCTGCGAGCGAGCGAAGGGGCACTAGATAGTGCCACACTGCTCCCAATTGGCTCGCAAATGAACGAGGAATGGGTTGCGCTCAACGAGGCTTGTACGGCTGACTATCGGCCCGCCGGGGCTGACGCTGCCGAGCAATGCTCGCAAACCATCATCAGCGCAGACTCACCCACTCTCGTTATCGTCGGCGATTCCCACGCGCAACAGTGGATGGCAGTCTTTGCGCCGTTGGCGGAAGCCAACGGCTACAACATTGTCGCCCTTCTCCGTGGCGGATGCGCGTTCGCTCTTGATGAGTGGGCTGGCGGAAGTGAAGAGTGCGACCGGTGGCGCCTGCAAGTCATTGATTACATCCAGCAGACGGAACCAGATGTGCTGGTTTCGGTCGGAAGCCGGGCGCAAGCGGCGGATGCCGAAGACCGCCTGCTGGATGGCATTGAGCGTACGCTTGTGCAGGTTGAGGACGCGGTCGGCGACATCATACTCATCCGTGACAACCCGCGCTATATCGACAATATTTTTGATTGCGTGCATCAGAACCTCGCGGATGGGTTGGCCTGTGCTGCCCCGCTTGACGAGAAACTCGCAGACTCAAACCCACTCGAAGACCTTGCCGCAGACAACGTCCACATCATCGATATGACAGATCAGTTCTGCCCGGAGGGTATCTGCCGCGCAGTCATCGGCAACGTGATTCTCTACATGGATGACAACCACATCACCAAGACCTTCATGCAGCAGCTCGTCAATCCGGTCGCTTTGGCGCTTGAGGAGAGCGGATTCCGTTGGTGAATCCAAACGCCAGTAACCACCGTGCCCTGTCAGGCCGTACCAACGTGACACCCCTAGACTCGACATTGTGACCGCACCATCCGATCGCTCCCGAACGCCGGCGCGGCGATATCTCCACGCACTTCGGTTGCTGTCTGCCCGTGACCTTAAGGTGCGGTACGCCACGAGCTTGCTCGGGTACTTCTGGAGTGTTCTTGACCCGCTCGTGATGGCGGTCATCTACTGGTTTATCTTCACCCAGGTTTTCCAGCGTGAAAACGTGGGGGCGGAACCATATATCGTCTTCCTCGTCGCAGGACTGTTGCCGTGGGTTTGGTTCAATCTCTGCGTCAGCGACTTCACCCGGGCGTTCCGCAAAGACGCGAAGCTGGTGCGCTCCACCAACATTCCGCGCTCTATCTGGATCGCCCGCATCATCGTGAGCAAAGGCACTGAATTTCTGCTCGCGCTTCCGGTGCTCGCACTGTTCGCGATCTTTGCCGGCGCGACGGTGGGATGGGGCCTTCTCCTCCTCCCTCTTGCCGTTGTTCTGCAGGCACTTCTTCTCCTCGGCCTTGGCCTGCTGATCGCACCGCTGTGTGTGCTGTACAGCGACCTGGAGCGCACCACAAAGCTCGTGTTGCGCGCCCTCTTCTACGCGTCACCCGTCATCTATGGCATCAACGATCTGCCGCAGCCCTTCGACCAGATTGCCGCATTCAACCCGCTTGCCGGAATCTTCACGCTGTACCGCATGGCGTTCTTCCCGGAAGAATTCGACCTGTTCAGCGTCGTGGTGAGCGTGATCATCACGCTCACCCTGCTGGTGGTCGGTATCGTGACATTCCGAGGCCTTGAGCGCACCGTGCTGAAGGAGCTGTAATGACCGACCCCACCAGCATCACCACCTCCGCGATGACGATCACCGACCTTGGCGTGAGCTTCCGTCGCAACCGGCGCGGCCGCCCGAGCCTGAAAGACTTGTTCGGTGGCGCCAAGCGTCGCAGCAAGCCGGGCCAGTTCTGGCCCCTGCGCCATGTGTCGTTTTCCGTGAACTATGGCGAAGCCATCGGCGTCGTGGGCCGCAACGGGCAGGGAAAGTCGACGCTCCTGAAACTCGTCGCCGGCGTTCTGCTGCCTGACGAAGGCACCGTCGAAGTCCACGGCGGCGTCGCACCCCTCATCGAACTCACCGGCGGTTTTGCCGCCGACCTCACGGTGCGCGAAAACGTGCGCCTCATCGCCGGCCTCCACGGCATGAGCCGCGCTGAAATCGACGCGCGCTTCGATGACATCATCGCGTTTGCCGAAATCGGTGACTTCCTCGAGACGCCGTACAAGCACCTCTCCAGTGGCATGAAGGTGCGTCTCGCGTTCTCCGTCGTCTCGCAACTCGATGAGCCGATCCTGCTCGTTGACGAGGTGCTCGCGGTCGGCGACAAAGCCTTCCGAGACAAGTGCTACAAGCGCATCGACGAGCTGCTCTCCGAAGGGCGTACTCTGTTTTTCGTCAGCCACAACGAGCGAGACTTGCGCCGCTTTTGCACGCGTGGGTTGTATCTCAACAAAGGCAAACTCGTGCTCGATGCCCCGATCGGGGATGTGCTCGACCGCTACAACGCCGATCACAACGCGGGAACAGCAAAGGCCTGAAACCGCGCCCGCCAGTCGCCACGCAAGCTCTCCACAGGAGAGCACCGGTCATAGGCGGAACCGTGCGCTTAGTTGTGGGAGGCGGCGCTCTTAGCTGTACTGACCTGGATCGTTGTTGACGTAGGAGAGACCTCCGTAGTCGAGTTGGAGCTGTCTAGTTCTTCAGCTCGAGTCCACGGAGGTCTCTCGTGTCCCACGCTAATGCCCGGCTGGCTCCGGCCGGCAGGTTGATCATGATCCAGCGCATCCAGTCGGGGCGTGCGGTCGCGCACGTAGCCGCAGAGATGGGGATCTCGCGCACAACGGCATGGCGGTGGTGGCGTCGGTTCCGAGAATCGGGCGTCGCGGGGCTGCAGGACCGATCCAGTGTCGCTCACGCGCACCCGCAGCGCACCGGCCCATGCAATGAGACGAGGGTGCGGATCATGCGGGAGCTGACCCGCCGCGGCCCGGTCTTCATTGGCGCCCGTCTCGGGATGCACGCGTCCGTGGTCGGGCGGGTGTTACGTCGCCATTGTGTTCCGCTGTTGCGGGATCTCGACCCGGTCACCGGCGCGGTGATCAAGGCATCGCGTCGGTCCGCGAACCGCTACGAGCACGCCCACCCCGGGTCGCTGATCCACGTCGACGTCAAGAAGCTCGGTCGTGTCCCTGACGGCGGCGGCTGGCGCGCTCATGGCCGCAGCGAGAAGGTTCGTGGCCGCGGCATCGGCTACGACTATGTGCACGCCGCGATCGATGATCATTCCCGCGTCGCCTTCCTGGAGATCCATGCGGACGAACGCGGAACGACATGCGCGGGATTCCTCGAGCGCGCAATCGCGTTCTACGCGGGCTTGGGCGTCCGCGTCGAGCGCGTCATCACCGACAACGCATTCGCATACCGGAAATCAGCGGCCTTCCGGAAAGTGTTCACCGACCACGGCATCTCGCAGAAGTTCATCAAACCGCACTGCCCCTGGACCAACGGGAAGATCGAAAGACTAAACCGCACCCTCGCTACCGAATGGGCCTACTCCCGCCCGTTCGCCTCGAACAACGACCGCGCAGCCGCCTTGCCAGCCTGGCTCGATTACTACAACCTAGACAGAGCCCACCTCGGCATCGGAGGCAAGACCCCCATCGACCGAATCAACAACGGTCGAGGTCAGTACACTTAGCTCGCAAGACTGACGAGTGACTCCAGGTCGCGCCGTGCCGAATCAAGCGCGGTCGTGGTGCGGTCAAGATCGGAGTTACCGAGTGCCTGGCTCAGGTTGTCGATAGCGCCCGCGTACGTCTGTACCGCGCCATTCCACGTCTCCGGGTCGCTCGGCTTTGCGTTGTCGAACAGGCGCTGCACGTCGTGCTGCAGCTGCGTGATGACATCCTGCGTGCCGTCAAACGAACCACCGGCGACACTCTCGGAGATGATGTCGAGACCCGTCGCGGCGTCAGTCAGGTAGGGGGAGACCGCAGCACGGAAGTCAGTGTCATCCGGTACCGGGTCACCGGTGGGCGTAGCCGTCGGGGTGGGCTCAAGGGTGGCGCTCGGCGTAGCCATCGCCGTTGGCGTCGCGGAGGGCGACGGGGTCGCCGTCGAGGTGGCCGACGCGCTCGTGTTGGGTTCTGGCTTGCCCTCACCCTGGAAGGGCGGGTTCATGGCAAGCACAACCGCACCGCTAGCGATCAGCAGCGCGATAACGCCAATGGCGACCAACAGGCCGATGCGACCAGAATTTCCTGCGCGAGGTGACACGAGGCTCCTTACTTAGCGTCTGCGGTGAGCGGGGCGAGCGGGGGCATCGGCGTCCAGCTGGAGTCGCGAGAAATCTTGCGACCGTCACGAACTCCGCGCCACAGGTTGCTGGTTCCGCGTACCTTGCGCTCCACAACCGTGAGGCGGATCAGCTCCTTCGCAAACGTCAGGAAAGAACCGAAAGCAAAGGCCACCGGCCGGTACGTGCCGTGCTGCTTGTAGTAGTGACGCATAAACGCACGGTTGCGCATGATGTAGTAGCGGTACGCGTCGCTCGACGCGTTGAGGTGGCGCAGGCCCATGTCCCACTGCTTGATCTCACGCGTACGGCGCAGCACGAAGTCATTAACGATAACGGCGGTCGTCTTCAGCGACGCGAGCCAGCCGTACACAGTGTCATCCCAGTAGATGAAGAAGCGCGGGTCGGGCAGACCGATCTGCTGCACGATGTCGCGGTGAATGAACATGCCCTCGAAACAGCCCGAGTTCATTTCTTTATAGCCGGAACCATCAAAAGCGGCGGGAGCGAAGGGGATCGGAATACCCATTGACGGGGAGACACGGTACTGCCAGTAGAACTCGCTGCCGTCGTAGTCGTAGCGGCGGCCCTGAATGCTCTTGAATCGGGGAGCCCACTTGCCCATTTTGGCGAGGCCATCGTCGACGAGTTCGACATCGTCGTCCATCATCCAGATCCACTCAGAACCGAGCTCATACGCGACGCGCATGCCTTCGCTGAAGCCACCGGAACCACCCGTGTTCGTCTCCATGCGCTGGTACACCAGCGTGGTTCCGAGCCTTTCGCGGTAACTCTCCACCAGCTCAGTGGTGTTGTCGGTCGACGCGTTGTCGATGACAACAACGTGGCCAGGCTTTGGATCCATCGCGATGACGGAGTCGAGAAGACGCGTCAGCAGGTGCGAGCGGTTGTACGTGACGACAACGATCGTTGCCGACGCCGGTTCGAATGCAGCAGACATGATTCCCAGGGGATGGAGGGGAGAGGAACGCCTTCGAGCCTACCCTGGCTGGTTGGGTGGACTCTGAGGGCGCGGCGCATCCAACAGTTCTCGCCACGACTTCACTTGGCCGGCGCGCGTGGCGCACAGCACGAACAGCATGAAGCCGATGCTCGAGAGCACCGTGCTCTCCAGCATCGAATTGGCGAGGAGCGTAATCAGCACGAGCGGGGTCCACGCGTACAGGATCGATTTGCGTTGCGTCGCGATGAGCCAGCTTCGAGTGAGGGCGAGGCCCGCGGCGAACAGGAACAGCACGAGGCCCACGATGCCGAGCTGTATGAGAACGTCAAAGAACGCGTTCAGGGCGCTGAGGTGAATGTCGCCGCCGGAGCGATCATTGATGGACCAGAACGGAAATTCGTTGGGCGCCCACGGGCCAAAATAGCCCCAGCCTTGCCACGGGCGCAGGCGGCTGTAGTCAAGGAGCGCGTTCCACAGGTCTGCGCGCATGGCAATGTCGGTGCCCGCGCCCAGCCAACGAATGATCTGATGGCGGAAGATGAGGCCGACGGTGATCGCGCCGACCGCGAGGCTCGCCAGCGTGATTTGCACGGCCGTGCGGCGCTCGGGTGAAGTTGCACGCACGATGGCGAGGGCGATGGCACTGACGGCGACCACGCCGACCAATACGATCGCGGTGGGGGAGAGCGACAGGCCGATCAGCGCGAGTGCCATCGCGATGCTGACAATTGCGCGCGGCTTCTCGACCGACTGCGTCTGCATTTCGACGACGAATGTCACGAGGGCGATCACGCTCACCAGGCCCAGCATGTTGCGGGTCTCAAAAATACCCTGTACCGGGCCACCAGCGGTGAGGTTGCCCAGCACGCCAAGGAAGGCAAACGGGGTGTCAAAAATCACGCCGCTGAGCAGTTCGACGACGATTGACAGCGCCAGAAGCACGCGCAAGACGTCGCCGATCGCGCGCACCGTCTGGAGTGAGTCGCGAGTGTGTGCGATCACAATGGCGAGGAAGGCGTAACCGGCGGCGCCCCACATGCCGAGCCACGTCCACCGCTGATCTGATGTCCACGCGAATGACAAGAATGTCCAGAGCAAGATCAGGGCGATGCTCGAGGGGATGAACCGAATCCACGTGAGTTCTGCCCGCCGCACGAAGAGCACGGCGGCACCGATGATGACGAGCCCCACCATGATGGTGGTGAGGACGGCGGAGCCGACCAGGTTTTCAATCAGGGGGCCCGCGAAGGCCGTCGTGAACGCCGTTAGCGCGTAGGCACGGGCGAAAGCCGCCGAGTCCAGCGTTTCTGCGACGGTACGAGCGACACTCATCGGTGTGTGAGGTGTCGGCGGGTTGGGGGCGCGTCACCGAGCTCGAGTGCCGCCGATTGCTCAGCGGTGCCCACGCCCACAATGGGTGCCGACTTGATCTTGAAGCTCAGCATCACGATCATGAGCCACCCCCACAGCATGAGCGGGGCCGACTCCGTGATGCCCTGCACGAGCAGGAGCGCAACCATGAGCACGGGGAAGATGCTGATGACGGCGAACGGCCGCTTCGCGTCGAGATCCCAGCGGGGGCGGTCGACGGCGAAGAACCAGGCGCGCCAAATGAGGGCGAGCAGTGCCACGATCAAGATCGCGCAACCGATCCAGCCCAACTGGTAGATGACGTCAATCCACATGTTGTGGGCCTGCATCACGACCTGCCCGTGGTCAACGAGCCCGGCCGAGATTTCAGTGTCGAAGGGCGGCCAGGGGCTCGCGTGCCCCCAACCGACGACGGGGCGCTGGGCGATCCGCTCACCGATCGCGGCCCAGATGTCTGCGCGGCCGGTGAGGTTGTCACTACGCCCGAGAAGCCCGAAGACGGTGTCACGGAACACCAGCAGCAAAAGTGCTGCAGTGGAACCAACACCTGCGAAGACAAAGTAGGCAAGCGACCGCTGTGAGGGCTTGGTCGTACGTCGCATGACCAGAACGCACACCAGAACGGCAACCATGCCAGCAGCACACATGAACACCGTGGCGGAGCCGGCGCGGTACATCAGGTAGGCGGCGACAATGATCCACGCGATTTGCCAGCTGCGACGCGGAGCATTCGACAACACGCGGATCGTGAAGACCACAATCGCGATGAGGCACAGAATGCCGAGCAGGTTGGCGTTGCCCAGGATGCCCTGAATGCGACCGTCAAAGTCAAACAGGTTGTTGCGCGACCAGTACCACTGTGGGTCGACCTTGCCTTCGGGCGGTTCGACGAAGAACGGGAAGACCGGGTGCTGGATCACGAGAGAGACGAAGAGCTCGAAGACCAGTGACAGGCCCACAACCCACTTCAGGGCCGACGCAATAACGCGCATGAGCTCGCGCCAACTCAATACGTGCACCAAGAACAGTGCGTGCAGCGTGACGATGAGGAGCCCGGTAACGGTCAGCGCGCTTGACCCCGGCCACGCCGACCACGTGATGGAAATCGTTGCCCACAGCACGAAGCCCAGCGCTGTCCACGGCAATCGTCGCCAAGGGAACGGGTTGGTCTTGTGCTGCGCGACGAGGAGCGGGATCCACCACCCCAGCGTGCCCAACGTCATGAGAATGACGACACCAGCCGCCCCCATGGTTCCGAGCAGGTGATTCCAGAATGGCAGCGCAAAGAACGTGAAGAGCACGAAGATCGCGTGCGCTCGCAGTAATAGTCGGCGCGTCGATTCGCGCAGGGGCGCCTGGGGAGGGGCTCCTACGGGGTGACGCGAGATCGTGGCCATGATCAAACAATCTATCGTTCAGGCATCGAAGTTCGGTGAGGGAACAGCCGAACGCGCCCGGAGTTCCGCGGGAGTTTTGTATGTTTTGCCCGCGACACGCCGCGTTTTCCACATGAAGGTTAAAGAACTGGTTGAGGGTTTACTATCTGCGACTTGACCCACACGAATGACACGGGTGTAATTAGGTAGGGCACGGCATCCTGTGTCCGGGGGAAAAGAAAGGGAGAGCACATGACGGCTTACCGTTCAGGCGTTCCCGACAACTGGTTCGTTGACCCGGTTCACCTCGGTGTTCCGGGCGTTCGCAAACCATCCGAAGACGACGATAACGCTCTCGCTTGGCAAACGGATGCGCTGTGTGCGCAGACCGACCCCGAGGGATTCTTCCCGGAGAAGGGCGGATCCACGCGTGACGCGAAGCGTATCTGCTCGACGTGCGATGTGCGCTCCGAATGCCTCGAGTACGCCCTTCAGAACGACGAGCGATTCGGAATCTGGGGCGGCTTGAGCGAGCGCGAACGTCGAAAGCTCAAGCGCCGAGCAGTCTGAGTTTGCGGCGCTCGCTCCGGCGTGTCCGGCGCGTGCGCCGCTCTCATTCGCGATTCCTGCTTAGGCTGGCACTGCTATGCCCGCCCCCATTCACGCCGTTCTCGTTGTCCGTGCCGACACCCGCACCGAGACTCTCGCGCACCTGAAAGAAACGCTCGCGGCAATTGCCGAGCAAACCCAGCCGGTTGACGCGCTCACCGTCGTGCAGTGTGGCTCGCACACAGACATCACCGCGGTGCTCAACGCCTCTGGTGCGGAAAGCATCATCGCTGCCCCCGCAACGACCGGATTCGCTGCCGCGATCGGCCTCGCTTCGCGCCGCATTGCCGAGGGTCGCGCCCTGTGGCTACTCGCGCAAGACACGGTTCCGGCGCCCGACGCGCTGCAGCATCTCGCCGCGCGTCTCGAGACTTCGCTTTCGGTCGCCGTCGTTGCACCGAAACTGGTGCGCGCCAATGAGCCCGCGATCATTGAATCGGTCGGCGTCTCGATGACCGAGTACGGTCGTGCCGTGGTGATCGGTGTTGGCCAGATCGACCAGGGCCAACACGACGGCACGGAAGACCTCCTTGGCGCCGATATTCGCGGCATGCTGATTCGCGCCGATGAGGTCAAAGATCTCCTCCCAGACCCCGCACTCGCGGGCGGCGATGAGGGCCTCGATATTGGTGTTCGTGCGCGCCTGCGAAAGCACCGCGTCGATTTAGCGCCGCCGGCTGTCGTCGCGGTCTACGGTGACGGTGTTGCGGGGCTCCCTGCACCGCGCAAGGCACGCGACCGCCGTCGCATTCACTACGTCACACGCGTGGCGCAGTTGCACCGTCGCCTCACGTACGCACCCGCGTGGGCCGTCGTGCTGCACATGCTGAGTTTTCCGTTCCTGGCGCTCGGTCGCACGTTCCAGCACCTGTTGAACAAGCAACCCGACCGGGTGATCCCGGAGTGGGGCGGCACCTTGGCGGCCGGGCTGCGGTGGGGTGCGATTGCGCGCTCGCGTCGTGCGCTTGCCGGCACGCGTGCTGGCTTTAAGCGCGTCGCGCCGTTGCGACTGACGCCACGCCAGGTGAAGGCCGCAGAACGCCAAGAGGCAACCGAAGACAACACCACGGTCAAAGGCGACCTCCGCTTTTTCTCCGGTGGTGGCGCGTGGGTTGCGCTCGGCGCACTCGTCGTTTCCATCGTTCTCTTTCCCGCGCTGTTGGCCTGGCCGACGATCGCGGGTGGCGCCCTGTTGCCGCTGCGTGACACCGTCACTCAGCTGTGGGCTGACACGCAGTTTGGTTACGCCGGCGTCGGACTCGACGGCCCCGGCCCCGCAGACCCCTTCGCGACGGTGGTGGCCCTCATCGGCAGCCTGTGGCCGGCCGCACCGGGTGTGACATTTGTTGCTCTCTGGGTGCTTGCGCTTCCACTCGCGGTCATCGGCGGTTGGTTTGCCGCAACGCGTGTGACCGAGCGCTCGGGCCTGCGCATCGTCGGTGCACTCGCCTGGGCGCTGTCACCGGTCTTCCTCTCCGCACTCATGACGCCCCGCCCCACGGCGGTGCTCGTGCACCTGCTGTTGCCCTGGCTCGCGTACGCTCTGATGGCTGCCCACCGCTCCTGGGGAGCGGCCGGAGCGGCATCTCTAATTCTCGCCGCGATCGCGGCGTGCTCGCCATCGCTTGGGCTTTTCCTCGTTGTCGCGGCGGTTGTCGCGGCCGTTGTCTTTACAAGCTTCGGCTGGGTGCGCAGCGCCGTACGCTTCCTCTGGGTCATCGTGCCCACCCTGGTGTGGTTTGTGCCCCTCGCGTGGCGCAACTGGACCCTGGGTAACCCGCTCGCCACGATCGTCGACCCGGGGCCCGTCTTCGGCGGCGACCGTGCCGACAGCTCCTGGCTGGGGAGTCTGTTGTTGGCGGCCGGATTCCCCGATGCTGATCCCGCGGGTTGGGCGCGTTTTCTGCAGACGTGGGGCCTCGAATCGTGGGCTCCGTTTGCCGCGCTTCTCGTGGTTCCGGTTCTCGTCCTTGCTGTTGTCGCACCGTTCTTGGCCCGGTGGCGAGTCGGCTCGGCCCTCGTGCTCGTGGCGGCCGGCGCTACCGCAGCTGCCTTGATCGTTTCTCGTATTGCGCTGTCGTTCCACGACGCTGAAGCCGTGGCCATCTGGCCCGGCGCGTTGCTGTCGGCTGCGTGGCTGAGCCTGGTTCTTGCCGCGCTGGTGACGCTTGACAGCGCCCGCATGAAGCGTGGTGTGACCTCAACCATTGCGACAATCACAACGATCTTGATCGCCGTCGCCGCGGTTCCGCTGCTGACGGCACCGGCTCGTGGCGAGGCCGCGTTGACGCCGGGGCGCGACACGACGCTGCCCGCGTTTGTCGCCGCTGAGGCCCGCGAAAACCCGGACCTCGGAACGCTCGTGTTGGTTCCGCAGGGTGACGGATCATTCCTGACCCGCGTGGTGTGGGGAGGAACCAATGCCCTCGGCGCGCAATCAACGCTTGTGAATACGCGCACGACGGTGACCGAGGCCGACGAGGCGTTGGCCACCGAAGTTGCCGCACTCGTGACCCCGGGTGCCGGAACCTCGGCTGACGCCGTTGGTGAGCTCGGTATGCAGTATGTGCTGGTGGCGCTCACCACGGACGAACCGCGAGCGCAGGCAGCACGTGAGTCGGCGATTGCTTCGCTCAACGTGCTGTCTGGCCTCACGCGGGTGGGGGAGACCGGTAAGGGTGCGCTGTGGCGCTACGACGGTGAGCCTGCACCGCGAGCCGAATTCACCGCCGCTGACACACAGTACGTGCGCACGATGGCGATTGCCGCGGGCATCGTCACGTTGATCGCGCTGTTGCTGGCCATTCCGACGCCCACGTCGGTGCGCGCTTCACGCCGCAAGCCACGTATCGTTGACGCGCGCGGAGAGGAGCACCTATGAGCACGCAGCGCACGAGCGCACTCCACCTGAGCGCCCGGCTTGTCGGCGGCCTGCTAATTGTCGCGGGCGCAACTGTCGGCGTCGCCGCCGCCGTGCTGGTTCCGGTCGGTGCCACCGAGGCGAGTAGGCCAGCCGTCACCGCGCAACCGGCCGCCGGTACAACGCTCCTGGGATGCTCCGGACCACTGCTCGCGCTCGGGCGCGACGCCACTGACGCGCAGTCGTTGTCGATCGCGGAGACGGTCGCTTTTGTCACGACTGAGAATGTCGGGCTGCGCGAGGAGACCGTCGCTGTCACGAACGTTCCTGACGTCACCTCGACCATGTTTGCTATCGATCCGGTCGATGGCGAGCGGGTTGCGGCAGCAGCGGCGGGCTCCGTCACAATCGCTACGCCAGATCTCACCGGCTTTGCCGCGTACGGTTGCCAGCCTGCGAGCATGCAGTCCTGGCTCGTGGGCGCGGATACGACGACCGGAACCACGGGGATCGTCACGCTGACAAACCCGGGTGAAGTGACGGCGACGGTTGACATCACGGTTTACGGCGTCGCTGGCCCACAAACGGTGCCGGGTTCGACGGGCATTGTCGTGGCGGCGAAGTCGACGGTCGCTGTCGATGTCGCGGCGTTTGCTGGCGACGAACTGGGGCCGGTACTGCGCATCGACGCGCACGATACCCCCGTGCTGGCCAACCTGCAGTCGGGCCTCGTGCGCACCCTGTCGACGGGCGGTATCGACGTGCAGAGTGCGGTTGCCCGTGCCGAAACCCTGCAGGTTGTGCCGGGCATCGTGGTGTCAGATGCTGGTGCCGGAGTAATGGAATTTCAGCACGCGCGCCTGTTGTCGCCCACGGAGAGGACGACGGCGACGGTATCTTTCCGTGCGGTGGGTGCGTCAACCGACGCGTACCTGACGACGATGGCGCTTGAGGGCGGAATTCCTGCCGACGTCGAGGTGCCGCCACTACCCGCGGGCACGTACGTCATGACCGTCACTGCGCTACACCCGGTTGTCGCCGGTGTTTGGTCGACGACGGGCTTTGAAGCCGGCGCTGACTTTGCCTGGGCCACGGCAGCTCCCGCGCTGAGCGCTGGTGATACGCCGTTCGCGGTTTCCGATGGCGCGACGCCCTCTCTGACGCTCGCGAACTCCGGCGACGCCGAAGCCACGGTGCGTGTGGATTCGCCAGCAGGCGATATGGCGTACACGATCGCAGTGGGCACATCGATGACGGTGGCCGTGAACCCTGCGACCAACGGCACGATCACCGTTGACGAGGGCACGGTCCACGCCGCGATCAGCTACGCCGGAGACAACGCCATCGCAACCTATCCGGTGTGGCCTGCTGACGCTGCGGCCCAGCCGGTCGTCGTGCGGCACTAGGCGCGAGAGCTACCGGCGATGGCACGTTGGGTCTCGCTTGCTCGCGGGGCGGGCGGACAATGTGCATCGCCCTACCGGCGACGGTCGGGTGCGAGCTCCCACGGCTCCTTGCCGAGGTACTCGGCGGCAGCGTAGATGACGGCCGATTCGACGATCATGCGGCCGTGCCATTCATCGTCGCGGTGCCATTTGTCGAGGCGCTCGAGCGGAACCCGAAACAGCACCACCCGCTTTTCTTCGCGGAAAACTGACCAACGCGGCATTTCGCGCTGGGCGTCGAACGGAATGGTTCCGATCTCGAAGCGCACGTCGCGCAGCGCCTCATGAGCGCCCCGCAAATACTCGCTTGTCGTCGCGACGATGACGTCAAAGCGGTCTATGCGACTCTCGAGCTGGGGGAGCGGCGGGCGTGTCAGCTGCGAGCGACCAGCCCGACCGTGGCGGCCGTGACGTGAGCGCGAGCGCGCGGGCGTCGGATCGGCGTCACCAGTCATGTCTCCATCCTACGCGTCGCGTTTTGCGGAACGCCGACCCGCAGGCTCGGCCCGTGCATGAGCGTTCGCTAATGTGGGGGCATCATGAAGGCCAGGTTGTGTTCCAAGGTGGGGTGCTCGCGCGAAGCGATCGCGACGCTGACGTATGACTATTCCGACCAGATGGCGGCTGTGGGCCCGCTGGGCCCGGCTGGCAACCCGCACGCGCACGACCTGTGCCTACAGCACTACGAGCGCCTGTCGGTGCCGAAGGGCTGGCTGATTGTGCGTCATGAAACGCTGCAGTCGTAGTGCGCTGAGGGTGCACCCCGCACGTACTCAGGGATGACCCCCATCCGTCCCTGAACCCGCCGCGCAGAGCTGTGCCGCACCTATGAATCCCGTTAGCGTCGAGCCAGACACCATGGTGGTGTCAGAGGAGGCTCACGATGCCCGGGACGCTGTGCCCGCGAGCAGTGTGCCCGAACGGGAGTTACGTGCCTGCAGGGCGCGGAGCTCCCGATCACGCCGAATCACCATGATTCCGGTCACCGCGGTGACCGGATCACCCGGAGGCATGGGGTGAACGTAGTCCCACGCCTCGGCGAGCAGGTCGCTCGCAAGGCGGTGGCGAAAAGCGGGGTCAATGACCGCCGATTCATGGCAAAACTGCCACAGTTTGCGGGAGAGTCGGTCAGGCATGCGCGAAACATCAGCAACCAGCGCCCACTCGTTTAGCTGCGGCGGCAACATGATGTCGGCGGACGGAACCTTAGGGGCACGGACGCGTTCACAGTACGTTCCGGCGGCGAGATCGCCGAGGCGTTGCGCTCGCGGCGTGAAGATACCGACCAGCAGTGCCATGGTTCCGAAGGTCATCACAATCTCAACGACACCCACCAACGCACGCAGAAATGCGTGACGAAAGCCAATGGTTCCGCCATCTGCGCGCACGATGCGGCCACCCATGACGAGCTTGCCGACACTGCGGCCGTGACTCAGCGTTTCCACCGCAGTCGGGATGACGACGGCGATCAAGGCGAAGGCCATGATCAACGCCATACGAAACGTTTGCTCGTCGAGGATGCCTTCGTTGGTGAGCCACTGCAGCAGCATCGCAATCGCGAGAAACTCGAGGGCCATCAGGAACACATCGATGGCTGCGCCGACGGCGCGAGCGACGAGGCCCAACGGCTGCAGGTCGAGGGCGACAGCCTCGCCGGTGAGGACTTCGTCCTGCAGATTCGCGGTGCTCACAGTTGGCATGAGTACAGTAAATCAAATGGACCTGGATGCACTGCGCGCGGCGCGAGCGGGGGAGTGGGATCGTCTCGCGGCGTTGGCGCGCGCCAAGCATCTGACCGGTGACGAGGTCGACGAACTGATCTCCAGGTACCGCGCCGCCTCGGCCGACCTGGCTGATGCGAAGACGAGTGCGGGGCGCACGCTACTGAGCGACTACCTGTCGACCCTGCTGAACAATGCCCGCGCACGCCTCACGGGTGCACCGGACAACGTCATGCGCCAGGTTCCTCGGTTCTTTATGCTGCAGTTGCCCGCCGCCCTGTACCGCTTGCGGTGGACGACGCTCGCGGTGGCCGTCGCGTTCGTCGCGATCGCGTCTCTCGTGGCGTTCTGGATTTCGACGGACCGGGCACTCATCGCGGCGCTCGGTGACAACGCGGCGCTGCGGGCGTACGCCGAGAACGACTTCACCGAGTATTACAACCCGGCGGCCTCATTCGCTGGCATGGTGTGGACAAACAACGCGTGGATTTCAGCCCAGGTGATTGCGCTCGGCATTACCGGGATCTACCCGGTGGCGGCGCTCATGCAAAATGCTGTCGGCCTCGGCCAATCGGCCGCGGTGCTGATGGAGTTTGACCGCGGTGATGTGTTCTTGCTGCACATTTTGCCGCACGGCCTGCTAGAACTGACGTGTATTTTTGTGGCGATCGCGGCCGGCCTGCACATCTTTTGGGCGTGGGTCGCCCCTGGGCGGATGACGCGTCTAGAGTCGCTCGCCCAGGCGGGCCGCTCACTGGCAACCGTCGTTGTCGGCCTCATTCTGGGCCTGGCACTCTCCGGCCTGGTTGAAGGCTTTGTCACCGGGCAGCAGTCGTGGCCATGGGCGGTCAAGATCGGTATCGGCGCGGTCGCGCTCGGCATCTTCTTGTTCTACATGCTGTGGTTCGGGCGACGCGCGGTCCGCGCGGGAGAAGACGGTGACCTCACCGAGCATGAGCGCGGTAGCACACAACTCGTGGCCGGGTGAAAATAAGCGCCGTGAATAATCCGCTACAGTCGAAAGTGCGACATGCATCCGCCCGTGCTTTTCGACAAATAGTGAGCCATGGCATCCACGACATATTCCGTTCTGGGTCTCGCAGCCCGAGAATCGAAACCATCCTGCTTCGGCGTTGACAGCGGCATCGACAGCGACGTCCCTTTGACATACGGACGAGCGCAAGAAATTGATGAGATTGTCGCGCTTATCGACGTGGGAACGACGTTGTCGTTGAGGCTGAAGATGGTCTTTGGCGCACGAATCTCGCGGCCGCCGTTGAGTACGTGCTGACCTCGAGAAATTGGCGAACCGTCGACATTGCGAACTGGTCACCGACGGCAAAAGAAAACGGTCCGGCACTCGTTACGGTCGATATCGAAAAGGCAGACCCATCGCTGGCCGCGACACTCGATGTGACTCCCGCGAATCCGAGCGTTCGGTTTCTTATCCCCACGCACACCCCGTGCGTGGGGATTCGCTATTGCGGGTTAGCGCTTGACGTTGTCGAACAGTGCCTTGTAGCTGAAGCCTGCGATCAGCGCGCCGACCAGCGGGAACACGATAAACACCCACACCTGCATCAGGAAGTCGGAACCACCGTACAGCGCGGTTGCCAGCGAACGAGCCGGATTGATCGACGCGTTGTCGACGGGGATCGCGATGAGGATCAGCAGGAACAGCGCGGAACCAATGGCAAGACCCGCAAACGGGGTGGGGCGATCGGGGTGGGTCACGCTGATAATCACCCACACGAAGATCGCGGTGACAATAACTTCGGTGATCATGGCAGCGACCAGGCCGAATCCGCCGGGGGAGAGCTCGCCGTAACCGTTCGAGCCGAATCCGCTGGCTTGCGCCGCCGCAATCCAGCCATCGGGGCCGAAGACACCGATGGCCATGGCGGCCGTCGTCGCGAGCAATCCGCCGACCACTTGTGCAACGAGGTACCCGGCGACGTTGCGCCATTCAAAGCGCCCCGCGGCGGCCAGGCCGATCGTCACGGCCGGGTTGAAGTGGCCGCCGGAGATGGGGCCGAATGCGTAGACGCCGATGACGAGGGCGACGCCCAGGCCGAGGGCGACGGCAATGGGGATGACTCCGCCGGCTGGAGCGGCATCCGGAACCAAGAAGAAGGCTCCGAATACGCCTGTGCCCATGATGGAGAACACGAGGAGGAAGGTGCCGACCGCTTCAGCAGCAAGTTTGGAGCCGGTGGTCGGCTCGGTGGCTTTCGGTGTGCTCATGATGTTTCCCGATCTGGTCTGGGATGAATGTGATGCGGCGATGTTACCGGTCACGGTTGTCTCAGAGGGAAAGGATCGCGAACAAACAGAACGGGCTCAGCATGTCACCATGCCGAGCCCGTTGCTACCGCGAAGGGTTATGCACCCACGCGTGCGCGAATCTTGTCTGCCAGGTCGGCGTCAACGTTCGCCCAGTACTGCAGGAAGCGCTCCTTGATGCGGTCAACCGTGAGGCCGCCGTACTGTCCGACAAGCGTGTCGAGGAAGCGAGCCTTCTCTTCGTCGTTGAACACGTCGCGGTACAGCGTGCCGGCCTGACCGAAGTCATCGTCTTCAGCGTGCAGGGCGTAAGCCGAACGCACGAGTTCGCCGTCGTTCTCCCAGCTGCCCTCACCAGCGCGAGCGGGCTCGGCCGCCGGGCCGCCATAGGAGTTCGGCGCGTAGACGCGTGCGTCTGCGTCGTTGTACAAGAACTGCATGTTGCCCTGGTGCATGTAGTTGCGAACCTCGGTAGCGTGCGGCTGGTTAACCGGCAGCTGGTTGTAGTTCGTGCCAATGCGGTGGCGCTGAGCGTCCGGGTAGGAGAAGACGCGAGCCATCAGCATCTTGTCGGGCGAAATGTCGGTGCCAGGAACCTGGTTGCCCGGCGAGAACGCCGCCTGCTCGATCTCCGCGAAGAAGTTCTTCGGGTTGCGGTTCAGCGTGAAGGTACCGACCTTAATACGCGGATAGTCCTTCTTCGACCAGGTCTTGGTGAGGTCGAACGGGTTGAAGCGGTAATCCTTGGCTTCCGCGTACGGCATGATCTGCACGTACATGTCCCACTTCGGGAAGTTGCCCTCTTCGATCGCGTTGTACAGGTCGCGACGGTAATAGTCAGCGTCAACACCGGCGATACGCTCGGCCTCAGCCGGGTCCATGCGAACGACGCCCTGGTGGGAGAGGAAGTGGTACTTGACCCAAAAGCGCTCGCCTTCGGCGTTGATCCACTGGTACGTGTGCGAGCCATAGCCGTTGAGTTCGCGCCACGAGTTCGACAGACCGCGGTCGCCCATAAGGTAGGTCACCTGGTGTGCCGACTCGGGGGAGAGGGTCCAGAAGTCCCACTGCATGTCAGCGTCACGCAGGCCCGAAGCGCCCAGGCGCTTCTGCGAGTGGATGAAATCAGGGAACTTGATGCCATCACGGATGAAGAAGGTCGGGGTGTTGTTACCGACGATGTCGAGGTTGCCCTCCGTCGTGTAGAAACGCAGCGAGAAGCCACGAACATCGCGCCACGTGTCTGGCGAACCCTGCTCACCGGCAACTGACGAGAAACGGATAAGCGTTTCAGCCTTTGCTCCCGGCTGGAAGATAGCGGCGCGCGTGTACTTCGAGACGTCTTCGGTGACCTCGAACTCACCGAAAGCGCCGCCACCCTTGGCGTGGGGGTTGCGCTCCGGGGTGCGCTCGCGGTTGAACGAAGCGAGCTTCTCAACCAGGTAGCGGTCGTGGAGAGCGGTGACACCGTTAGAACCAACGGTGAGCGAGAACTCATCGCTGGCGACCGGGGTACCGGTCTGTGTGGTGGTGAAGTTGTCAGTCATTCTTGCTGCTGTTTCCTTTCGCAGTCGGAGCAGATGGCGCGGAATGTCACGGTTGCTTCCAGCACGCGCATTCCGTGGTTATCGGACGGGGTAAGACAGGGGGCGTGGCCGACGGCGCATTCGACGTCTTGCACGGAACCACACATGACGCACTGCACGTGGTGGTGGTTGTCGGCAGGCTCGGCGAGCTCGTACAGGGCGCGGTCGCTATCGGGGAGGCTGACGCGGCGCACGATGCCGGCAGAGACCAGGTCGCCGAGCACGTTGTGTACCGAGGGGAGTGCGATGCCGGGCACGGTTTCGCGAACCTGCGCGAAGACGACATCTGCGCTGGAGTGGGGATGGGCGGCAAGCGCGCGATAAATCGCAACGCGCTGTGCGGTTACGCGTAAGTCGGCGCGGCGCAACGCTTCTTCGGCGGGTGCCGGAGTCGCATGGGTGTGCATGGCACCCACTTTACCACTAAATATGAATGATTCATAAAAAGGAACCAAGCAGATGATGGCTACAACCGACCCAATCGCTTCAGCGCCAAGTAACGGTCGGCAACACGCGGCGGCAGGTCTTCCGGCGTATCGGTGATGGCCTCAGCCCCGGCGCGCTCCATCGCCAAGGCAACGGCACGCGCTTCGGCGGCGGTCTGTTCGGCAGCCGCAGCGCGATAGACCTCGTCAATGTGCGCGCGCTGTTGGGTGATGTCGTCGAGGGCTGTGTCGGTGGCGGAACCAACGATCACCCGGGAGCGTGCCGTCACCGGCTGTAGAGAGCCGAGGAACGCTCGGGAAGCATCCGGGGAGTCTTGCGCTGTCAACAGAACGACGAGCGACGGTCGGGTCGTGAGGGTGCGGATTTCTGCAAACGCAGCATCCCAGTTCGTGTCGAGCAGTTGTGGTTCGACCGGCGCCATAGCGTCAACGATCGCTGGCAGCAGGCGGGGGCCATCGACGCCGCTGACACGGGCGCGAACAACGCGATCAAACATCACGACGTGCACGTGGTCGCCAGCGCGCTGCGCCAGCGCCGTCAGCAACAGCGCTGCCTCTAAAAACGCATCCAGCCTGGTTCCGTCGCCTACGCGTGCCGCTGACGTGCGACCCGTGTCGATGAGAATCACAACATGGCGGTCGCGCTCCGGGCGCCACGTGCGCAGCATCGTGGTTGACGAGCGGGCCGTGGCACGCCAGTCAATCGAGCGCACGTCATCGCCACGCACATACTCGCGTAGCGAGTCGAACTCCGTGCCCTGACCACGCACCTGGAGCGAGGTGTTGCCGTCCAGCTCCTTCAATCGTGCGACGCGAGAGGCGAGATGACGACGAGACGTGAACGGCGGCAACACGCGGAGCGTACCGACGTTCTTGATGAGGGATTGACGGCCGGCAACGCCCAGTGGTCCGGCGCTGCGCACCGCGACAAACGGGCTCTGCAATTCGCCCCGACGTCGTGGTAACAACGGCACCGAGATGCGGCGTCGCTCACCGCCCGGAATGTTAGCCGAGGCGCGCTCGAGCGGGGCGCCCGCCGTGGGCTGCCATGCGTCGCGCACGGTGAGGTGCGCGGCGCGCGCGTGGGTATTCGTGATCCAGATTCCGGTCTGTACTGCGTCGCCGAGACGCGACCGGGTGGCACCGTCGCGCACGAGTGTCAACGCGGCAGGGCTCACCGCACGCCACGCATCCCCAGTCGCCACCACGAGCGAGAACACCAGCCAGGCCACGAGTACCGCCCACGGCGAAATTCCCGCCACGGCGAGCACCATGACGGGTACGACGCCGAGGGCGACGAGCAGGGGAAAGCGGCCGGTGACGTACATGTTTAAAACGGCACTCGCGTCTGCTGCAACACGCTGGCGAGCACACTGTCAGCGGTGACGGCTTCGATTTCGGCCTCGGGGCGCAGCTTGATGCGGTGACGCCACACCGGAACCACCATCGCCTGAACATGGTCAGGGGTGATGGCCGGGTAGCCGCTGAGCCATGCCCAAGCCTTGGCCGCAGCCAGCAGCGCGGTCGAGGCACGCGGACTCACGCCCACCTGCACCGAGGGGCTGAGACGCGTCGCGCGAGCGAGATCAACGATGTAGGCGAGCAGGTCCTCGGTGGCATGCACGCCGGCAGCGGCCTGTTGCGCAGCGAAAATCTCCTCGGGAGTGATCACGGCCTGCAGGCCAGCATCAGCGAGCTTTGTCGGGGTGAAGCCCGCGGCGTGCTTGCGGAGCACCGCGACCTCGGCATCACGCTGCGGCACCTCAACGATGAGCTTCATCAGGAAGCGGTCGAGCTGAGCTTCTGGCAACGTGTAGGTGCCCTCCTGCTCGATCGGGTTTTGCGTAGCCGCCACCAAGAACGGGTCGGGCAGCTTGCGGCTCACACCGTCCGTTGAAACCTGGCGTTCTTCCATCGCCTCGAGGAGCGCGGACTGCGTCTTCGGGGGCGTGCGGTTGATTTCGTCGGCAAGCAGAATGTTCGTGAACACCGGGCCCTCACGAAACTCAAATTCGCCGCTCTTCGCGTCATAAATGAGCGAGCCGCTGACATCACCGGGCATCAGGTCGGGCGTGAACTGGATGCGCTTCGTGTCGAGGCCAAGGGCCGTCGCGAACGATCGCACCGTGAGCGTCTTGGCGACACCGGGAACACCTTCGAGCAGCACGTGCCCGCGAGCCAACAGCGCAATCAGCATGCCGGTGATGGTTCCGTCTTGCCCCACCACCGCCTTCGCAACTTCATTGCGCACACGGGCGATCGCGTCGCGCGCCGGATCTGCCGGAGCAGGATTCGACGGGGCAGGATTCGCATTCATGCTCACGAGGAGGTCCTTTCGGTGCGGAAGGCCGCGGTCACGGCGGCTTCCAGGTGAATGAGATGGTCGCTGAGATCTTGCAGGGCGGCATCGCTCGCGGGGGCGGGGCCGGCCAGGAGGTTTTCGAGCTGCTGCGGGTTCATCGCGAGCATGCTCGCGGCAGCAGAAGCAACGCGCGCTGGCGGGGCTGAGGATGCGAGGCCGAGTTTTCGAGCGAGGGTTCGTGTTGTCGCCGTACGCAAAACACGTGCGGCGTGCGCGGTGTCGCGTCCACGCGCGTAGAGCTTCGCTCGGCCTTCGAGGGTTTCCGAAATCTTGACGGTGACCGGAAGTCGTTCCGCCACCAGCGGGCCAAACCGACGGCCACGCCACGCAATCGCGGCCAGTGCGACGATGATGCCGAGCACGATGACCGGCGTCACCCAGTTCGGTGTCAGTTCGCCCAGCGTCGCGCCCTCGCCGGGTTCTAAGTCGGTGTCTCCCGGGGTCGCGACGTACCAAACGAGGGTGTCGCGCTGGGCGAGGAGTCGCAGCGCCAGGCCGGCGTTGTGCTCCTCACCGACGGCTTCGTTGGACATGACGGACGTACCGTCAAGAACATAGATCGTTTGCGCGCCGCGCTCCGCGATGAGCAGGCCCGCACCGTTACCGTCTTCGTAGCAGGCGGTCGCGTCCGGCGCGGCAAAGAGACCACTGATGGTGGCGGCACCAAGGCCGCTCACGAGGGGGGCCGAGCACCCGGGCTTCACCGCTTCGCCACTGAAACCCGCACGCGTGCCTGACAGCGCGGTGTCGAGTTGCGTGCTCGTCGGCGAAATCAACACCACAATGTCGGCGCTCGCGATGAGCGTGCCGAAAGCATCGTCAGAGAGCGCGGGGGTCGCCGGAACCACGAGGGTGGCACCCACAGATTCTTTCGTAGCGAAGGTGCGAGACTCGGTGCGCTTCAGGTCAATCGCGTGATCTTTGAGAACCTCGGTGACGGCGCCGGCACCGTCGGGCGCGGTGCTGTCGGGGGCAAGACCCGGCTTGATGGCGTCATCGAGTGAGGGGCGCGTCAAGGCAATGACGCTGCCCAGAATGACCGCAATCAGGGCAGCTGCCACCCAAAACAGAATTCGTCGTCGGCGCCCCTGCGCGCGGGGCTCCATTGCAAGCGGCGTGATCGTGGGTGCAACGACGGGGGAGGGCAACGTCATGGCGACACCGCCATTCCCGGCAGTGCGCTGAGCGCTGCGGGCCGTGTGCGCTGCAGTTCAGCGTCCAGCCCCGCAAGGCCCTCGTAGTCGGCCTGCGTGCCTTCGATGCGCACGTAGCGAACGTTGTCGAAAACCCGCGCCGCAGTGCCGACCACCGCGGTGTGCCCAGGAAAGCTTCGTGCCGCTTCATGCGCAAACTGCTGCACGGTGGCGCCGGGGTCGAGAACGACAATGCCGCGTTCATCGAGCCCTCGCGCCAGTGCCCGCATGCGCAGAATAATTGCCTGGTTCCACTCGCCGGCGCGAGCCGCGGCGTCTGCCGCGTCTCGAAGCTCAGCAGCGCTACGGCCATCGTCGTCGCCGAACAGGGCATCAGGGGTGGCGCGCGACGTAATCGCGAATCGGGGACGACCCCAAATCAGAAACGCGGCGATAACGAGCACTACGAAGACGGCCGCCACAATCCACACGATGTAAGGGCCGGTGACGTTGCTCGTCACCGACGACAGCAGGTCTTGAAAGAAATCCACAACGCCCTTGACGAGCTTGTCCCACCAGGTTGGCTCCGGCACTTGATAGCGCGGGTCGCTCAACTCTTTGTCGATGAGCTCTTGAGCCTCGTCGGGGTCGGGCCAAGCGATCGCCCAGAGATGCCTCACGTCAGCGAGTGCCTTCCTGTCGCGGCGCGTCCGGGTCAATCACCGGGAAGAACGGCTGGGGTGCGCTGTACCCGGGAGTTGCTGGCGGCTGTGACGGAACCACAAACTCGTTGGCGGCGGGAGCTCCCGGTGCCGTGTACGGGCCGGGTGCGCCTGGCGTGGGCCCGCCTGGAGCGGTATAGGCGGGCGGAGTCGACGGGGCCGGCTGGCCGTAGGCAGGCTGCCCGTAGCCGGGTTGACCGTAGCCGGGTTGGCCGTAGCCGGGTTGGCCGTAACCGGGCTGGGGGTATGAAGGCTGGCCGTAGCCGCCGGGCGCTGCGGGGTTCTGGCCGTACCAGCCCTGGCCGTAGCCGGCCATCGTCGGCACGTGACCGGGGCTGAAGGCGTAGGGGTTTTCGACCGTTGCGCGACCCGCATCGCGGTTGTCCATGTAGTTCTGCAGGTCGATGCTCAAGCCTTCTTTGCGCATGCGCACGTCAACGTAGGCGATCGCGACACCGGTCGCTGAAACCACGGTCCCGATCGCACTCACGATCGTCATCACGGCGGTCGGGATGATGCTGCCAACGATGGCCTCGGAGAGCAGGTCGACCATCTGGTCACCGGTGGGGGCAAGCACCGGAACGAGCTGCTGCGTGAGCCAGCCAAACACGGTGCCAGCGGCCTGACCGGCGAAGGCGAATACGAGGCCGATCAGAACAATGATTCCGAAAACTTTCCAGAAGAAGCCGCGAGTGAGTGACCACGAACGGCGCATGCTGCGGAACACGCCGGTGCGCTCGAGCACGATGACCGCCGGCGTCAGCGCGAGCTTCATGCCGATCCAGATGGCCGTCGGAATCGCACCCAGCAACAGCAGGAGAGCGACCCATTCAGCTCCGTTCAGGGTGACGAGTACCAGCACCCAGAGCGCAACGGCAACAAAGATCGCGGCGCCCAGCAACGCTGAGAAGCCAAGAATGCGCCAGATCGCAGACTTCACGCGGCGCAAAATCTCACCCAGCGACTGGCGTTCGGCGACGACCGCGCCACCGACCTCGGCGGCTACAACGGCCTGCACGATGGTGGCAACCAGCATCGAGAGAAGACCGAGCACGAAGCTGACCACGCCGATCGTGGCCATCGACCCGTACAGAATCTCCAGGTATTCGTCAGACCCGAACTGGTCGCGAGGAAAAGCGTTGAGTCGCTGGATCAGCGCGACCGTGAGCCAAATCACGACAGCGGAGGTGGCGAGGCTCGTGACGACGGTCACGCTGATGGCGAATCCGAGCAGAACGCGAGGGTTATGGCGTAGCGCGCTGAAGCTCTTTCCGAGAACCTCACCAAACGTCAACGGACGAAGGGGAATGATGCCCTGACGTGACGCTGGGCTCCATCCGAAGGTTCCTGACATATGACGCTCCCTAGGTGAATCCGTTCCATCGTGTCACACCACTGCCGATAATCTCCGGGCGTCTACTAACCTTGATGTGTCGGACACCCATGTCCTGGATCAGAATCGAAGGATGATTCATCACTATGACCTCACGCATCCTCGTCGTTGACGACGACACGGCGCTTGCCGAGATGATCGGCATCGTGCTGCGTACGGAAGGCTTTCAGACGGTTTTCTGCGCAGACGGAGCCGAAGCTGTTGATGCATTCCGTTCGTCACGCCCCGATCTGATTCTGCTGGATGTGATGCTGCCCGGTATCGATGGCATCGAGGTCTGTCGTCGTGTGCGCGCCGAGAGCGGCGTGCCGATCATCATGCTGACGGCACGCGCCGACACCAGCGACGTCGTTGTTGGTCTGGAGGCCGGTGCCGACGACTACATCGTGAAGCCCTTCAACCCGAAGGAGCTCGTTGCGCGCATTCGTACGCGCCTGCGTCCGGTTGCTACCGATGTCACCGAGGTGTTGCGCGTCGGCGACCTCACCGTCGACGTTGCCGCGCACGAAGTGCGCCGTGGTTCTGAAGCCATCGCCCTCACCCCGCTCGAGTTCGAACTGTTGGTTGCACTGGCTTCGAAGCCACAGCAGGTGTTCTCGCGTGAAATGCTGCTGGAGCAGGTTTGGGGCTACCATTACAAGGCCGACACGCGCCTCGTGAACGTGCACGTGCAGCGCCTGCGCGCCAAGGTCGAAATCGACCCGGACAACCCGAAGATCGTGACGACGGTGCGAGGCGTGGGCTATCGCGCCGGCGCCGTCGTATGACATGACCAAACCGCAGCGGCTTCAGCGACCCCGCACCGCGGGTTCGCTTCCCGCAACCTGGTCGGCGCTGTGGAAGGGCTCCGTACGGTTTCGCACGACGGTGCTCACCGTCGTGCTCTCCGCGCTCGCCGTCATTATTGCGTGCGTGTGGATGGCCCTCGCGATTCAAGATCGCCTATACGAGGCGCGCAAAGACCAGGCCATGAACGGGGCGTTACAGGCTGCCGCCGAAGCGCAGAACCTGCTGGACGCGGCAAACCCCGAGGGTGACCCGGGCAAGCTGCAAGAAATCATGGGTGGCGTGCAGACGCGCGTCGCGGGGCTCGCCGGCACCGACTATGCGCGCATCGTGCGCTCGCCCGCCGAAGCCTCGTCGAGCCTCGCGCCGGTGCCGTGGGTGACGCGCCCGTTTGAAGCGAACGCGGGCATGCTCACTGAAGGGCTCCGCGAGCGCGTGCGCGAACAGGGCTCGCGCCAATGGCTCCAGGCCGTCGAAATTACGTTGCCGTCTGGCGAGCTGGTTCCAGGAATCATCATCGGTCAAAGCCTGCGTTTTCCCGAGGTCGGCCTGTACGAGCTGTACCTGGCCTACCCGCTCGATGAAGAGCAGCAGACCCTGCTGTTCGTGCAGCGCACGCTGTGGCTCGCTGCCGTTGCACTGTTGTTCATCATCGGTCTCATCAGTTGGTTCGTGATGCGGTCTGTGACGGCCCCGATTCGCGAGGCGGCGGAGACAAGTGCCCAGCTTGCGCGGGGCGACCTGGGCGTGCGCATCGTTGTCGATGGTGAAGACGAGCTCGCAACGCTTGGACGCTCGTTCAACGCGATGGCCGATTCGCTCGAAGGCCAGATCAAGGAGCTCGCCGCGTTGTCGCTCGTGCAGCAACGTTTCGTTTCTGATGTGTCGCACGAGCTGCGCACGCCACTCACCACGATCCGCCTCGCCGCCGACATGATTAACGACAACAAAACGTCGCTGGACCCGGCAACCGAGCGCGCGGCCGAACTGTTGCACGCACAGGTCGAACGCTTTGAAGTTCTTCTCACCGACCTGCTCGAGATCAGCTGGTACGACGCGGGTTCGGTACAGCTGGAAATCGAACCGACGAGCCTCGCGCACCTTGCCGAAGACGTCATTGACTCGATGCAGCAATTGGCAGACCAGCATGGTTCCAATCTCCGCCTCGTCGCCCCGGGCGGCTACTCGCCGGTTGATATGGATGCGCGACGCGTGCGCCGTGTGGTGCGCAACCTTATCGGTAATGCGATCGAGCACGGCGAAGGTAAGCCGGTCGTCGTGACGGTGGACTCCAATCAGCAGGCGGTTGCGATCGGTGTGCGGGACTTCGGCCTTGGTATCAAGGCCGAGCACATTGAACACGTTTTCGACCGCTTCTGGCGCGCCGACCCGTCCCGTAAACGGACGATCGGTGGCACCGGTCTCGGACTCTCGATCGCGCTTGGCGATGCGAAATTGCACGGCGGCACGCTCACGGTGTGGAGCGAGCCGGGCAATGGCTCCCACTTCGTGCTCACGTTGCCGCGTGTTGTCGGCGGTGCACTTGACACGCTGAACTCGCCAATCCCGGTTGAGGGCGACGATGCGGAGACGCCGATGGGCGCACTCGGGCTCACACAGCCCATTGACGTGATGATGACGACCGATGCGAAGGAGAAGAACTCATGACGCGCTGGCGTGGTGTGGCAATCCTGACCGTCGTGCTGTTGGCACTCACCGGATGCACCGGCTTCCAAAAATCAGGCGAGGTCACGGTCGGGCTCGAGATCGGTGAGATTCCGCCGGTCGACTTCGCATTTACGCCCAGCGGACCGCAAGCGGGAGCGGAACCACGAGAGATTGTGCAGGGATTCCTGGACGCTGCGATCGCGCCGGATGGCGGATGGAAGGCTGCGAAGCAGTTCCTCTCCGACGAGTTCGCGACCGAGTGGGATCCTGCTGCCGGGACGGTGGTTGATACCGCGTCACGACGCACCGTTGTCGATCCGGAGCCGCACCCCAATTCGACCCCCGATGTCGTGCCAGACGCCTCCGAATTCACCACGATCTCGATCATGGTCACTGCTGTCGCCACGGTCGATGCCACCGGTGTCTACACCGCGTCGGAGTCGGCACAAATGCAACTGGACTATGAACTGGAGACGCAGCCCGACGGGCAATGGCGCATTACCGCGGCTCCCGATGGCGTCCTCCTGGACCGATTCTCATTCGATACCGCTTTCGACAATTACGACCTCGCGTTCTTTGACCCGACATGGTCCTTCCTGGTTCCGGATACCCGCTGGTACCCCCGCGTCACCGCGGCGCGAGACATCGTCAACGGTGTGCTCGAAGGCCCGTCCCCGTGGCTTGCCGGAGCTGTGTCGACGGCTGTTCCTGACGGCGCCCGCGCGCTGGCCTCGATTCCAATCGATGCGAACTTCGTCGCCAACATCACGCTGAGTGGCGCCGACAGCATGAACGCTGACACGATCGGCAAGCTCAAGCTTCAGCTGACCGAGAGCCTCAGCGGCGCAAACGTGCGCGACATCGTGCTGTCGAGCTCGACGCGGGAACTGGCCGCGCCGATGGCATCGGCGACGCCGACCACCGTCAGCTTGCGCGCTTTGGTTGGCACCGAAGAAGGCTTTGGGTTCTTCACCCCAGACGGTCTTGACGCGGTCGATGATCTCGAACAGTCGGCCCTCGCCTTCCCCGTCGCGTCATGGGAAATGAGTGAAGCCGCGGGGCATGGTGTCGCCCTGTCGAAGTCGGGTGAAGTGGTGCGTATCTCTAGCACCATGTCGGAGAGCGTCACGGTCGACGTGCGCCC
This sequence comes from Microbacterium daqui, assembly GCF_050408675.1. Classification (NCBI taxonomy): domain Bacteria; kingdom Bacillati; phylum Actinomycetota; class Actinomycetes; order Micrococcales; family Microbacteriaceae; genus Microbacterium; species Microbacterium daqui. Next base: position 33,072 of record NZ_JBNTKF010000009.1, on the reverse strand, counting down.
CGGTCTCATCGACCCGACGATCGGACCATTCGGCGACATTTGGACGGTGCCAGCGACCGCGCCGGGCGACGTGACGATCACGATGCCGGGTGGCGGTGCGACACAGTTGCCGGGCGCGATGGCCGAACTCACCCAGGTGTCACACATGCAACTGTCGCGTGACGGCACGCGCCTGGCCGTTGTCGGCCTCGTCGGCTCACAAACCGAGCTTCTCGTTTACGCGGTGCTCCGGAGCGCCGATGGCACGGTCTTGAACCTCGGCAAGGGGCACCGCATTCGTGACCTGCGTAGCGCCGAGGTGCAGAGCCTGTCGTGGGTCGATGATGCGGCTGTTGGCTTCGTAGTTGCAGGGGAGACAGACACCACCATCACGGTGCAACCGTTGAGTGGCCCCGCGGCCAACACGCGTGCTGTGGCTGACGTCGTCGATATTGCTGGCTCTAGCGACCCTGCCACGATCTGGATTCGTACGAGCGAAGGCAAGCTGTATTCGTCGCGTGGCAACACCTGGACACTGGGTGGTTCCGGCATTCTCGTGCTCGCTCGTCAGCAGGGCCCGGCGGTCACGCGCTAGCTTCCTCCCCACCACGCGGCACGACAAACCTGTCCCCACATTGGGGCGCGGAGTGTGGAACCAGGGTGCTCGTCGGCACGATGGGGGCCATGGTGCGAGAACACATGACGGCCTGGCAGCGTGCGTGGCAACAGGCGTTGGCGCTGGTTTTTAGCTCCCCGTGTGTCGTGTGCGGTGACTTGACGGGGCCGGTATGCGACGCGTGCGCACCCGTGCCGCTCCTGCAACGCCGCCGGCTTGATGGCGGTCTGATGTGTGTTTCTGGGGCGGCCTGGGGTGACGAAACGGCGTCTGTGATGCTCGCGTTGAAAGAAGACGGCGTGACGCGTGTGGCCCGCGACCTCGCACCGCTGTTGCTGACGGCCCATGGTTCCGCCATCGCAGGCAGCACTGCCCGCGTGACGCTCATACCGGTGCCCACCCGGCCGGCTGCTGATCGCCGCCGCGGGTACCGCCCCGTTGAGGTGTTGTTGCGCGCTGCCGGCCTGCCGTTTCGGCGAGCGTTGCGCGTGACCAGTGCGGTGCGTGATCAGCGAGAGCTGGGGCGCGATGAACGTGCGCGCAACACGCAGGGCGCGTTCGCTGTGCGCAGAACGGCACCAATTTTGGGGCCGGTCATCGTCGTCGATGACGTCGTGACGACCGGGGCAACCCTCGTGAATTCCGCGCGAACACTGACGTCGGCGGGCTTTGATGTGCTGGCGAGTATGACCGTTTTATCGACGCCCCGACGGCTCCCACTGAACTCGTAAAAAATAAATGGCCGAATGGTGGTGACACGCCTGCTTCGGGAGACTACGGTGAGGGGAACAAAGGCGACAAGGTCCGCCCTTGAACCGGTGGACCGGACAAGGAGGTCAGACATGGAAACGAACATCGTCGGCGTAGGCGTCGGGATTTCGGATCGTTTTCGTGCGGTGGCTGACGAGAAGGCGGAGCGCATTTCTAAGCTCGCCACTCGGGCCGAACGACTCGATGTCAAGGTGACTCACCATTCCAACCGTCAGGGGCGAATGGACGACGAAACGGTCGAGCTCACCCTTATTGGCCGCGGCCCGCTGGTGCGGGCAGAGGCGACAGACGCAGACAAGTTTGTCGCTCTTGATCTTGCCGTCGACAAGCTCATGGAGCAGGTGCGCCGCGCAAAGCGCAAGCGCCTCGATGGTCGCCACGATGCCCGTGGTGCACACCTCGACAAGGGAACGGGCTCGTTGCACGGCATCGACGTTCGCCCCGCTTCGGCCGACGTGTTGCGTGCCGTGAAGACGGGGGAGATCCCGATCATCACCGGCAACGAGGATGAAGAGGACTACACGCCCGTCGTCATCCGTACGAAGGAATTCGGAGCCGAGTGGATGTCGGTTGAAGAGGCGGTTGACCGCATGGAGCTGGTTGGTCACGACTTCTTCCTGTTTGTCGACGCTCGCACCGACCACCCGTCGGTGGTGTACCGCCGCAAGGGCTGGGACTACGGTGTGATCTCGCTCACCACGCAGGCACCGCCGGAGACGGTCGCTGCGTCGTAAGTTACGCAAAAGGGTGGCCCCGGAACATGTTCCAGGGCCACCCTTTTTCTGTCACGGGGCTAATCGAAAATGTCGCCCAAGATTCCGCCGAGGATGGCACCACCGATGAGACCACCCATCATGTCGCTCATGCCGCCGCCCTGGTTACGGCCGCCGCCACCCCAGTTATTCTGCTGTGGGCGCGACGAGTCAATGTCACGCTGCGCGAGCTGCAACGCTTCGCTCGCGAGCTGCGCGGTGCGGCGCGCGACGGCCAGTGCCTCTTCGCGGGTGTCTTCCGGCGCAATCAGCCGGTCAATGTCGCTGCGCAAGCGTTCGGCTTCGGCCAAGCGCGTGCGTGCATCGGCGCCAATCCAACCGCGATGGCCAGCGATCACGTTGCGGGCAACGGCAATCTGGCGGTCCGCGTCATCAACCGCGTGGCGTACGGCCTCGATGGAGGGGAGCGGACGAGCCGCACGATCGCGTGCCTTCGCTACGACGGTATCGAGCGCCTGGTTAGCTTCGCGCAGCGTCGTCAGTGACGTGAACGGGTCGGTCTTACTGCCCGCGGGTGGGAGTTTCGCGAGCGCGGCTTCGAGCGCCGTCATGGCCTCGGCAACCGCTGGCGTCGACGCGAGATCACGCGCCGCGATCAGGTCGCCTCGAGAATCGGCAACAACGTCAGTGAGCGTCGATTCAGCACGCAGCGCCTGCAGTTCGTAGTCTTCAACGCCGTCGAGAACGGTGCCACCGCGTCGAACCGCCTCGATAGCGGTTTCCAGCGCAAGGTTCGCCTCTTCGTTTTGGCCAGCCGCACGGCGGCGCGCGGATACATCGGCGCTGTGTCGCGCGAAAGCGATGAGTTGGGTGGCCTCATCGGCACCCGCGGCGATCTTTGACATGGCCGATTCGTTGTAGCGTTCGGCGAGGCGTGCAATCGTCTCGCGGGCCGCGGGAATGCGCGTCTCCAGTGCGCTGGACTCGGTCTGGACACGGGCCAACACTTCGGGAGCGCGTCGCACTCGGTCAATGCGGTCGGCGAGCGCGGCGGTGCGCTCATCCAGAACGTCGTCTGCCCAATCGCACAGCTGCACGATGCGAGCGTTGCGGGTACGCAACTCTTCCGGGGTGTCCGGGATGTGGTCATGGTTTAACTGGTGCAGCGAGAATGCTTCCTGCATGTGCGAGCGCACCGCAGACAACGCGTCGCGCAGATCTTTCGTCGCTTCGGTGCCGAGCTCAGCCTGCGCGAACCCGACCTCGTCGCCCGCGGTGCGGATGCGCTCGTCGACTGCAATCATCGCGGCCTCGGCGCGTCGGCTCAGTTCGGTATCGGCGGCGAGCTGCTCTTCTTGCTCGGCGCGACGACGTTTGCCCCAGAATCCTGCCATGAAACGATCATATGGATTCGCGTCAACCTCTGGCTGAGGTTCGGCTTAGCGTTTAGCGAACGCGCGTTTAGGCAACCGCTTTCTTGGGGCGTCCGCGACGCGGGCGCTGCATATCAACAGCCGATGGTTCCGCTGCCACTGTCATCGCGGCAGCTTGCACCGCTTGCAACCACTGCACATCGGCGTTCGCGCGGTGCACCGCGGCTAAATGAACGAGCGCACTGAGAGGGTTGTCTTCTTGAGCGTGCACTCGCGTGGCTTCAGACAGGCGGGTGGTCGCGGCGCGCAATTCGGTAGCAAGGAGCGCGTCGGCATCAACGCCCGGCAACGAAATGGCGAGGGAAATCTTCGCCGTCAGGTCGTCACGGGCGTCGGCACGTGGGGTCGCGCTGGTGAGCCAGCTGTCTGCCTCGCGGCGTCCGGCGTCGGTAATGTGCCACATGACGTGCCCACGCTCATCGGTCGCGCCGCGCGTGACGTAGCCATCGCGCTCCAGGCGCTCCAGCGTGTTGTAGATCTGTCCAACGTTGACGGGCCAAATGCGTGCGGTGCGGCGTTCGAATTCTGTGCGCAGTTGATTGCCGTAGCACGGCGATTGCGCGAGAATCGCCAGCAGACTGTGCTTGATCGTCATCACGGCCCTTCTCCGGTTCATCTATATGTATACCGGACGATGGATTAATTTCTGTGCCGGAATCTCTGCTCTGAGCGTATCCAGCACGCGTCAAGGTCACGGGCGGATAACATGGTTCGGTGTCGGCATCCCGACACTCGCGGATATCCCGCATGACGCAATGGATGGAGAACACTCCGTGGCCAACCCGATTGAAAGACTGCTTCGTGCCGGTGAAGGTCGAATCCTTCGCCGTTTGCAGCAGGTGGTCAAGGCTGTTAACGCGCTCGAAGACGACTACGCGCAGCTGACGGATGAAGAATTGCGCGGCGAAACTGCCGAGTTGCGTGCCCGCTACGAAAAGGGTGAGACGCTCGACCAACTCATGCCCGAGGCGTTCGCCGCCGTGCGTGAAGCCGCAAAGCGTACCCTTGGCCAGCGTCACTACGACGTTCAGATTCTCGGTGGCGCAGCACTCCACGCCGGCAACATCGCCGAAATGAAGACCGGTGAAGGTAAGACGCTCGTGGCAACGCTGCCCGCGTACCTCAACGCCATTGCGGGCGAGGGCGTGCACGTCATTACCACCAACGACTACCTCGCTTCGTACCAGTCCGAGATCATGGGTCGTGTGTTCCGCGCCCTCGGCATGACGACCGGTGTCATCGTTGCGGGCCAGACCCCCGACGTGCGTCGTGAGCAGTACAACGCTGACATCACGTACGGAACCAACAATGAGTTTGGCTTCGACTACTTGCGCGACAACATGGCGTGGTCGAAAGACAACCTGGTGCAGCGCGGTCACTTCTTTGCCGTCGTCGATGAGGTGGACTCGATCCTTATTGATGAGGCGCGTACGCCGCTCATCATTTCGGGCCCGTCGTCAGGTGAAGCTAACCGCTGGTTCACCGAGTTCGCTCGCATCGCGAAGACGCTCGAGGCTGGCGAAGACTACGAAGTCGACGAGAAGAAGCGCACCGTTGGTGTGCTCGAACCGGGCATTGAAAAGGTTGAGGACTACCTCGGCATCGACAACCTGTACGAGTCGGCGAATACGCCCCTCATCTCGTTCTTGAACAACTCGATCAAGGCGCTCGCGCTGTTCAAGCGCGACACCGACTACGTCGTGATGAACGACGAGGTCATGATCGTTGACGAGCACACCGGTCGTATTCTGGTTGGCCGTCGGTACAACGAAGGCATCCACCAGGCGATCGAGGCGAAGGAGGGTGTTCCGGTTAAGGCCGAGAACCAGACTCTCGCCACCGTGACGCTGCAGAACTACTTCCGCCTCTATAACAAGCTCTCCGGCATGACCGGTACGGCTGACACCGAGGCTGCTGAGTTCATGTCGACGTACAAGCTCGGTGTGATTCCGATCCCGACGAACAAGCCCATGATCCGTAAGGACCAGGCCGACCTGGTTTACCAGAACGAGCAGGCGAAGTTCGCGCAGGTCGTCGAAGACATTGCCGAGCGCCACGAGAGCGGCCAGCCGATTCTGGTCGGAACCACGAGCGTCGACAAGAGCGAATACCTGTCGCGACTGCTCGCGAAGAGGGGCATCAAGCACGAGGTTCTGAACGCCAAGAACCACGCGCGTGAAGCTGAGATCGTTGCTCGCGCCGGTCGTGCCGGTGCCGTCACGGTTGCCACCAACATGGCTGGTCGTGGTACCGACATCATGCTCGGTGGTAACGCCGAATTCCTCGCCGTGCAGGCGATGAAGGCGAAGGGCCTGGACCCGGTTGAGACTCCGGAGGAGTACGAAGCCGAGTGGGACACGGTTTACGCCGACGTGCGTGAGCAGGTTGACGTGGAGAGCGCGAAGGTCGTTGCGGCCGGCGGCCTGTACGTGCTCGGCACCGAGCGCCACGAGTCTCGCCGTATCGACAACCAGCTGCGTGGTCGTGCCGGTCGACAGGGTGACCCGGGTGAGAGCCGCTTCTACTTGAGCCTCACCGATGACCTGATGCGCCTGTTCAAGAACGGTCTCGCCGAGACAATGCTGGCACGCACGAACCTGCCAGAAGACGTTGCGATCGAGTCGGGCATTGTGACCCGCGCTATCGCCAGCGCGCAGTCGCAGATCGAGGCGCGCAACGCTGAGATCCGCAAGAACGTGCTGAAGTATGACGACGTGCTGAACCGTCAGCGTGAGGCGATCTACGCCGACCGTCGTCAGATTCTTGAGGGCGATGACATTCAAGACCGCATCGGGCACTTCATTGAAGACTCGATCGGCGCGATGATCGACTCCCACACCAGCGAGGGCCACACCGAGAGCTGGGACTTCGACGCACTGTGGACCGAACTGAAGACGCTGTACCCGGTGAGCGTCACGATCGAAGAGGTCGTGGCAGAAGCGGGCGGTTCAAAGGGTAAGGTCACGGCTGAGGGCCTGCGCCGCGAACTGCTGAGCGACGCTCAGATCGCCTACTCTTCGCGTGAGGAGCAGCTGGGTGAAGCGGCGACGCGTGAGCTTGAGCGCCGCGTGGTGCTGCAGGTGCTGGACCGCCGCTGGCGCGACCACCTCTACGAGATGGACTACCTGAAGGACGGCATCGGCCTGCGTGCGATGGCACAGCGCGACCCGCTCATCGAGTACCAGCGCGAAGGCTTCCAGATGTTCCAGTCCATGATGGGCCAGATCAAGGAAGAGTCCGTCGGCTACCTGTACAACCTTGAGGTCGAGGTCCGCCAGCCCGAGGGTGGCGAAGTCGCCCAGGTTGAGGCCAAGGGCCTGATGGCTCCGACGCAAGACACGCAGAAGCTGGAGTACTCGGCTCCGAGCGAAGACGGCGACGTCGAGGTTCGCAACGAGCGTGGGCAGATGCAGCAGTCGTCGACCAACCGCATGCGTCAGGCGCAGGCACAGAACCAGGCACCTGCAGAAGAGCGGGGAGCCTTCGGTCAGAAGGTCGAATCGAGCGAGCAACCTGCGGCTCAAAACCGCGCTGCTCGCCGGGCCAAGAAGAAGTAACCAGGTTTGATCCAAAACCCCGTCTCGTCTGAGGCGGGGTTTTGGCGTTTGCGCGCTCTTCGAAGCGCACCCCGCTATCGATAGCCACTCGGTAACAACCGGACGGAACCATCCAGTAGTGGTCAAAGGCACCTCGCGGGCAGGACTAGGGTTTATTCATGAGCCCCCTTCGACCGCTGGATCAATCAGCCAAGCTTCAGAACGTTCTCTACGAAATTCGCGGCAACGCGTTGGTGGAAGCGTCGCGGCTGGAGGCGGCCGGGCACGCGGTGTTGAAGCTCAACACCGGCAACCCCGCCATCTTTGGGTTCGAGGCTCCGTACCAGATCGTCCGTGACATGATCGCGGCCGTACCGACGGCACATGGCTACAGCGATAGCCGCGGCATTCTTTCTGCACGCCGCGCCATCATCAACCGGTACGAGCAGGTTCCGGGCTTCCCCCACATCGACCCAGACGACGTGTACCTCGGCAACGGTGTATCCGAACTCATCACCATGACGATGCAGGCCCTGCTGAATGAGGGCGATGAGGTTTTGATCCCGGCACCGGACTACCCGCTGTGGACGGCGATGACGTCGCTGTCGGGTGGAACCCCGGTGCACTACCTGTGTGACGAGAACAATGGCTGGAACCCGGATCTCGAAGACATCCGCTCCAAGATCACGCCGAACACCAAGGCGATCGTCATCATCAACCCGAACAACCCGACCGGTGCGGTGTACTCCCGCGACGTGCTCCAGGGCCTCGTCGAGATCGCGCGTGAGCACTCACTGCTCATTTTGAGCGACGAGATCTACGACCGCATTCTGTTTGACGACGCCGAGCACATCTCAACGGCGACGCTCGCGCCCGACTTGCTGGTGATGACCTTCAACGGGCTCTCGAAGACCTACCGCGTTGCTGGCTTCCGCGCCGGCTGGGTCGTCATCACCGGGCCGAAAAAGCATGCGAAGGGCTTCTTGGAAGGTGTGACGCTGCTGGCTTCGACGCGGCTGTGCCCGAATGTTCCGGCCCAGCATGCCGTGCAAGCGGCGCTTGACGGGGTGCAATCGATCGATGCGCTCATCGCGCCGACGGGGCGCCTGCATGAGCAGCGCGACGCCGCGTGGGAGGGTCTGCAGTCCATCCCCGGTGTGTCCTGCGTGAAACCGCAGGGTGCGCTCTACGCCTTCCCACGCCTCGACCCTGAGGTGCACGAAATTCGTGATGACGCGAAGTTTATTTACGACTTGCTCGTTGCCGAGCACATTCTGGTCGTGCAGGGCACCGGCTTTAACTGGCCGGCACCGGATCACTTCCGCCTGGTGACGCTGCCCGAAGCGCGCGTGCTGACCGAAGCGGTCGAACGCATGGGTAACTTCCTCTCCAGCTACAAGCAGTAGCGCGTGGCGCTGTCGCCCGACTCTTAGAGGAGGGCGACAGAGCTCGCGCGCCAGCGGTGATCGGTGCCCTCGAGCCGGATCGCGAGTGCGCGTGTGCGAGCCGGCATACCGACAACGATGGTCGCCTCGACGACACCGTCTGCGGGTGCCTGATGGTGCACGCTCAACACTTGGTATGTGGGGCGCACGGCAGGGCGCGCTTTTGCCGAGCGTGCCCTGGTCGCGAGCGATACGCGCTGCGCGACGCTGAGAAACGCTTCTTGCGACATCCAGCGTGCGAGCTGCTCGACTTCGCGTACCCCGGCAAGGCACTCGATGAGCCCAATGGTGAGGTTGCGTAGCAAGGGCTCCGGGTCAGGCAGGTCGGCTGTGGACGTTGGCTGCGGCGCAAAGTACTCGGTGACGTCGACTTCACTGAGGTGCTTTCCGCGACGGCGCGGCCCAGTGCTCGCTGCTTGTGCAGACATGAGTTCTCCTTTGCGTGGGGACGTACGAGAGAGCAAACCACAGCAGAACAGGGGAAAACGGAACATGAAAGAATCTGTGGAAAATTCTCATGTGCCGCTCGGCGGGGGAGATACGCTCGGCACGTGGACTGGGAATCATACTTTGCGGAGCTCGAGGGGCAGTTTGCTGACGACGCCGCCGCCGAGCAAGCCGCCGTTGCGCAAGAGAACGAGCGCCTCCGGCAAGCCCGCCTCGATCTGCTGACGCGATTGCGTTCGGCCGCGGCTGAACATGCCACCATCGCGATCGCTACCGCCGGTCCGCACCAGATCAGCGGAACCATTCAGGCGACGGGCGCCGATTGGTGCGGCATTGATACCGCGACCTCCGCCATGCGCTGCGTGCGCCTTGATGCCATGCGGTCGATCCGGCTGTCATCGCTGGCGTTGCGTCGGAGCCTTATGACGGTTCCGCCCGACGCTCTCCAGGGCCGCGCCACGTTTGGGTATGTTCTGCGTGGCTGGGCGCGTAAACGCACGCCGGTGCTCATCCAGTTCACCGATGGCACGGTAGCCAGCGGAACCATTGATCGTGCGGGCAACGATCATTGCGATTTCGCGCTTCATGACGCGCACACGTCGCGACGTGACGACCACGTCACACACGTGCTCATGGTTCCGTTCGCCGCCATCGTGGCAGCGGGCCCAATCGTCGCGCGCGTATGACGCCTCGATAGCGGGTGCTACCGCTGACGGCGCTCCTCGGTGCCGCCCCAGAGCTCGGGAAAACTGGCATTAACGGATTGGTGCCAGAGTGCGCTGCGACGTGACTCTTCGAGTTGATCGTTGAGGTAATCACTCACACTGGCTTCAGCCACTCGCCATTGGGCGGGAGAGCCCACGCGGACACCACGAAGGCGCCCCTCGTGAACGAGTTGCAGAACCTCGTCAACAGTGATGTCGAGAAGTTCAGCAATCTGGGCCAGAGAGACATAACGCTCGGGTGCGTTGGTGTCAGACATGCCACCATTATCAACCTCTGGAGCACATCTGGCGCAAGGTTCTGCCGTGCTGTGGATAACCTCGCACAATACCGCTCGCATCATGCCACCATGACCGCTATGTCTACGCGTACGCACCGAGCCGTCTGGGCAGACGCCCGGTTTCTGATTGGTCTCGTTCTGGTCGCGGCTTCTATTGCCGGAGTCTGGTGGGTTGTTTCGGCAGCGCGGGCGACAACGCCCGTGGCTGTTGCGGATACGACGCTCCTTCCCGGTGCGCCGATCGATGACGATGATGTGAGGTGGGTCGATGTCGCACTGGGGGAAGCAAGCGGCACCTACCTGACCATGCTTCCTGACAACGCCACGATGACCCGCCCGCTGGCAGCTGGCGAGCTCATTCCCGCGGGCGCGGTCATCGAGCGCGAACGCAGCGAGGTCACGACAGTCGTGATCACCTCTCCGATTGATGTGGCCAGCACGCTCACGATCGGCAGCTCGGTTGAACTGTGGATGTCTCCCGTGAAAGACCGCGAGTACGACAACGCCGAAGTACTGATTGAATCAGCAACCGTCGCCGCGATTCGAGAGAGCTCTGGGCTCGCCTCGGGTGGCACGGTGACACTTGAGCTGGTGGTCAACCGGAACCATGTGGCAGGGGTACTGGATGCGCAAGCGTCCAAGGCAGCGCTGTGGGTGGTTCCGCTCGGGGGAGTGCGATAGTGACTCGCGTTGTGCTCGCGCTGCCACAAGAACTGGCGTCGATTGTCGCGCTCGGCTTCGCGAACCGTGCGGAAGAGGTTTTCCAGACGGCGCCCGCGCAACTTGTCGCGGCTGACCTCACCGGGGTCGACCTGATCGTGGTACGCAGTGATCCCGGCGTGCTCAACGCCGCGCTGGTCGCCGCGTGCGACCGCGCGGGCGTTCGCATCGTGCCGTATGCGACGGATACGGCAGGCCACCGCCTGGCCGCGTCTTTTGGGCTCGACCCGCTGACGACGCTCGAAGCCGACACGATTGTGCACCACACGGTTGCGCAGCGCGCAGCCGTGACAAACGGCGGTGTGATCGTGGTGTGGGGTCCGCACGGCGCTCCGGGGCGGTCGACACTCGCTGCAAGTCTCGCTGCGGAGTGCGCTCGCGGCAATCACGTCACCGCCCTTGTCGATGCCGACAGTTACGCGCCCGCGCTCGCGATGATGCTGGGGCTCACCGATGACGGGCCCGGCTTTGCGTCTGCCTGTCGATCAGCCGAGCGGCGCGCACTTGATCCGGCGGAACTGAGCCGCGTTTCGCAATCGGTGTCGCTGAGCGATGGCACGTGTGCCGTGCTGACCGGTATCAATCGCCCCGGTCGCTGGCCGGAGCTCTCCGCCGAGCGCGTCACGAGTGCGCTGGAAATTGCGCGCGGGTGGGCCGAAACAATCGTCGTCGACGTGGCGGCGAGCCTCGAAGACGACAACGAAGTCATGAACGATCTGGATGGTCCGCGGCGCAACGCGGCCACGATTGCCGCGCTGCGGTCGGCTGACCACATCGTCGCCGTGGCAACAGCCGATGGCGTCGGTATCGCGCGGTTCATCCGCGCGTACGAAGAACTTCGCGCGATCGTGGGGGCGACCCCGATACACGTCGTGATCAATCGGGTGCGGTCGTCGGCGTTGGGCCTTGATGCGAAGGGCCAGATTCGGCGAACGCTCGCGCGATTTTCCGGTATCGAGGAGATTCTGTTTTTGCCGCACGAGGCCGACATCGCTGACGGTGCCGCATTGCATAGCCGATCGATAACCGACATTGCGCCGCGGTCAGCGTTCGCCGCCGGTATCCGCCGCCTCGCCGGCACTGTGCTGGCGAGGCCCGAGGCCCCAAAAAAATCGGCGCCGCGCCGGGTATGGCGACGCACAAAGATTAATCACGAAACCACTGGCGTGTCAGGCGTGCCCGCCCAACTAGGCTGAACGTGTGTCAACACTGAGCGACCTCGTTTTTGCCCAGGGCCTTGCCGATCAGGCCGATGTAGAATGGCTGCACCGCCTTGCCGGTGACGGCCAGCTTCTTGCCGACCTCGCCATCGCCGACATCGTGTTGTGGGTGCCGACCGCCGACGATTCATTCATCGCCGTCGCCCACACCCGCCCGGGTGGTGCTGCCACGCTGTTCTACCGCGACATCGTCGGCGAAACCGTGCGTCCGCAATGGGCAACGCAGGTGCGCGAGGCCTTCCAGTCGGGCGCGATCGTTGACTCCTCGGCTCCGGACTGGTTTGAAGAGATGCCCACTCGCGTGTTGGCGGCACCCATTGTGCGCCAGCGCCCCGCGGGCGACGATACGCCGCGGGTCATTGGCGTGCTGACGCGCCACACGAACCTGGGCGAAGCACGTACGCCGACGCGCCAGCAAATCACGTTCAACTCGTGCGCCGACGCGCTCTTCGAGATGATCGGCTCGGCAGACTTCCCCGACATGGATGCCCCGGCATCCCCTCGCCGCGGTGCTCCGCGTGCGTCCGACGGTCTGGTACGCCTTGACGTTGATGGCATTGCAACCTTTGCGAGCCCCAACGCCCTTTCCGCCTTCAACCGCATGGGTTTCGATGACGAGCTCGAGGGCGAGCCCCTCGTCGAGGTCGTCAGCCAGATTGTGCCCAGCTCGCGTGAGGTCGATGAGGCGCTTCCGGTCGTAGTCACCGGGCGCGCGCCGTGGCGTGCCGACATTGAGGCTCGCGGTGTGACGGTGTCACTTCGTGCGATTCCGCTCAAGAAAAAGGGCACGCGCACTGGCGCGATCATTCTCTGCCGAGATGTCACCGAGATGCGTCACCAAGAGCAAGAGCTCATCACCAAAGACGCCACGATTCGCGAGATTCACCACCGCGTGAAGAACAACCTGCAGACGGTGTCGTCGCTGCTGCGCATTCAGGCGCGCCGCACGCACTCCGAAGAAGCACGCGAAGCCCTCACCCAGGCGATGCGTCGCGTGGCGTCGATCGCGATCGTGCACGACACGCTCTCCGAGGGCCTCACGCAGAACGTTGACTTTGACGAGGTCTTTGCGCGCGTACTCAAGCTGGTCGCCGAAGTGGCAGCTGGTGCCGGAACCTCGGCGCGCACGAAGTCGGTGGGCCGGTTTGGGCGCCTCCCGAGCGCGTACGCGACGCCGCTCGCGCTAGCACTCACCGAAGTCGTCACAAACGCCGTGGAACACGGCCTCGCCGGGCGCGAAGGCGAGGTCGAAATCATCGCGGAGCGCACCGGCGACGAACTCATTGTGCGCGTCATTGACACCGGCTCTGGCCTGCCCGAAGGCACGGTTGGTCGAGGTCTGGGCACACAGATTGTGCGCACCCTCATTCAGGGTGAGCTGAGCGGAACCATCGACTGGCGCACGGGAGATGAGGGGGGCACCGAGGTGACGATCAAGATTCCGATGCGCTGGATCGCCAGCAACTAGCGTGACGAAGCCGACGATCCGCCCGACCACCGGGGCGGGGGAGTATCAGCGACTCGTCGATATTTGGCGGAGTGCCGTCGACGCGACGCACGACTTCGTATCGGCAGCAGATCTCCGCGCGATTGAGAGCAGGCTCGCGTCTGACTACTTTCCCGCGGTCACCCTGACCGTCGCCGAGATTGACGGCACAGCGGTGGGCTTCGCTGGAGTCGTGGGTTCAAGCCTGGAAATGCTGTTCGTCGATGCTGACCATCGCGGACTCGGTGTGGGTACGGCTCTGCTGGCTAAGGCCATTCGTGAGCAGGGCATCACGCGCGTTGACGTCAATGAGCAGAACACCGGTGCCACCGGTTTCTATACGCACCATGGCTTTGTCATCGTGAGTCGGAGTGAGACTGGTGATGATGGCAGGCCCTATCCGATTCTGCATTTGGGGCGCGANCCGGTTTCTATACGCACCATGGCTTTGTCATCGTGAGTCGGAGTGAGACTGGTGATGATGGCAGGCCCTATCCGATTCTGCATTTGGGGCGCGACGCGTAGCTTACGGTTTCGCCGCGTACAGGAGACAGCGAATGAGGGAGGGCACCCGATTGGGCGCCCTCCCTCATTCGCTGTTCAGCTTAGGAAGCGCGGCGTGCGCGTGCTGCGCGGCGCTTCAGCGCGCGGCGCTCGTCTTCGCTCAGGCCACCCCAGACACCAGAATCCTGGCCGGTCTCGAGTGCGTACTGCAGGCAGATTTCGGTCACGGTGCAGCGAGCGCACACCGACTTTGCCTTTTCGATCTGATCAACCGCGGGGCCAGTGTTGCCAACCGGGAAGAAGAGTTCGGGGTCGACAGTGAGACACGCTGATTTGTCGCGCCAATCCATTTTGGTAGTGCTCCTTGCAAAGGGGGAGTGTGAGCGAAGGCTCGGGATGTGCCGGGGTTATTCGGATACCCTGTGTGAAGAATGCGAGCTGAAATGCTCGCCCCACGCCGCTGTGGGAGCACACGGCTAAACCAGTTTCCCACGGGTCATCGGATGAATCAAGGGTTAATTCTTCTTCACACCTTGGAATCCGCTGGTTACTTATTCGGTTAACGCCATCGCTCCCCGACAGGAGACTTATGAAATCCCGCATCGCATCACGAATTGCTGCCACCATTGTGGCCCTGGAAGCGCTGGTGGTGTTGAGTCTTGCCGGAATTCAAGTCGTTGAAATTGCCAAGGGAAATACGGCATCGATCACGAGCGCTGTCGCGCTCATCGTGCTCACGATCATTATTGGTGCGGGCATGGTGGCCTTCGCGTGGGGTCTGCTCACGGAGCAGACCTGGGCGCGATCCGGCGGCATTGTCACTCAGCTCATGGCGCTTGCCATTGCCCTCGGCGCCGTCACCGGACAATACGCCCACCCGGCGATTGCGGCAGCGATTGCGGTGCCCGCCATCATCGCTCTTGTCGCCATTTCTAAAGCATCCAAGCAGACGGCAGTAGCCGAGCGCCAGGAACGCGCCGCTGCTGAGGCTGCTGAGGCCGCTGAAGGCGACCAGGCAGCCGACGCCTAGTCGCGCAGCAACAGAAACGACCCGCGCACCGGAGCAGACAGCTCGGTGCGCGGGTCTTTTGCGTTTGCTACGCCGCGAGGCCCAGGAGCTTCACGACGCGCGCAACATGGCCGGTGGCCTTCACGTTGTACAGCGCGTTCGTGATGATGCCGTCTTCGTCAATGACGAACGTTGAGCGAATGACGCCCTCGTAGGTGCGGCCGTAGTTGATCTTCTCGCCCCACGTTCCGTATTCGGTGAGTACCGTGTGCTCGGGGTCAGCAAGCAACGGAAAGTTCAGGGCATCGCGGTCGCGGACGCGTCCGAGGCGTTCGGCTTCGTCCGGGCTGATGCCGATGACTGCGTAGCCTGCGGCAGCCAACGCTGCGGAGTTGTCGCGGAATTCGCATGCCTGGGTGGTGCACGCCGGGGTCATCGCCTGCGGGTAGAAGTACAGCACGACCTTCTGACCGCGGTAATCCGCGAGGGAGACGGGCTGGCCGTCTTGGTCAGGCAGAGTGAACAGAGGGGCACGGGTACCGGGTTCGAGGCGCAGAGTCACACTCTTCACCCTACGGTGCTGGCGAGTGCTCAGGGCAATCGCGCGTCAGGGCTGCTGTTTTGCGCGTTCTTCGAACGACGCCAGCAGGCGGTGCAGCGAGTCAACGCGCGCCATTCCTGCCTCACTGAGTTCGCCGGCGGCGGCGGCTTCGTTGAGTGCGCAGTCGGCCGCATCGGCCAAGTGTGTGCACCCGCGGGGGCACTCATCCGCGAGCTCATCCAGATCGCGGAAGGCGCGCAAAATGTTCTCCGGGTTCACGTGGCCGAGGCCGAACGAGCGCACACCGGGGGTATCGATCGCCCACCCGTGGCCCTCGGGAGATTCGTAGCGTAGCGACACGGTGGAGGACGAGGTGTGGCGGCCGCGGCCGGTGACTTCGTTGACGTGGCCCGTTGCGCGCCCAGCACCGGGCACGAGTGCATTGACAAGTGTTGACTTGCCGACGCCGGAGTGGCCCACGAGCACCGTGGTTTTACCGATCAGGGCACGCCCAATCTCGTCGATGGGCACGTCACCGGTGGCCGAGCGGAAGACCTGTAGATTCTCGATGCCGGCGAAGTGCTTCAAGAACTCCGTTGGGTCGGCCAGGTCGGTCTTGGTGATCACCAGCAGCGGGGTAATACCAGCGTCCAGCGCTGCCACCAGATATCGGTCGACGAGGCGCTCTCGTGGTTCCGGGTCAGCGGCGGCCACGACCACCAGCATTTGGTCGGCGTTGGCGACGATAACGCGCTCGACGTTGTCGGTGTCATCGGCACTACGGCGTAATAGCGTGGAGCGCTCTTCGATGCCCACGATGCGGGCCAGTGTTCCTTCGTCGCCGGACGTATCGCCGACGACGCGGGCACGGTCACCGGTGACGATGGCCTTACCGCGGAGTTCGCGGGCCCGTGAGGCGATGACGGTGCGCTCATCGTCGGTGTCTTCGCCGACCATGACCGTGTAGCGGCCGCGGTCGACGCCCAGCACGCGCGCAATTTCAGCGTCGGCGTGCGCCGGGCGCCGTTTGGTGCGCGGGCGATTGGCCTTGGGGTTCGGCCGGACTCGAATGCGCGACTCGTCGAACTCGTCGTCTTCGTCGTCGAAATCGCTGAGCCAGCTCACGCTGCGTGGTCTCCGTTGCCAGCGAGCATGCCCTCCCACAGTTCGCGGAACTGCGGGAGTGTCTTTGCGGTGGTCGTGATGTCGTCAATCACGACACCGTCGACGGCGAGCCCGATGAGCGCGCCCGTGGTCGCCATGCGGTGGTCGTGGTGTGCGCGCCAGACCCCGCCGTGCAGGGGCTGCGGAATGATGCGGATGCCGTCTTCGAGCTCTTCAGCGCGGCCGCCGAGCGCCTCGATTTCGCTGATGAGTGCCGCGATGCGGTCGGTCTCGTGCTGGCGAATGTGGCCGATGCCGCGGAACGTCGACGGTGAATTCGCGAGAGTTGCCAGGCCCACGAGGTTGGGTGCCAACTCGCCTGCGGCCGACAGGTCGAGGTCGACGCCGTTGATTTGGCCGGTGCCGGTGACCGTCAGAATGCCACTGCGGCGGCTCACGCGCGCGCCAAACTGCGGGAGAATCTCCATCAGCATCGCGCCGGGTTGCGTCGAGTGCACCGGCCAGCGGGGCACCGAAACGGAACCACCGGTGACGACCGCAGCACACAGGAACGGCGCTGCGTTGGAAAGGTCGGGCTCGATCGTGATGTCTTTGCCTCGGATCGTGCCGGCGGGCACGACCCACTCACCCGGCTTCGGAGTTTCGACCCGTACGCCGCGGTGAGCCAGCGACTCAATCGTCATGTCGATATGGGGCACGCTCGGCAAACGCTCGCCGGTGTGCGTGAGGTGAAGCCCGACATCAAAGCGGGCAGCAACCAGCAGCAACCCGGAAACGAACTGGCTCGAGCGCGATGCATCGATGTGCACTTCGCCACCGCGGATGTGGCCGTGCCCCTTCACCGTGAACGGAAGCGACCAATTGCCGCCGTCATCGATGTCGACACCCAAATCGCGCAGCGCGCTGATCATCTCACCCATCGGGCGGTGCAGTGCCGTCTCGTCGGCGGTGACAAAAACGTCGCCAGCGGCGAGGCCCGCGAGCGGCGTCACAAAACGCATGACGGTGCCCGCTTGGCCGCAGTCAACCGTTGTTCCGGCGGCGAGAGGCTTGGCGGGAGTGATGACGAGATCGTCTCCGAAGCTGCCGGTGCCCTCAACAAACTCAACCGTGGTTCCGAGTGCCCGCAGCGCCTTAATCATGCGCTCCGAATCTTGCGAGTGCAGCGGCGCGATGATGCGGCTTGGGCCATCAGCCAGCGCGGCAAGAACGAGTTCGCGGTTCGTCAGGGACTTTGAGCCCGGAACCTCCACGTGGGCGCGTAGGCGCTCATAAGAGCGCGGCGCCTCATACGTGCGTCGCGCTGGTGGGGCGGGGCTCACTACGGTGTCTTGACTCATCGGCACTAGCCTAGCCCGCACCCCTGACAACGCCCCCTCTATGACGGCGAGAGTTTTCTCATGAAGAACGGAACCACGGCTCGGGGAATACTTTCGGCTGCGGTGCGTTGACCTCAGAGACACGTCATTGATCAACGGCCGGGAGGAGAGGCGTGAGCACACTCATGCTGATGCGCTCAGCGGTTGACCACGCGAGCGACCTAGACTGGCTCGCAATGGACGAGTCAGCTAACACCCCGAACTCGGCCGCCGATGTTCGAACCCAGTTCGAAGAGCAGGCGTTGCCCTTTATGGATCAGTTGTATGGCGCGGCGATGCGGATGACCCGCAACCCGCAAGATGCCGCTGACCTCGTGCAAGAGACATTTGTGAAGGCGTTTGCCTCCTGGGCCTCCTTCACGCAGGGCACGAATCTCAAAGCCTGGCTGTATCGCATTGTGACGAACACGTATATCAACACGTATCGCAAGAAGCAGCGTGAGCCGTATCAGGGCACGATCGACGACCTCGAAGATTGGCAGCTGGGCGGCGCTGAGTCGACGACGGCGATGAGTTCACGCTCCGCTGAGGCCGAAGCGATCGACCACATGCCCGCGTCGATTGTGAAAGACGCTTTGCAATCTCTTCCAGAAGACTTCCGGTTGGCCGTGTACCTGGCTGATGTTGAAGGCTTCGCCTATCAAGAGATTGCCGAAATCATGAAGACACCCATCGGCACGGTGATGAGCCGCCTGCATCGCGGGCGAAAACTGCTCAGAGACCAGCTTGCCGACTACGCCGCGGAGCGAGGCATCAGCGCGGCAAAACAAGGAGCACAGAATGACTGACTGCGGATGCGAAAAGGCGCGGCGCGATCTCGAAGAGTACTTGCGCAATGAAGTGTGCAATACCGAGGCTTCAGACATTCGCGATCACCTCGACAACTGCGAGAGCTGCCGTGACGAAGCCCTCGTCAACCGCACCCTCACCGAGGTCGTCGCTCGTGCGTGCAAGGAAGCAGCTCCGGAGGAGCTGAAGGCCATGGTGCTTGCGCGTCTGCGGGAGCAACAAACGCACGCCTAACAGCGCGCGACGGTATGTGGCGTTGTTGCCCGTAGTGTCGTCAGAAGGTGACACGATGGAGCAATGACGAATGTACCCACTCTCACTCTGAACTCCGGACTCGAGATTCCTCAGCTCGGCTACGGCGTCTTTAAGGTTCCGGCCGAAGACGCCGAGCGCGCTGTCAGCGAAGCACTCGAGATTGGCTACCGCCACATTGACACCGCTGCCATCTACGGCAACGAAGAGGGCGTTGGTGCCGCCATCGCCAAGAGCGGTATCGCGCGCAACGAGCTGTTCATCACCACGAAGCTGTGGAACGACCGTCACGACGGCGATGAGCCCGACAAGGCGATCGATGAGAGCCTCACGAAGCTGGGCCTTGACTTTGTTGACCTGTACCTCGTGCACTGGCCGACGCCGGCCCACGACAACTACGTGCACGCCTGGGAGAAGGTTGTTGCGATTCGCGATCGTGGCCTGACCCGCTCGGCCGGTGTCTCCAACCACATCGTGGAATACCTGGAGCGCCTCGAGAAGGAGGTCGGCGTGCTGCCGGCCGTCAACCAGATCGAGCTGCACCCGCTGCACCAGCAGCGCGACACCGTGGCATGGTGCGCTGAGCGCAACATCAAGATCGAGGCCTGGGGTCCGCTCGGCCAGGGCAAGTACGACCTCACTGAGATCGCTGGCGTTTCAGACGCTGCCGCACGCACCGGTAAGTCGGCGGCACAGGTTGTGCTGCGCTGGCACCTGCAGAAGGGCAACATTGTGTTCCCGAAGTCGGTGCGCACCGAGCGTCTGCAGGAGAACATCAACGTGTTCGACTTTGAACTGACGCCTGACGAGATCGCGACGATCGATTCGGCAGACAAGGGCGATGACGGCCGCGTTTCGGCCGACCCGCGCGAAGTGAACTAATTTCTCGGTCCCGGGGTCTGGTGTGGCTTGCCGCACAGACCCCGGGATTTTTCGTTCCCCGGGGGAGGAAGATAGGAGCCATGAATCGCCTCGGTGACACGGCAAGCCCCTACTTGCGCTCCCACGCTGACCAGCCGGTCGCGTGGTTCCCGTGGGGAGACGAAGCATTCGCCGTCGCCCGTGAACGCGACGTGCCCGTGCTGATCTCGATCGGCTACTCCACGTGTCACTGGTGTCACGTGATGGCGCGAGAGTCTTTCGCCGACTCTGCCATCGCCGAGATTGTGAACGCCCACTTCGTTGCGATCAAGGTTGACCGCGAAGAGCACCCAGACGTCGACGCCGCGTTCATGGCGCAAGCCTCGGCCTTTACGAGCAATCTCGGGTGGCCACTCAACGTATTCGCGCTCCCCAATGGTTCCGCCTTCTTCGCTGGCACCTATTGGCCGCCGGAGCCTCGCGGGGGTATGCCCGCTTTTCCTGATGTCTTGTTGGCCGTTGCGCGGGCGTGGCAAGACAAGCGTGCCGGGCTGGAAGAGACCGGAACCGCGGTGCGCTCCGCGCTCGAAAAGCTGGGTAAGCAGGCGGCCGCTGTCGAGGTTGCGCCCGCCGACATCGCGGCGGCGGCGCGCGCCCTGATCGCCGCTGAAGACGCCGAGTATGGGGGCTTCGGAACCACGGGGCCGAAGTTTCCGATTGCCACCGCGCTGCAGTTTCTGCTGGCCCCGGGTGTCGACGAAGTGTCGCCGGGTGCCCGCGACGTCGGCACGTTCACGCTGCGAGCGATGCGGGGCTCGGAGCTGTTCGATTCTGTCGATGGCGGATTCTTTCGCTACGCCACGCAGCGGGACTGGATGACGCCGCACTACGAACGCATGCTGGTCGACAATGCGCAGCTCATTGACGTTGCACTCGCGGCAGACGATGTTGCGACGGCTGAGCGCATCGCCGCATTCCTCCGTGATGTGCTCGTGCAGCCGTCGGGGGGATTCGGTGCGGCACAAGACGCCGAATCGATCATCGACGGCCAACCCAGCGAGGGCGGGTACTACGCGCTGACCGCTGGGCAACGCCGCGCGTACGACGCTCCACGCGTTGATGAAAAGGTCATCACGGGCTGGAACGGCCTCGCCATGGGGGCGCTTGCCCGACTCACCCAACGCACCGGCAACCCGCAGTGGCTCGAGCTGGCCGAAGACGCCGCGGCCGCGGTGATGGCCCAAAACCGTACCGAAACCGGGTGGATTCGGGCTTCGCTCGGCGACATCGCCTCACGCGCGGCAGCCACCACGGCTGACCTGGCACAGCTCGCTGGAGGACTCCTTGCACTCGCCGCCGCGACTGGCACGGTCGCCTATGCGACGGCCGCGCGCGACATTATCGATGGGCTCCGCGACGGAACCACGCCACGCGCCGCGCAGACAGATGCGGTGCTGACGGGGTTGGGCGTACCGCCAACACCTGACAGCGGCGATGGCGATGAGCCGTCCGCGCACGCGGCGCTCGCGTTGGCTGCGATTCAGCTTGCGACTCTGGGAGCGGGGGAGGAGTATCGTGAACTGGCTCGCACCATCGTGCGACAACGGTGGCCGCGCGCTTCTGCGTCACCGCTCGCTGCCGGGTCAACGCTTTATGCGGCCGCTCTGCTCAGCCGCCCTGCGACGCAACTTGTCGTCATCGCGCCCAGCCCCGAGGTTCCGCTCGCCGTGGCGGCCCGCAGGATGACCGCAGACGTCACCGCGATCGTCACGGCCGAGCAGGCACAGGCGTTTGCCGACGCGGGGTTTGGTCTCTTTGCAGGCAAGCAGCAGCAAGCCCTGTACCGGTGCGAGAACTTCGCGTGCGCGCTCCCGGTGACAGACGTGTCAGAACTGGGTTAGATCCAGCTCGGGAACCACATGTGGATCTTCCAGAAGTCGCGTGAAATCTCCATGCCGGTCCACAACGGGAAGAAGAAGATCGACAGCAGTGTCGCGACCGCGATGAACACGATGATCGCGATGCGCCAGCGCTTTGTCGGCGGCGACGGATCCTTCGTCGTGCCTGCGAGTTGTTTCATCGCCATCACCAACGCGATCGCCAGGAACGGCACCATCACGACGGTGTAGAACTGGAAAATTGTGCGGTTGGGGAGCGCCAGCCACGGCAAGTAGGCGACGGCAATGGCGGTCAGGACGATCGGGATTGACCACGTCGGCTTGTATGCGAAGCGGTAGAGCAGGTAGAACACGGCGATGACACCGGCCCACCACAGCAGCGGGTTCGGAATCGGCGTGATTGCCTGTACGACGCCCTCGGCTTCGGACTCCCAGTACATCGCTGTCGGGCGAATCAGGAACGGCCATTGCCACGCCGGGCTCATGTAGGTGTGGCTCGAGCTTAGGCCGTTGTGGAACTCCAACATTTGCCGGTGGTAGTCCAGCAGTGCCGCAAAGGCGCCGCCTTCCCGGTCGCGGTTGAAGCCGCCCGACGTGACAAACCAACCTGTCCACGACGCAAGGTAGGTGAGGATCGCCGTGGGAACGAGATAGACGAACGAAATCGCGCCCTGGTAGAGCGAACCCCACCACCAGCGGGTGGCGCCCGTTTGGTAGCGGGCGAACGCGTCGGTGACGACGAGGTAGATGCCGAAACCGGCTAGTGCGTAGGCACCCGACCACTTGACGGCTGAGGCAGCACCAAACGCGACGCCCGCCGCAATGATCCACGGGCGGTTCCACAAGATGGAGCCGATCGCCGTGCGTGCGGGGTACTCGAGTTGTTTGAGATATCGCCGATCGAGGGCGATGAAGTAGACGCCGAGCACGATAAACATCGTCAGGATGCCATCGAGCAGCGCGATGCGGCTCATGACGATCGCCACGCCGTCGATCGCGACGAAGAAGCCGGCCAATCCGCCCCACAGGACGGAGCGGGTGAGGCGCTTCGCGAGGAAGTACGTCAGCAACACCGTGATGACGCCCGCGAGGGCAACGGCGCCACGCCAACCCCAGCCGTTGTCAGCACCGAACAGGCCGAGACCGGCCGCGATGATCCACTTACCGAGCGGCGGGTGCACGACGTACGCGGCGTCGGTGGAGAAGTCTGGTTTACCCGCGACGAATCCGGCGTTGGCATCATCGCCCCACTTGCCTTCGTACCCGAGCTGCGACAGCGTGAACGCGTCTTTGACGTAGTACGTCTCGTCGAATACGAGGGTGTGCGGGTGGTCGAGTCCGATGAAGCGGGTGGCGGCGGCTAAGGCGACGAGACCGAGCGGAACCAGGTAGTTGAGGGGCGTGCGTGGCAGCGGTTCGTCGGGGAACTCGTCGTGCGCGGACCGCGGCTCGCGACGGCTTCGTCGTGTTTGCGGCGCTTCGTCAGCCGGGTTGAACAATGCCACCATCTCATCAGCGGTGTCGACATCTGTGTCGATGGCGCGCTTGTCTGCGGTGGCGTTGGCGCCTGTCTCCGGGGTCGTCACCGCCCCAGCATATGCTGAGAGCGTGATCATTCTCGCTGCGACTCCCATCGGAAATCTCGCTGACGCCTCGCGCCGGCTGGTCGAAGCGCTGGAGAACGCCGAGGTGATTGCGGCCGAAGACACCCGCACGGCGCAAAAGCTGATGGCTGCGCTCGGCGTCACTAACCGACCCCAGCTGATCGCGCTGCACGACCACAACGAGAAGCACAAGGCGGCTGACGTCGTCGAGCGCGCACGCGAAAGTGACGTGCTGGTGATTTCCGAAGCGGGCATGCCGACGGTCTCTGACCCGGGCTACGCGCTCGTGGTGGCCGCGGCTGAGGCAGACGTCACTGTGACCGCTATTCCGGGGCCAAGCGCTGTCATCACCGCACTCGCCGTTTCCGGGCTGCCGACCGACCGCTTTAGCTTCGAAGGCTTTTTGCCGCGCAAATCGTCGGAACGCGTCGCGACCTTCACGGCCGTTGCCCGCGAACAACGCACAATGGTCTATTTCGACTCACCCAATCGCCTCGCCGACAGCCTCAAGGATGCCTCGAAAGCACTGGGCGGAACCAGGCGTGCCGTTGTGGCGCGAGAGCTCACGAAACTGCATGAAGAGGTGCGTCGCGGCACGCTCGACGAGCTTGCCGCGTGGGCGGCCGAAGGCGTGCGCGGTGAAATCTGCCTCGTCATCGCCGGAGCCGACGCCGTCGTGGTTCCGTTCGACGACGCGCTCGCGGCAGTGCAACAGCTCGTCGCCGGCGGCGAACGTCTCAAGCAAGCGTGCGCGCAGGTTGCGGAGCAAACCGGCGCATCGTCGCGGGAGTTGTACCAGGCGGTGCTCGCCGCGCGGTCGGGTATTTCGTAACCCAGAGCGCGTCTATTTCGTAACCGGGAAAACGTCGCCGCCGAATTGCCTAGAATCAAGGGGTGAGCGATTCCTCGTCTTTTTACATCACCACGCCGATCTACTACCCGTCGGATGTTCCGCACATCGGGCACGGATACACCACGGTCGCCGTCGACACTCTCGCGCGCTGGCACCGTCAGTCGGGTGATGACACCTGGATGCTCACCGGCACCGACGAGCACGGGCAGAAGATGCTTCGTGCTGCGGCAGCCAACAACGTCACGCCACAGGAGTGGGTAGACCGTCTCGTCACTGAGGCGTGGTTCCCGCAGCTGGAGACGCTCGACGTTGCGAACGACGACTTCATCCGCACGACCCAGCCGCGTCACGAAGACCGCGTGCAGAAGTTCGTGCAGGCCATCTACGACCGCGGCTACATTTACGCGGGCGAGTACGAGGCGCTGTACTGCGTTGGCTGTGAAGAGTTCAAGCCCGACAGCGAAATTGTCGACGGCACCGGCCCGTTCGAGGGTCTCAAGGTGTGCGCGATTCACTCGAAGCCGCTCGAGCTGCTGCAGGAGAAGAACTACTTCTTCAAGTTGAGCGAGTTCCAAGACAAGCTTCTTGAGCTCTACAAGAACGAGCCCGACTTCATTCGCCCCGACTCCGCCCGCAACGAGGTTGTCTCGTTCGTGCGCTCGGGTCTGAAAGACCTCTCGATTTCGCGTTCCGCGTTCGACTGGGGCATCAAGGTGCCGTGGGACGAGCAGCACGTTATTTACGTGTGGGTTGACGCGCTCCTCAATTACGCCACGGCCGTCGGCTTCGGCGAAGACGAAGAGCAGTTTGCTCGTCGCTGGCCCGCCTACCACGTCGTCGGTAAAGACATCCTGCGCTTCCACGCGGTGATTTGGCCGGCCATGCTGATGGCTGCGGGCCTCGAGGTGCCGCGCGGCGTCTTCGCACATGGGTGGCTCCTCGTCGGCGGCGAGAAGATGTCGAAGTCGAAGCTCACCGGTATCGCACCGACCGAGATCACCGACGTCTTCGGCTCTGACGCCTACCGCTTCTACTTCCTCTCCGCCATCGCATTCGGCCAAGATGGTTCGTTCTCGTGGGAAGACCTGTCCGCCCGCTACCAGGCGGAGCTTGCGAACGGTTTCGGTAACCTCGCATCGCGCACCGTCGCGATGATTCAGAAGTACTTCGACGGCGTCATTCCGGCGGCTTCGGACTACACCGACAGTGACCTCGCGATTCAGAAGATCGTTGCGGACGCTGCGACCAACGCTGATGAGGCGATCGAGCGCTTCCGTATTGACGAAGCCATTGGTTCCATCTGGACCATCGTTGAAGCTCTCAACGGCTACATCACTGAAAACGAACCGTGGGCGCTTGCAAAGGACGAGGCTAACCGCGCTCGCCTGGGTGCCGTGCTGTACACGGCCGCTGAGGGTCTGCGCGCGCTGGCCGTGCTGCTTTCGCCAGTGATGCCGAAGTCGACCGCAAAGCTGTGGATCGCACTCGGTGCCGCCGACTCGCTGGGCGTGCTGCAGGAGCAGCCGCTGCGCGAAGCCGGAACCTGGGGTCAGCTGGTTGCCGGAACCTCGGTGCAGGCACTCGAGCCGCTGTTCCCGCGCGTGGAGGCCACTGCGTGAGTGCAGCTGCCGCCGCTGGAAATGGCGGCACCGGTGACGGAATCTCTTCATACGTAACGCAGCGTCGCGCCGATGGGCGCGACCTGCGGTACCCGGAGATTCCGGAACCATTAGGTGTGGGTGTATACGACAACCATGCGCACCTGGAGATTCTCGACGGCGATGAGCCGCTGTCGCTCGATGAGCACATGGAGCGTGCGGCCGCGGCCGGCGTGATCGGGGTGATCAACGCGGGCGGCGATATTGATTCGTCGCGGTGGTGCGCTGACGCTGCCGAACGGCACCCGCGGGTGCTGGCAGCCGTGGCGATTCACCCGAATGATGCACCGCTGTACGAGCAGGCGGGCAAGCTTGATGAGGCGATTGCCGTTATCGATGAGCTCGCCGCCCGGCCGCGCGTGCGCGCGATTGGTGAGACGGGCCTCGACTTCTTCCGTACCGATGAAGACGGTATGCCCGCGCAGTTCCGCTCGTTTGAGGCGCACATTGCGCTCGCGAAGAAGCACGACATTGCGATGCAGATTCACGACCGTGACGCGCACCATGCCGTGCTTGACACCCTGACTCGGGTGGGAGCTCCGGAGCGCACCGTCTTTCACTGCTATTCCGGTGATGAGGCGATGGCTCTCGAGTGCGCAGACGCCGGGTACTACCTATCGTTCGCCGGCAACATCACGTTCAAGAATGCGCAGAACCTGCGCGATTCGCTCAAGGTGACACCGCTCGAGCGGGTTCTGGTCGAGACGGACGCCCCGTTCTTGACGCCGATGCCCTTCCGCGGCCGTCCGAATGCGTCGTACCTGATTCCGATCACGGTGCGATTTATGGCAGCCGAGCTGAACATGGACGCCGACGCGTTGGCTGCGCAGCTCGCCGAAAATACCTTGCGCGTCTACGGCTCGTTCGAGTAACCGAATTCGATAGGTCGGTGCGCGTACTCGCCGGGCGGGCGGGCGCTCGCGGCCGCGCTAGACGGCGAGCGGTGCTCCTGGTGCGACGTTGGGGTCATCGTCTTGTGGGTGATCGGTGACGGGGCGGGCGGCGATGATCGAGGAGATCGGCTTCCACACCAGCGCAAGTGTAATCGCGGCACCAGCGAACGCGAACCACCACGGTGCGGTCGGGCCCCATACCTGCGCGATCACACCGCCGAGGGCTTGCCCGATCACGAGGCCGCCGAACACGCCGACCATATTGACGGACGCGATGCGGCCCTGGAGTTCACGCGGAACCAGGCGCTGGCGCACGGTGGTGGAGATCGTTCCCCAGAGGAACGCATAGACGCCAAAGAAGAACATGATCACGAGGGCGACGACGCCGTTCGTGGTGAGCGCGAATGACAGGTGCATGAGCACTTCGCACGTGAGGCAAATGCGCATCAGGAGCGCGAACGAGAAGCGCTTTTCCAGCCAGCCGAAGCTGAGCGACGCGAGTAGGCCGCCAATCGCCGCAGCGGAAGTAAGGAAGCCGTATCCCACGGCGCCCATATTGAGGTGCTCGGTCGCGTACAGCACGAGCACGCCCCAGGGTGCAGCCCACGTCACGTTGAACGTCAGGATGATGATGACGAGTGTGCGTACCGGCTTGTTCTTGCCGAGCCAGCGCAAGCCTTCGGCGATGTCGGTATGAACGGCCTGGTGTTTA
The DNA here is from genome assembly GCF_050408675.1 of Microbacterium daqui. Classification (NCBI taxonomy): domain Bacteria; kingdom Bacillati; phylum Actinomycetota; class Actinomycetes; order Micrococcales; family Microbacteriaceae; genus Microbacterium; species Microbacterium daqui. The sequence goes on along the minus strand of NZ_JBNTKF010000009.1, from coordinate 5,625 downwards.
TCCGGGTCGCGCGTCGGCTTGGTGTCGGTGATGCGTGAAATGAGGGTCAGGGCGAGCAACACGCACAGCACCTGCAACAGGAACGGCCAGAACGACCCGATCGCGAACAGGAAGGCGCCCAGCGGCGGGCCCGCGAACTGGTTGGCGACGAGGTATCCGGCTTGCAGGCGCGTATTACCGACGCCGAGGTCTTCACTCTTGACCATCATCGGCAACAGGGTTTGCGCCGAGGTATCAACGAAGACTTCTGCTGTGCCGTAGATGAACGCGGCAGCCAGCACGATCGCGATGTTGGCGGTGCCGGTGATGAGGAAGATCACGAGGCCGAGGATCACGACACCACGCAACGCGTTACCGGCGATCACGAGCATGCGGCGATTCAGACGGTCGGCGATCGCGCCCGCATGAAGGCCAAAGAGCAACCACGGGAGAAACTGCAGGATTGCTCCTGACGCCACCAGAATCGGCGACGACGTCATCGATGCGATCAGCAGGGGAGCGGCGGCGAGGGCGATGCCATCGCCGATGTTGCTCGTCCACGACGACGCCAAAAGCCAGCGAAAGTCCCGCCCGAGCCGTGCGGGCGCAATCATTTCACCGAGGGAAGCCACCGGTCGATCTTATGAGAACGTGCGGACGGTTTGTATGGATTCTGAACTTCTCGTCTGCGTGTGACGCCCGAGAAAAGCACCTGAAAGTGAAGGGGCGCGGTATGCGCGAGAATGGAACCATGACCGTCACTCTTCTCGGTGCTTCCGAAATCCGTCGCCTCGCCGCCGAGCTTGACGTCACCCCCACGAAAAAGTGGGGCCAGAACTTCGTGGTTGACGCCAATACGGTGCGACGCATCGTGCAGGTTGCACGAGTCGAAGCCGGCGAACGCGTCGTTGAGGTCGGCCCGGGCCTGGGCTCGCTGACCCTTGCGATTCTCGAAACCGGCGCGACAGTGACGGCCGTCGAGATTGACCCGCGTCTCGCTGCGCGCTTACCGCAGACCGCTGCCGAGCACCGGGTGCCGGAAGGCGCCCTCCAGATCATCCAGAACGATGCGCTCAAGGTCACCGCGTTGCCGGGCGAGCCCACCGTGCTCGTCGCAAACCTGCCGTACAACGTGTCGGTTCCGGTGTTGCTGCACTTCATGGAGACGTTCCCGACACTCGACCGTGGTGTTGTGATGGTGCAGGCCGAGGTCGGCGAGCGGCTCGCGGCCCCTCCCGGGTCAAAGACCTACGGTTCGCCCAGCGTCAAGGCCGCCTGGTATGGCGACTGGAAGCTCGCGGGCAACGTGTCTCGTCAGGTGTTCTGGCCGGTACCCAACGTTGACTCGGTGCTGGTCGGCTTCCAGCGCTCGGGCGACACGCTCGGCACCGAAGAGGAACGCAAGGCAACGTTCACGATCGTTGATGCCGCATTCCAGCAGCGCCGCAAGATGCTCCGTCAGGCGCTTTCGTCACTGCTCGGTGGTTCCGCTGCGGCTTCCAGCGAGGTGCTCGAACGCGCCGGCGTTGACCCGACGCTTCGTGGTGAACAGCTCACGGTGCACGACTATCTGCGCATCGCGCGCACGATCGCGTAACGCGAACGAAGCGACACGACGCGGCCGCGTTTCACTTGAGTGACGCCCACGCTACGGTGGGAACATGACGCATCCTCGCCTCAATCTGAGCACGCCCGACACGCACCGCCCATACGTCGCAGCCGAGGGGCGCTTCAACAACACCGACTACCGCCGTGTCGGCAACAGTGGCCTCTACTTGCCGCCGATTTCGCTCGGACTGTGGTGGAACTTCGGCGACAACGTTCCGTTCGACAACCAGCGCGCGCTGCTGCGCCACGCGTTCGACAACGGTATTTTGCACTTCGACCTGGCCAACAACTACGGCCCGCCCTATGGTTCCGCAGAAACCAATTTCGGTCGCATGATGCGCGAAGACTTCGCCCCGTACCGCGACGAGCTCATCATTTCGTCGAAGGCCGGTTGGGACATGTGGCAGGGCCCGCACGGCGACTTTGGCTCGCGCAAGTACATTCTGTCGAGCGCTGAGGCATCGCTGACACGCATGGGCCTCGACTACGTCGACATCTTCTACTCGCACCGCGTTGACCCGGACACCCCGGTCGAAGAGACCATTGGTGCTCTCGACACACTCGTGCGTCAGGGCAAGGCGCTGTACGTCGGTATTTCGTCGTACTCCGCTGAGCGCACGGCCGAGGCGAAGGCCGTTGCCCGCTCGCTCGGCACGCCCCTCGTCATCCACCAGCCGTCGTACTCGATTTTGAACCGCTGGGTCGAGGGCGGTCTCACGGAGACGCTTGAGGCCGAGGGCATGGGCGCCATCGCCTTCACGCCGCTCGCGCAGGGCTACCTCACCGACAAGTACCTTGGTACCGGTCTGGCAGACCGCAACGTGAAGCGCGGATCCCTGCCCGACGACATCTCCGAAGAGGGCCGCGACGCGCTGCGCGCGCTCAACGCCATCGCGCAGGAGCGCGGCCAGAGCCTCGCCCAGATGGCGCTGCAGTGGGTTCTGCGCAACCCCGTGGTGTCGTCCGCGCTGATCGGTGCGTCGCGTCCGTCGCAGCTCGACGAAAACATCAAGGCTCTCGACAGTGCGCCGTTTGACGCCGTCGAGCTCGCCGCGATTGACGCACTGAGCGACTCGATCGACGTCAACAAGTGGGCGGTGTCTTCAGACCTGTGACCAGCGAGCCGACTCCCGTAGCCGTGCGCGTTCGCGCGCCCGGCAAGGTCAACCTCGTGCTTGCCGTCGGTGAGCTACAGGAAGATGGCTACCACGAGCTCGCAACCGCCTTTCAAGCGCTTTCGCTCACCGAAGAGATCACCGCGACGCGGGCTGATGGCATCTCACTGTCGGTGAGCGGAACCGTTGATTACGCGGGCGTGCCGCTGGACGAATCGAATTTGGCTTACAAGGCGGCGCTCCTGCTGCAGGAGCGCACCGGTGTGACCGAAGGCGTGCACCTCAGCATTCACAAGGGCGTTCCGGTTGCTGGTGGCATGGGTGGTGGTTCCGCTGACGCGGCAGCCGCGCTCGTCGCGTGCGACGCACTGTGGGGCACGAACCTGTCGCCCGCCGAACTGCACGCGCTCGCGGCAGAACTCGGCGCGGATGTGCCATTCAGTCTGCACGGCGGCACGGCGATGGGAACCGGGCGTGGTGACGAACTGAGCCCCATGCTTTCGCAGGGGCGGTTCGACTGGGTGCTCGTCACGAATGATGAGGGGCTGTCGACGCCGCGCGTCTATGGCGAACTCGATGCGATTCGTGAGCGCCTGCGCGCCGATCTTCCCGTGGTTCCGGTGCAGCCACACCTAGATGCCGATCTGTTTCACGCGTTGCGTGCTGGCGACCCGGTGCGATTGGCCGATGCGCTACACAACGACCTGCAACAGGCTGCGCTAATGCTGCGGCCCGAGCTGGCGGCCGTGATTGAACTGGGCCTGCACGAGGGCGCGCTAGCTGGAATCGTGTCGGGTTCGGGCCCGACGATCGCGCTGTTGTGCGCGAACCCGGAGTCGGCGCTCGACGTTCAGGTTGCGATGATCGCGGCGGGTTACGACAGCTTCCACGCGCACGGCCCGGTGCCGGGCGCACGCATCATTTCGGCGGTGTAGCTGCGAGGGGTTCGCTCAGGTCTCGGCGATAAGCTGAGAGGGATGGCGCACTTGCTTGGGGCTGAAGCCCTCCACCTAGAATTCCCGACCAAAGTCGTGTTCGACTCCGTCACCCTCGGCATCAACGAAGGCGACCGTATCGGCATCGTTGGTCGTAACGGCGACGGTAAGTCGAGCCTGCTGGCGATGCTCGCCGGCGTTCTCGAGCCTGACAGCGGCCGCGTGACCGTTCGCGGTGGCGTACGTATTGGCGTGCTCACCCAGCAGGATGAGCTCGACGACGACGACACCGTGAGCAACGCAGTCGTCGGCGAACGCCCCGAATACGAGTGGGCCGGTGACGCCCGCATTCGCGATGTCATCGCGGGCCTGCTGCGCGGAATTGAGTGGAACGCGCGTATCGGCGATCTGTCGGGTGGTCAGCGTCGTCGTGTCGCGCTGGCGCACTTGCTTAGTGGCGACCACGATGTGATGTTCCTCGATGAGCCCACGAACCACCTCGACGTCGAAGCGATCGCGTGGCTCGCCGAGCACCTCAAGCGTCGCTGGCCGGCGAACTCTGGTGGCCTGCTGATCGTGACGCACGACCGCTGGTTCCTTGATGAGGTTGCCAACTACACGTGGGAAGTCCACGACCGCATTGTCGAGCCCTTCGAGGGCGGCTACGCGGCGTACATTTTGCAGCGCGTCGAGCGTGACCGCCAGGCCGCGACCGTCGAGGCGAAGCGTCAGAACCTCGCCCGCAAGGAGCTCGCGTGGCTGCGCCGCGGCGCACCCGCGCGCACGTCGAAGCCGAAGTTCCGCATCGATGCGGCCAACGAGCTCATCGCCGATGTGCCGGAGATTCGTAACAAGACCGAACTCGCGTCGCTGTCGGTGTCGCGACTCGGCAAAGACGTCGTTGACCTGATCGACGCCGGCGTCAGCTTTGGCGACAAGACCGTGCTGCGCGACATCGAGTGGCGTCTCGCGCCGGGGGAACGCACCGGCATTCTCGGTGTCAACGGTGCCGGAAAGTCGACCCTGCTGGGTCTGATTTCCGGAACCACGAAGCCGACCGCAGGTTCCGTTAAGCGGGGCAAGACGGTACAGGTGCGCACGCTCACGCAGCGCATGGATGAGCTTGACCCGCACCTGAACGACCCGGTGCGCGTCATCATCAGGGGGTTGCGGACGACCTACACGTTCGGCACCGGGTCGAAGGCGACCGAGTTGTCGCCCGGCCAGTTGCTGGAGCGCATGGGCTTCTCGAGCGCCCAGCTGTCGACGCCGGTAAAGGATCTTTCGGGTGGTCAGAAGCGTCGCTTGCAGCTGCTGCTGATTCTGCTTGACCAGCCGAACGTGCTGATCCTCGACGAACCGACAAACGACCTCGACACCGACATGCTCGCCGCGCTCGAAGACCTGCTCGACTCGTGGCCCGGCACCCTCATCGTGGTGTCGCACGACCGCTACTTCCTCGAGCGCGTCACCGACCAGCAATATGCGATCCTCGGGCAGCGCCTGCGCCACTTGCCCAACGGTGTTGACGAATATCTGAAGCTACGTGCTGCCGAAGACCGTGCTGGATCCGCCGTCCCTGGTTCCGGAACCAGTAGTTCCGCATCCGCATCCGTCACGACTCCCGCGACGCCCGCGCTGTCGGGCAAGGAAGCGCGCGAGGCGGAGAAAGAGATGGCGTCGCTCGAGCGTCGCTTCCAGAAGTTGCGCACACAGGCACAGACGGCCCGTGCGGGTTTGGCTGACATGGACCAGGGTGACTACGTCGCGCTCGGCAACAAGATGACGGAAATCTCAAACATCGAAGCTGAGGCTGACGAGTTGGAGATGGCCTGGCTGGAGCTTGCCGAAAAGCTCGGTTAAGTGTGATGTCCAGGCAGGTTGTTGAGTCTGCTGATGGGTGCGGCTCCGACTGCGGAGTGGTGCCTGTGATGATTGTAGGTGTGTAGCCAGGCGGGTAGCGCGGCTCGGCGTTCGGATTCTGATCC
>NZ_JBNTKF010000008.1:0-98072 GCF_050408675.1 Microbacterium daqui | reverse complement strand
TTCCCGATGGCCTGCTCCGAGACCTTCTCACGCCGGGCGGCCTCAGCGATCGAGATCTCACCCTGCAACACGGACAACACAATGCGGAGCTTCTTCTCCGCCGGGATCGTCGGGGGACGACTCATAATGATTCAGACCTTTCAATAGGGGCGCTGCCTCAGCAACTAACTACCCCTGCCACATAGTCTGACGCGCGACACGACGGCCCAACCGTTGGAGCGTGTGTACGGGCAGTCAGCGCAGGCGGCGGTCGTTTTCGCTGCTGATGTTTATCGTCGAACGGCGCGCCGGATTCCGTACTCGCTGTCGGTGGCGGTCGCAGTTCTTCAAGAGCATGCGATGTGGGCGCACGTTGACCGGCGCTTACCTCTCGATGTGGAGGTTTTGTTTCGCCGCGACGTAATTGGTGTTGCTGTTTCCCAGCTGCCGTACTCGTCCCCGGCCACCCTTGCGCGTCGTCGTGCGCTTCTACTGCGCGTTGCTGAAGCGCTGGGAGTTACGGAACGTTCCCTGCCGCCGCTCGCTGGCTCCACACCCAGTAGCCCGTATGGGTTGAAGGAGATCGCGTCGTTGCGGGTGTGGGCTTCGGTGCAGCGTGAAGACCGGGTCCGGGACGCTTGGATGCTCCTCAGCCTCGGGCTGGGCGCGGGCCTTACGGCACGGGAACTCATGACAACCAGTGCGGCCGACATCGACACCGACGGCACCGTGTTAGTGCGGGGCGCAAACCCGCGTCGGGTGCCGGTGCGTCACGAATGGTGGCCGGAGCTGTCAGCACTGACCGCCGAGGTCGATGCCACCGCGCCGCTGTTCCGCCCGCACATCGCGACCTACGCGAACAAGATTGGTGATTTTGTTCGCTCATCGTGGGGTGATGGCCCTCGCCCGACCGTGCAGCGTTTGCGTGCGACGTGGCTTGTCGCCGTCATGTCAGACGGTTTACCGATTCAGGACCTTTTGTATGTCGCCGGGGTGAAGTCGCTCGACGCGCTCGCTCGATTTGAGCGATTTTTGCCGTCATCGCTTCTTGCTGTTCCGTGAAGTAGTCCATGAGGAGGGTGAGCCGTTGGCGTTCTTCAGCATCCGCGCGCGCGCCCGTCCACGCCAATTCAGCAAACGGAATACCCACGGCGTCGAGCAACAAATGGAGGTCCTCCAGGTCCGTGGCCACGGCACCGTTCAGGATCCGCGAAAGCCTTTCGCGGCTCCACCCCGTTCGAGCCTGGACTTCGGTGCGGGTGATTTCCCGGCGCCGCACCCTCACCAGCACCAGGTACGCGGCTTTTTCCTGCAAGTAGCTGGCGCGCATGCGAGCCCGCTCCACGGCGTCGGCTGGCGCTTCCTGGCGCATAGGACGGTTCGCAGCGCCGAACACGTGACCAACCGGAAGGTAGGAGCGCGGGACGTACCTCGATCTCGACATACCCCGATTATCTCCCGATTTGCGCCATTGAACGACACATATCTTTATTTTGTGTTTTTAAGACGCACACCACGTCGATGCTTGTGTAGCGCCTCGTACACGACCGGTATGAAGAACTCCTCTTATCGGCCGCTGATTGGTGCCGCTTCCTGGACGCAAATCGCGGGCTTTGTCGAAGCGACCGTCGAGGCGCGATGCAGCCAGAGCACGCACGCGTGGCGCTACCAGCACCTCCACGCCCTTACCTACTTCTGCGACTGGGTCATCGCCACCCAGATGGTGCCGCTAGAGCAGAGCCTGCGCGCTGACGTTATCGACACGTACATCGTTGAGCGTGCGCGCGAAATCAAAGGCAGTGTTGCGACGCGCGAACGTGCCATGCTGCGCAGGCTCGCGGGGCTGGAGAACACTTTCTCGACCTCGAAGCTCGCCGCACCTTCCACGCCAGCAGCGCCGTACCACGAAGCCGACATCATCGAGCTTCATAGCTGGGCGCTCCACCAGCGCACCGAATACCTCCACCGTGCTTGCCTCGCTATCTTCACCCTGTGCCTGGGATGCGGACTCACCGCGGGCGAAGCATTAGCAACGCGCGGGCGCGACATCATCGAAATCGCAGAGTACTCCGCTCTCGCCGTTCAAATCGCCGGACGCACGGTTCCTGTGATGGCTCGATGGCATGACGAACTTGCCGCCCTCAAATCCCTCGTTCCGGACGACGAACTCATCATCGCGCCGAACGCCGCCAGCAGAGACGCAGCGCTCCGCGCCATCCTCAAAAGCACCCCAAACTTCGTCCCCAACCCGCGCCGCATGCGCACCACGTGGCTCCTCACTCACGTTGATGCCGGCACTCACCTCTCCACCGTGCTCGCAGCAGCGGGCCTTACCTCCCTCGAAACTCTGCGCCGCAACCTGCACCATCTCGCTCCCCTCCCCTATGCGGCAGCCATGAACGCTCTTCGCCTTGCGGGAGCAACCTCATGACCCCGACCGCAGAAGGCATGAGTTTCGAAGATGCGCTTCACAACCCCGCGCTCGGAGGCCCCGTGCCCCTCGCAACACTTCAGAGCGCCAAGAACATCATTGACACCAACGGCGTTGGGAACCTCGTGGATGAGTGGGACGCCGCTGACAACCCCGCACGCGAAGGCGGTCGCCCCGCATCCATCCCGATTCGAGCAATCCTCACCCTCTGGCTCGTCCTGGCATTGGAAGAGCGCCCCCTGCATCTTCGCGAGATTCAATATCTCCTCACCGAAAGACTCAGGAAGAAGGGCCTCCGACTTCTCGAGATTCGTCGGGACCGAAACATCACGGCATCCGCCTGGTACGAGCGCGCGCGCCGTAGCCACAATCGGCTCCTCCGTCTCATCGACGACAAGCCCCTCCCCAACCGCCAGCGCGCTCTCACCAAGGCCGAGTGGGAAAACGCCCTGGCAGAGCGAGAGCGAAACGCCGACGTCCTCGCCATTCGCACCCAGCGCGCCGACACGCTCATGAACGGACTCCTCGAAGCAACCCGCCTCCTCATCCCCACGAAACACCGCATCGACGACGTATCCGTCACCATCGACGCGACTGCCCTCCCCATCCACGCACACGGAGTCGGCAAAGAAGCCCTCGCCAATCGCGGTCCCGACGAACTGGTCTCAATCGAACCCGACGCCGGCTTCTGGAACCGCCAAACAGAAGACCACACAGACACCGGCCAAGCGAAACGCTCGAAAACGAAATACGCGTACGAGCTAGAAATCGGAGTCCTCAACAGCAACGACCCCACCCGCCCCGACGCTGTCCCACATATCGCCATCGGCATCGGCCACCACGCCCCCGGATACGGGCCCGGCAAAGCCGCCCGAGCCATGTTCGAAAACATCGTCGCCCGCGGCCTCAAACTTGACCATGTCGTCAGCGACCGCGCCTACCTTCCGGGCGCAAAACCCGAAGAGCTCCAAAACTTCCTCCGCCTCGCCGGAGCGAAACTCGTCATGGATTACAAGAAAACTGAACTGGGCTTCCAGGCCACACACGGCGGCGCCATCCAAGTCGACGGCTCCTGGTACTGCCCCGTAATGCCAACGCAACTCGTCAACGCGACACAAGTCACCCGCGGCGCCGAAGACGCCACCGAGCTGTCGACGCCACGCCGCGAGCGCGTCGCGCGAGCGCGTGAAATCGCATTGCAACGACGCCGAGACGCAGAAGCACGCGCCCCGTACTTGCTGCGCGCAAAGGAACGGATGGACGAACGAGGCACGACTCCCATGATGTGCCCCGCAGTCGGGCCGTCCGCGACAGCGACCTGCGCGGCATCGACGCGACGCATCTCTGACATCCCCGCCGGGAAAGTCGCGCTCACCGTCATCACGAACCCGCCGAAAGAACTACCCCGCGTCTGCAGCAACAAGTCCAGCATCGCCATCCCCCTCGAAGCCGGAGCAAAACACGCCCAGCACTACCAGTACCGCTCCGAAGAATGGCAAGCCCATTATTCACACGGCCGTAACTGTGTTGAAGGATTCAATGCGTACATCAAAGACGGTGCACGCTACACCCTCGCCGACCCCAGCCGACGTCGTCTGCGCGGAGCTACCGCGCAATTCCTGCTCGCAACCGTCGCCGTCGTCGCTGCAAACATCGAAAAAATCCGTGACTTCGTACTTCAACAGGAAGAAATCACACACGACACGGCTGATGGCATCGCAGCACCCCTGCCAAGAAAGAGCCGCACACGCCGCTCCACATCCGGGCAGCGCGTCGCGGAACGCGGCCGAGGCCGCCTCCGCCCACAGAACTCGCCACTGCGCACCTAAAGCACACCGCAATCCACACACGCTCAAAGCCCTGCGCCAGCCTGCCCAAAAACACGCCACGCAGGGCTTTCCGCATCCATGAAACGCCGACTTAAGCCGCTGACCGACCTGAACACCCAAAAACGCAGACTCGCAGCGCCAAAAACGAGCCACAAACCAAAGAATCCCGCCCAACGAGGGCGGGATTCTTTTTCACTACGAGGTTGTGCGAACGTACACACGGTGGTTACGCGAACAACCCATTGTGCCCCTGACAGGAGTCGAACCTGCGACCTACGGTACCGGAAACCGGCGCTCTATCCACTGAGCTACAGAGGCGTACCGATCGAGACTATCACCCGCGGGCACCGCGACCACGCCAGCGGGCGTCGAGCGGTGAGCTCGGGCGTGTCACCCGCCACGCACCCACCGCAGCAGACGTTTTCGCCGCACACATGGTTCCGTCTCCCGGTAACGGGGAGAGCCGCGGCAGATTTACCAAATGTCGAACAAACCGCGCCGACACGCCGTCAACCTCGCCCCGGGGCACTTCCCCAGCACCGAAGTTCGACGTTTGTTAAATCACAGCACCGCTGGGGCGGTTCCGGAACCATGACAGCAGACAGAACGCCGACTTTCGGTTCTGCAAGTGGCTAATTTGCGCGTCACACGACAATTCATGCACCGCCGGCGGGGGAATCCAATCGGCACACGGAAAAATCGGCTGCAGGGGCCGAACTGCGCACATTCTTCCGACATCCGCGCACGATGCGCGCGGTCAGTGATCCACCCGCACCGCCCGGTTAGCGCGCCTTGCGAATGTAGGTGAGGTCGCGAATGTCGCGGCCGACGCGCAGGCCCTTCTTCTCGAACGCGGTGAGGATGCGGCCGTCGAAACGCTCGGCCCACTCCCCCTCGAATCCGCGCTCAAAATCGGGGTCAGCATCGAGAACCTCAACCATTTGGTCGGCGTAATCTTGCCAGTCGGTGGCGAGGCGCAGCACGCCGCCATCCTTCAGCGCACGCGCGACAACCGGGCCAAAGCCCGAGCGCACGAGGCGACGCTTCGCGTGACGCTTCTTGTGCCACGGGTCAGAGAAGAACACCCACACCTCGGAGACGGAACCTTCGGGCAACAGGTGCTCGAGAACCTCGGGGGCGTTCGCTTCAATGACGCGAACGTTCGTGAGACCCGCCGTGTTGGCGTCGAGCATTGTGCGGGCAAGCCCAGCACGGAAAACCTCAACCGCAAGGAAGTTCTTCTCCGGCGCCTGCGTCGCGGCGTGAATGATGGCGTGGCCCTGGCCCGAGCCAATCTCAACGATCAGCTCCGCATCCCGGCCGAAGAACTCAGCCGGGTCGAGACGCTGGTCGGGGTGCACACTCGTCGCCGCAGCATCACGCTCGACCGGGAACATGTAGGTGTCGCTCAGCGTCTCCCACGCGGCCTCTTGACCGTCAGACATGCGGCCCGAACGGCGCACAAAGGAGACGGGTTCATCGCGAAAACGGCGTTCAGGAGCATCAGACACTACATAAGGCTACGAGAGCGCTCCGCAACACGCGAACTCAGACCGGCATTACTCCGGCGCTGTGACGTAGTCGATGAGCTCTTCCACGCGGCCAATGAGCGACGGCTCCAAATCACGGAACGTCGTCACGCAACCGAGAATCCGCTGCCACGCAGCCGCAATGTCGGCCTGCTCAGCGTGCGGCCACCCGAACGCCTGACAGATGCCGACCTTCCACTCAATACCGCGCGGAATCTGCGGCCACGCCGCGATCCCCATCGCCTTCGGGGTCACCGTCTGCCACACATCCACATACGGGTGCCCGACAAACTTCATGTGTTTGCCGTGCGGGCCGCGCATGAACTGCTCGACCATGCGCGTCTCTTTGGACCCCGGAACCAAGTGGTCAACCAGAATCCCGTAGCGGGTCGTCGCGCTCGGCGGTGCGTCGCGCAGCACCTCGTCAAGCACGTCAATGCCCTGCAGATACTCGACGACGACGCCCTCGGCACGCAGGTCGGCACCCCACACCTTCTCAACGAGTTCGGCGTCGTGCCGGCCCTCAACGAAGATTCGACTCGGCAACGCGACGCGAGCACGCTGGTCTTCGGTGACGAACGAGCCCGACGCGGTGCGCTTCGTCGGCTGCCGCGACGCGGTGGGCACGGGCGCAACCAGCTCGACCGGTTTGCCATCAATCAAGAACCCATGCCCCAACGGGAATAGGCGCTTGCGTCCCGCGCGATCTTCCAACTCAACCTCGCGCGCATTCGCCTTGGTCACCGCACCGCAGTAGCCGTCATCCGCGACCTCGACAACAAGATCCAGCTCAGCAGCCACCTTGACGGCCTTCGGCCGCCCCTGCTGCCGCCAGCCCGCGGCAAGTACATCCGCCCCGTACCGATCATCCATGGCAAGACTCCATCCGAAAACCCTATGGCGACTTCACCCGTTTTGAACGGAACCTCCCCACGTGGCGTGCAGATATGGTTCCGGAACCAGAGAATTGGCTGATATCTCGGATTGCGGTTCACAAGATGGCTGTTTTCCGGCGGCGACTCCCCCTAGAGTATGGATCGTGACAGTGATGTGGACTCAGCATTCGCCAGTTACGAGGGGGAAGGGGATCTTGACCCTCGCGTTCAGTGCCGCACTGGTGTGCGCTGGCATCGCGATTGCGCCCGCCGCCCACGCGGTTGATCCGGGCTCCCTGACCGGCCCCGGATACGTGCACGACGAGGCTGACGCCCTGACGCCTGCCGAAGAAGCCACCGTCGCCGAACGCCTCGAAAAGCTGAGCACCGAAACCGACGCCAAGCTCTACGTGCTCTACGTCGACGAGTTCACGAACCCGTCAGACCCCGAAGGCTGGGCCAACGAGGTTGCCGAAGCGAGCGGCCTCGGCCCCAACCAGTACCTCCTAGCGATTGCCGTTGACGGCCGCACGATGTACCTGTCGGCCGACTCGGCTGGCCCGCTGACCGAATCCCAAGTGGTCTCTGCCGAGAACGCGGCGCTGGATGTCTTGGGAGATGACGACTGGGCCGGCGCGCCGATCGTGGCAGCCGATGACATGACGACTTCGCTCAACGGCTCATCGTCTGGCACCCCGGGCACAAAGCCCGCCGCTGACTATTCGTGGATCATCTACGCCGCAATCGGTGTCGCGGTCATCGCACTGATCTTCTTCTTCCTGCAGCGCCGCAAGAAGAACAAAAAGGGCCTGAGCGGCGGCGCACCTTCACTGGCCGAACTGGAGCGGGCCGCAGGTTCGGCGCTCGTGCAGACCGATGATGCGATTAAGACCAGCACCGATGAGCTGGGCTTTGCCCGCGCACAGTTCGGTGAAGCTGCGACCGCCGAGTACGAGAAAACGGTCACCGCGGCGAAGAAGCACCTCGATGACGCGTTCGGCATTAAGCAGCAGCTCGACGATGACGTTCCCGACAGCGAAGAACAAAAGATCGCGTGGAACCAGCAGATCATTCAGCTGCTGAACGAAGCCAACGGCTGGCTCGATGAAAAGGCAGCCGCTTTCGACGAACTGCGCGGACTAGAACAGAACGCACCCGCGGCCCTGCAGGCGGTCACCGCGGCACGCGACGAGCGTCAGACCGAGCACGCAACAGCAGTGAGTCAGTGGCAAAAGCTGCAGCAGACGTACGCCGCCGCGGCGCTCGACGCGGTCGATCAGAATGTCTCCGAAGCAGAGTTGCGACTGCAGTTTGCGAATGAGCAGATTGCCCACGCGACTTCCGCCATCACCGAAGGCAACTCCGCAGGCGCCGCGGTCGCAATTCGTGCCGCCGAAGATGCGGTGACACAAGCAGGTCAGCTCCACGCTGCGTTGCAGACGATGGCTACCGACCTCAGCGAGGCGGTCCAGCGCAGCACCGCGCTTGTCGCCGAGCTTCAGGGTGACATCATCACGGCGCAGTCACTGGCTGACACCGACGGCCGCATCGCTCAGGTCATCGCCTCCACGCAGGGTCAAATTAGAGCCGCGCAGAGTGCGCTCGCGCAGTCGCAGGCCAACCCGATTCAGGCCGTCGAACTTCTTGAGACTGCGAACGAAGCGATCGATACCGTTGTGAAAGACGCTCGCGACGCCCTGGCTCGCGCCGAGCGTGCCCGCCGTCAGCTTTCTGACATGATCATGACCGCGCAGGCCAAGATCAACGCCGCACAAGACTTCATCGTGACGCGACGCGGAGCGATTGGTGCCACAGCACGCACCCGCGTTGCCGAGGCCGAAGCATCGTTGACTCGTGCACGCGGTCTGCAGTCCACTGACCCCGAGCGCGCGCTTAGCGATGCACAGCGCGCCGCCCAGCTCGCGAACGACGCCATGAACGCCGCCCAACAGGATGTCGGCATGTTCAACCAGCCCTCCTATGGCGGGGGCGGCGGCAACAACGATGTTCTGAGCGCTGTGCTCGGCGGTATTGTGCTCAACAACGTGCTCGGGGGCGGTAGCCGCCGCAGTTCGTCGTCCGGCGGCGGCTTCGGCGGCTTTGGTGGTTCCGGTGGCGGCAGCCGACCCAGCGGCGGAGGGTTCCGTCCCGGCAGCTTCGGCGGCGGCGGCACACGATCCCGTCGTGGCGGCGGGCGCTTCTAACAGTCTTTAATCCCAATCTTCAGAAAACACCAGGAAGGAAAACCGATGGCTAAGCAGTCCATTTTCGGTCGTATCTCAACCCTCGTTCGTGCGAACATCAACGCGCTCCTCGACTCCGCCGAGGACCCGCAGAAGATGCTCGACCAGCTCGTGCGCGACTACACCAACAGCATCGCTGACGCTGAGTCGGCGATCGCAGAAACGATCGGCAACCTGCGCCTGATCGAGCGCGACCACGCTGAAGACGTCAAGGCCGCTGGTGAGTGGGGCAACAAGGCACTCGCTGCCAGCCGCAAGGCAGACGAACTGCGCGCAGGCGGTCACACCGCTGACGCTGACAAGTTCGACAACCTCGCGAAGATCGCCCTGCAGCGCCAGATTGGTGCGGAGACCGAAGCCAAGCAGGCTGAGCCCACCATCGCTTCGCAGACCGAGGTCGTTGACAAGCTCAAGGACGGCCTCAACGGCATGAAGGACAAGCTGGAGCAGCTGAAGAACAAGCGCTCCGAACTCGTTGCTCGCGCCAAGACGGCCGAGGCACAGTCGCGCGTTCACGACGCGGTCAAGTCGATCGACGTTCTCGACCCGACGAGCGACCTGGGTCGCTTCGAAGAGAAGGTGCGCCGCCAGGAGGCCATCGCACAGGGCAAGCAGGAGATCGCTGCTTCGTCGCTCGACATGCAGTTCAACGAGTTGGAAGACCTGGGCGAGCTGACCGAAGTTGAAGCACGTCTCGCTGCGCTCAAGCACGGCAACCAGTCCGCAATCGAAGACTAGGCACTTCGCTTTCCCAGGGGGTGTCGGCTTTGGCCGGCACCCCTCTTGCATTTGCTATGAGCCGCTGTGGATCTGCCCCGCACGGCTCGTCCCGGTGAGAAGATGAGAACATGACCCGCTTTGTGATTGTTCCGCAGTGGCAGGGCTCCCCCTCCCCGAGAGCGATGGCACTCGCCGATGGCGCAGACGCCATCTCCGGCGACCTGCCCCGATCTGCCGTCGTCCGTGTCGAGGTACCGGTGGAAGCCGGTGAGTCGCTGCAGAGCGGCGTTCTTCGGGCCAGCTCCCTACAAAAGGTTCGCCGCGGTATCGCCGACGTTTTGGTCTCCGAGACCGACCGCTGCGTGTTGATTGGCGGCGACTGCAGCATCGCTGTTGCCGGTATTGACCACGTCTACCACCCCGATCTCGCCGTGATCTGGTTTGACGCTCACGCCGACCTCAACTCCACCAGTTCCTCCCCCTCCGGCGCCTTCGCTGGCATGGCTGCTCGGGCGCTCCTCGGCGACGTCCCCTCCGAGCTCGCTCTCAGCGGCGAAAACCTCGCCGCCCACCGTCTGTTCGTGGCTGGCTCTCGTGCGCTGGATGATGACGAAGCCGCCTTCGTCGAGGAATCCGAGGTTTCGCTCTTCCCCGTCGACGCGCTGCGCGACCCCGTCGCGCTCGTTAACGCCGTGCGAGCCAGTGGCGCCTCGCGCATCTACATCCACGTTGACCTTGATGTGCTCGACCCGGCACACGTCACCGGCGTGCAGAACCCGATGCCGTTTGGCCTCGACCCCGCTGAACTCACCGCGACGATTGTGGCGCTGCGCGACGCTTTCGAACTTTCGGGCGCCTCACTTGCCGGCTTCGCGCCGTCGACGCCGGCGGCGGCCGTTGAAGACCTCGGAACCATCCTGCGCATTATTGGGGCGCTGGCAGCCGCATGACGGATCCGCACGAACCCCACTGGAAGCACGACGCAGACCAGGCGCTCATCAAAGGCCGCCGCATCGATCACCTCATCCCGCCCTTTCTCCTGGACTCCCCCATCAGCCGCGTGGGCTACTGGTGGGGCACGGCCGTCGGCATGACATGGGGTTTCATCTGGAGCCGCGGCAAGATCACCGAGAGCGAAGGCCTCTGGGTTTTCCGAGGCCTGCCATCGTGGGCATTTCCGCGGGGTGGCGTGTGTGTCGGTCGATGCTTTCTCACCGGTCCCAGGGTTCCGTCAGCCGCCGTTCTCAAGCACGAGCGCGTGCACATGCGGCAGTGGCGGCGCTACGGCTTTCTCATGCCGCTGCTCTACACAATCGCGGGCAGAAACGCACTCACGAACCGGTTCGAGATCGAAGCGGGTCTAGAAGACGGCAACTATGTGCCGCGGCATCACCGTGCGTGAATGCGGTCAGCGCCGAGGCTGAGCCCAATCGTCAGGTGACGCTGCAGGTGCTCGGCTGACGCGCCGTTCAGCAGGTAGACACGGTTCGCGTTGTCGTCGTCGCACAGCATTTCGTTCGCCCAAGCGAGCGCGGCACGGCCGGCAAGCTGGCCCGCTTCGGCGGCACGCGCCGAGCGGTCGAGCCACGTCATCGTCATGCGCGGGGGCAGATCGATCGTGGTGATCTGTGACTCATCGGCCACTTCGACAAACACACGGCCGGTGGAGCACAGCGGAAGCGTCGCAGCCAGCAACTCGAGGTCGGTCAACGATGTTTCGTCAGCTGTAACCAATACCTGAACACGCGCGGCGCGAGCGGCTGCGCGGCGGGAGACTCGGCGGATCGGGTTCGTCATAACACCACCAGTATACCTAAAGATAGGTATGCCTAACCTCACCAGCGTATCTCGCCCCCGCCGGTAGCTACGCGCGCCTACAGCATCGTGCGGGTTCCGCGATCGATCAGAACTTCACGGAGCCCGGCGATCTCGTCGTCGCTCAACCCGTTGGCGCGCAAGTAATCAGTCGGCGAACCAAACCGGGTGGAGAGGTCAGCGAGGAGCCCCTGCATGATGTGCGCCGGAGACTTCGTAGCGAGCTCAACGATGCTCTCAGAGTCGGGGTGCACCTTGCGCACAAGTTCGATCACCGCACGGTTGCGCTCCGCGGGCAGCAGCCCTTCAGTGCGGGCGTAGTCGGCAATGATCGCGCTCTCGTCGACACCGGCTGCCGCAAGCGTCAACGCTACGGTCACACCCGTACGGTCTTTGCCGACCGTGCAGTGCACGAGCACCGGCTGATCGGCCAGCACGCCGCGCACGACGTCAAGCACCCGGTCCGACGAGTCGTCGATGAGCGTACGGTACATCTCTGTCAGACCGAGGCTCTCCGTGAAGAAGGAGGCGACGGAACCAACAAAGAGAGGCACGCGCGAAATGGGGATGTCGCCAGCACGGCTGGGCTGGCGATTGACCTCTTCGTCATCACGAAGGTCAATGATGCGCTTGAGCCCCAGCGATGCCAGGTCGGTCTCACCCTCAGGCGTGACGGTGGCCAGGTTGCCGGAGCGAAACAGCACCCCGTGGCGGGTCAGGCTATCGCCGACCGGCAGACCACCGGTGTCACGGAAATTGACCGTGCCCTGAACCAAAGAATTAGCCATCATGACTTCGCCGGAACCGGGTAGCGGCCAGCAATCGCGACACGATTGAACGCGTTGATCGACACAGCAGCCCACGACAATGCGGCGTACTCCTTTTCAGTGAAGACACTTCCGACGCGGTTATAGACATCATCAGGCACGCCACCCTCATGGATGTAAGCAAAGGCCTCGGCGAGCTCCAGCGCCGCGCACTCGCGCTCTGAGAAGACCCCCGTCTCGCGCCAGACCGGAATCTGAGCAATCTCATCGGCGGTGACGCCCGCGGCGAGGGCCCCGTCGACGTGCACCCGTACGCAGAAGGCGCAGCCGTTGATTTGCGATGTGTGCAGCATCAGCAATTCTTTGATGCGATTGTCGATGCCGTTGTCGGCGCAGATCTGCGACACCGTCGACGAAAAAGCTGCGAGCGCCTTGTATGCGGTGGGCTCAGTCTTAGAAAGGTGTACGCGCGTCTCTGCCATGCACCAACTCTACGACGCTCCGCTCATTGCGGGCCGCATTGCTGGTTCCGTCGGGTCAAAATTCAACATGACAAGCAATTTAAGAGGAATCTAGTAGTTATGCGCAAAGAAACCTCTTCATTACTGTGCATATTGATCTTCGATTTCCGCGAGCGCCAAAAACGGGTCGATAATTCAATCGATCCTATTACCGCCCCGAAAGGCACCCTGTGACCATCGAAGCAGTGAGTGAGTTTTCGTTTCTTGCCGGTCAAGCCGGTGTGCTTGGCGTTGACGCGCAGCCGATGACGCGCGTCTCGGTCACCGCCGGCGAGGGCCGCACCGTCAGCGCTTTGAAGTACACCGACGATGAGCCGGTTGTCACCCTGCTGCACGGCGCGGGCCTCAATGCCCACACGTGGGATGCGACCGTGCTCAGCATGGGCCTGCCCGCGCTGGCGATTGATTTGCCGGGGCACGGTGACAGCTCGTGGCGGGATGACGCGACGTATTCGCCGAGCAATCTCGCCGACGACGTGATCCAGGCACTTGAGGCATTGACGTCGCGCCCGCAGATTCTGGTCGGCCACTCGCTCGGTGGCCTCGCCTCCGCCGCCATTGCCGCCCGCCGCCCTGACCTCGTCGAGCGCATCGTCTTCGTTGACATCGTGCCGGCGCTTGACCCGAAGGTGGGTCCTGCCGAGCTTCGGGCGTTCTACTCGCAGCAAGACTTCGCATCGCGCGATGAGGTTGTTGACTACGCGATGAGCTTCGGCATGGGAAGCGACCGCGAAGGCACCGCCCGCGGCGTACTTTTCAACACCCGCGTTCGCGATGATGGCCGGGTGGAATGGAAGCACCACTTCGCACAGCTCGCCCTCGCAATCCTGCCCGAAGGGGCCGCCGAAGGCACGCTCGTACAAAACGAGCAGTCGTGGCAGAACTTTGCAGCCATCACGGCGCCCATCACCCTCGTGCGTGGCGACCATGGCTACATCGACGAGCCCGCCCTCGCCACTTTTGCGCAGCGCCTCCCCGACGCGACCATCATCACGGTCGACGCCGGCCATAACGTCCAAGAAACCCAGCCGGTTGCGCTGGGCGCCATCATTACCGCTAGTTCCGACACCGATTAACGGGCTCCGGGTGGCGCCATTCTCTGCACGCCACTCGCCCCCAGCCCGTCATCCATTTACCCTGATGTCCGGAAAGGACTGACATGTTCCGTCGCACCGCAGTGGTCGCTGGCCTGGCCGCGATCGCCATCGCACTGAGCGCATGCGCGCCAGCTACGTCTGAAAAGCCCTCCCCCTCAACGTCCGGCCCCGCCGCCACCGGCGCTCCGGTAGCCGACGGCGAGCTCGTCGTTGGTCTGGTGCTTGAGCCCGACAACCTCGACATTCGTCACACCTCTGGTGCGGCTCTCGAGCAGATCCTCGTCGACAACATCTACCAGGGTCTCGTCACCCGCGATGAAGAGAACAAGATTGTTCCTGAGCTCGCGACCGACTACACCATCTCCCCCGATGGCCTCACCTACACGTTCACGCTCCAGGAGGGCGTAACGTTCCACGGCGGCCAGCCCCTGACGTCGGCTGACGTCGTCGCGTCGTACACGGCCGTTCAGACCGACGCCACGGTGATCGGCAACCGTGACTTCGCCAACGTCGCCACGATCACGGCTCCGGACGCATCGAGCGTTGTCATCACGCTGACGGAACCAGACATCAACTTCCTGTTCACGCTCACGACTCCGGCGGGGCTGGTTTTCTCCGCGGGCGACACCACCGATCTCAAGACGGCAGCCAACGGCACCGGCCCGTTCCTGTTCGACTCGTGGAAGCGCAAGGACAGCATCACGTTCAAGCGCAACGACGCTTACTGGGGCGACGCCGCGAAGCTCGCCGAGGTAACGTTCGTCTACATTCCTGACTTCACCGCTGGCGTGAATGCCGCCACGACCGGCGACCTTGACGTGCTGTCCGCCGTTGACCCGAACCTCGCCGCCAACTTCGAGGGCACCGACTTCGTCATCACGACCGGTAAGACGACCGACAAGGCGACGCTCGCGTTCAACAACAAGAAGGCACCGCTCGACAACGTTAAGGTGCGCGAAGCACTGCGCATGGCGATCAACCACGAAGCCGTCATCACCGCCGTCGGTTCGGGCGCCGAGCAGTTTGGTCCGATCCCGGAGCTTGACCCGGGCTACGAAGACCTTTCGGATGTTGTGTCTTACGACCCCGAAGGCGCCAAGAAGCTCCTCGAAGAGGCCGGCGTGAAAGACCTCGAGCTGACGCTCACGATCCCGTCGTTCTATGGCACCACGGTCACGAAGCAGCTCGTCTCCGACTTCAACGCCGTCGGCGTCACGCTCAAGATTGAGAACGTGGAGTTCCCGACCTGGCTCAACGACGTCTACACGAACCACGACTACGAGCTGAGCTTCGTGCTGCACGTTGAGCCGCGCGACTTCAGTAACTGGGCAAACCCGGACTACTACTTCGGTTACGACAACACGAAGGTGCAGGAGCTATACGCGAAGGCCCTCGCCACCACCGATGAAGCGGAGTCCGACAAGCTGCTCGCTGAAGCCGCACGCATTGTTTCCGAAGACCACGCCGCTGACTGGCTGTACACCGGCGAGACACTGACGGCGCACCTGCCGAACGTCACCGGCTTCCCGGTCAACTCGGTTAACTCCCGCATCAACCTGGCGAACGTAGCAATCGTCGAGTGATTCGCTACATCCTGACACGATCAGTCCTCCTCATTGGAGGGCTGATCGTGGCGTCCCTGCTGATCTTCCTGGCGCTGCGGGTTCTGCCCGGCGATGTCGCTCAGGTGATCGCCGGGGCAGAAGGAACACCCGAGCAGGTTGCGCAGTTGCGCGAAGAGCTCGGGCTCAATCAGCCGTTGCCGGTGCAGTACTTCAGCTGGATTGGTGGCGTCGTCACCGGCGACATGGGCACATCGCTCATCACCAACACCAAGGTTGTTGACGAGCTGCTGGAAAAAGCCGAAGTGACGATTCCCCTCGGCCTCATGGCTATGGCCGTTGCCCTCGTCATCGCGGTGCCGCTGGGCATTCTGTCGGCACTGCGTCGAAACAAGCTGAGCGGAACCGCGTTGAGCGTTGGGGCGCAGGGTGTCGCTGCGGTGCCGGTAATTTGGGCAGGCATGGTTCTCATCCTGGTCTTCTCGCTGTGGCTCGGCTGGTTCCGCGCACAGGGATTCCCCCGCTCGGGGTGGGAAGAGCCGGGCAAAGCCTTTATGGCTCTCGTTCTTCCCGCGATCACGATCGGCATCGTCGAGGGTGCCGTGTTGATGCGCTTCGTGCGCAGTGCCACGCTCGACGCGATTACACGTGACTTTGTACGCACTGCAGCGGCCAAGGGTCTCACCCGTACGCAGGCGCTCTTGCGGCATGGCCTACCGAACGTTGGTCTCTCCATCATCACGGTGTTGGGTCTGCAGGTTGCTGGCATCGTGGTGGGTGCCGTGGTGATTGAAAAACTGTTCAACCTGCCAGGCATCGGCCGCATGCTCATTGATGACGTCGGCGCTCGCGACCTGCCGCTCGTGCAGGGCGAACTGCTCGTGTTGACCGCGGTCGTTCTCCTCATCGGCTTTGCGGTCGATATTGTGCACCGCATTCTGGACCCACGACTTCGGGAGGCAACCGAATGAGCACGCAACGTGCCGGATGGTTCCGCCCGCTATGGCGCTCCACAACCGGAAAATTCGGCGTCATCGTCGTGGCCCTCGTGGCGCTGACAGCACTCGTCTCGCTGTTCTGGACGCCATTCCCACCCGAACTCGCCAACGTCGATGACCGGTGGCTCGGCCCCGGCTGGCCGCACGTGCTCGGCACCGATAACGCTGGCCGCGACATGCTGACGCACATCATGCTCGGTGCCCGCACCACCGTCGTGGTCGCTATTGGTGCTGCCGTGATCTCCACCGTCATCGGTATCGCACTCGCGTGCCTCGCAACGCTGACGACGCGTCTCGTACGCGAAGCGATGGCAACGCTCATCGACGTGCTCCTCGCCTTCCCCGTGCTCATCATCGCGGCGATGCTCGCCTCGATCGCGGGCCAGTCGCTGTGGGTCGTGGTCTTTGCTGTGGGTATCGGTTTCGGCGTCAACATGGCGCGCGTCACCCGCCCCGAACTGCGCCGCGTGCTCTCGAGCGACTACGTTCTCGCTGGCAAGGCTGCCGGTCTCACCACGTCACAGAACGTGTTCCGTCACGTGCTCCCCAATATCGCGCCGGTGTACATCGTGCAGCTGTCGTGGTCGATGGGTGTCGCGGTGCTTGCCGAAGCGGGCCTCAGCTACATCGGTTTCGGCGCCTCGGCCAACGACCCGTCATGGGGCCGTCTACTCGCTGAAACACAGGCCTTCATCAACATTCACCCGCTCGCCGTGATTTGGCCGGGTCTCGCGATCTCCCTGACGGTGCTCGCGCTGAACCTACTCGGAGACAAGTTGCGTGAGACCACAGACCCCACGCTCAGTCAGCGCATGGCAAAGGCCATGCCCGCACCCATGCCGACGGTGACCGCATGAGCCTCGTCATCAAAAACCTGCACGTTACGATTCACGGCAAGACCGTGATTGAAGACATCAGTTTCGAGGTACCCGATGGTGCCCGCGTCGGCCTGATCGGTGAATCGGGATCCGGCAAGTCACTCACGGCGCTCGCGATCCTCGGCCTGTTGCCCGATGGTTCCGAAGTATCCGGCAGCATCACGTGGAACGGCACCGAGCTCATCGGTATGCCTGATCGCAAGCTCGCCGAACTCCGCGGCGACGAAATCGGCATTGTGTTTCAAGAGCCGCAGACGGCGCTCAACCCGATTCGCACGCTCGGGCGCCAGATCGCGGAGTCGATCCGCATCCACGAAAACGTATCGCGCGGCGAAGCGAAGACCCGCGCAATTGCCGAGGCTGCCCGCGTCAAGCTGCCAGACCCCGAACGCATCGTGAAGCGCTACCCGCACCAGGTTTCTGGCGGTCAGCGTCAGCGCGCGGCGATCGCGATGGCACTCGCATGCCGTCCTAAGTTGCTGATTGCAGATGAGCCGACCACCGCGCTCGACGTCACGATCCAGGCCGACATTCTCACGCTGCTGCGCTCGCTCGTGGCTGACGACGGCATGTCGCTCGTGTTCATCACGCACGACCTCGCCGTTCTCAGGCAGGTTGCCACCCACGGCGTCGTGCTCAAGCACGGCCGCGTGATCGAGCAGGGGCCGCTCAAGACCCTGCTGACCACGCCGCAGTCCCCCATCACGCAGGGACTGTTGCGTGATGCGCAAGCAACGTTGTGGCGGGCGCCGGATGGAACCATGACTTACGGTGGTGCGGCATGACGATCGTTGCGAAAGACCTGACCCGCCGCTACGCGCGCGCCAAAGA
The DNA here is from genome assembly GCF_050408675.1 of Microbacterium daqui. Classification (NCBI taxonomy): domain Bacteria; kingdom Bacillati; phylum Actinomycetota; class Actinomycetes; order Micrococcales; family Microbacteriaceae; genus Microbacterium; species Microbacterium daqui. Next base: position 79,997 of record NZ_JBNTKF010000008.1, on the reverse strand, counting down.
GACACCGTTTGAGAAGCGCACGTACACGACGGCGCTTGATGGTGTCGATTTCACGGCCGAAGACGGTGAGGCCGTCGGCATCATCGGCGAGTCAGGCTCGGGCAAGTCGACACTAATTCGACTGTTGCTCGCGCTGGATACACCGACGAGCGGAACCATTGAGATTAACGGTCGCCCGGTGGACGCCCGAAAGTCAGCGCGGAGCCTGCACTGGCTCCGCCGCGAGACCGGCATCGTCTTCCAAGACCCGTACGCGTCGCTTGACCCTCGTATGTCGGTTGGCCGCGCCGTTGCCGAGCCGCTGTGGGCACTGGGTATCGGTGGTGATCACCGCAAGCGTGTTGCCGAAGTGCTCGAAGACGTGGATCTCGAGCCTGACATGGCGTCGCGCTTTCCGCACGAGTTCTCGGGTGGCCAGCGTCAGCGCATCGCGATTGCGCGTGCGCTCGTGCACAAGCCGTCAATTCTCGTCGGTGACGAGCCGCTGTCGGCGCTCGACGTCACGGTGCGCGCCCAGATTCTCGAAGTGATGCGCGACCTGTTGGCACGAGACAACATGACGATGCTGTTCGTCTCGCACGACATTGGTGTGGTGCAGTCGCTGTGCGAATCGGTGGTGGTTATGAAGGATGGGGCGATCGTTGAGCGCGGCCCCGTCGCCGAGGTGCTGCAGCATCCGCGTGAGGACTACACGAAGCGCCTGCTGGCGGCGATCCCTACGATCGACACCACGCCGTAACCGCTATTTCTTGCGGGTCTTCGGCAGTTCTTTCTGCAGGATGATGGTTCCGAGCCACCGGTCAAATTTGAAGCCCACCCGGCCCATGCGGCCCACTTCAACGAAGCCGAGCTTTTCGTGCAGGGCAATCGATGCTTCGGCACCCTTGTCGCTAATGACCGCCAGGATCTGGCGGATTCCCGCTGCCTCGCCGCGGGCGATGAGCTCGGTCAGCAGTGCCCGCCCGATGCCTTTACCGCCGGCGCTCGGGCCGAGGTAGATGGAGTTCTCGGTCGTGAAACGGTAGGCCGACTTCGGCTTCCACTGCGACAGCAGGGCGTATCCGAGAACCTGGCCACTCGGTGACACCGCCACGATAAACGGCAGACCGAGTTTCGTGAGGTGCGCGAACTTCTCTTTCCACTGCGCGAGCGTCCACGTCGACTCGTCGAAAGTGACCGACGAGATGGTGACGTAGTAGTTGTAGATCTCGCGCACCGCCGGCAAGTCTGCAGCGACCGCATCGCGGATCGAGAACGAGAACTCGTCGGGCACCTCAGCCTTCTGCAGGTGCCTGGGGAGCTTGCGGGGCTTGAGGTACTCGTCCGGCTTCATGTGCCTACTCCACTCGCCAATCGATGGGCGCTGCGCCCTGAGCGCGCAACAGGTCATTCGCGCCCGAGAACGGGCGCGAGCCAAAAAAGCCACGCGATGCCGACAGTGGCGACGGGTGAGCGGAGACGATTGCCGGGGTGTCACCGAGCCAGCCGCGGAGGTTCTCGGCGTCTTTGCCCCACAGCACCGCGACGAGCGGCTGGTCACGCGCGGCAAGCACCCGAATGGCGTGCTCGGTGACCTTCTCCCAGCCCCAGCGGCGGTGGGAACCGGCATCGCCGGGTGCGACGGTGAGCACGCGGTTGAGGAGCATGACACCCTGATCAGCCCACGCCGACAGATCGCCGTGACTGGCCGGCGCGATCTCGAGGTCGGCGGTCAGCTCTTTGTAGATGTTGCTGAGGCTGCGTGGCAGCGGGCGCACGTCGCGGTTCACGGCGAACGAGAGACCGATCGCGTGACCGGGCGTCGGATAGGGGTCTTGGCCGACGATCAGCACGCGCACGTCGTCGAGCGGGCGGCTAAACGCACGAAACACGTTCTCCGCGGCGGGAAGCACCTCAACACCAGCGTCACGCGCGGCCTGCACGCGCGCAGAAACCGCGGCAATATCCGCGGCGACCGGCGCAAGTGCCTGCGCCCACCCGGCGTCAATGGTTCCGCTCGCTGCGAGCTGATCGAGCGTCGTCACGTTACAGGCGCGGCTTCAGTTCACCGCGGATCAGCACGTGCTGTGCGGCCTGTGCGACCGGGCGCATCGTGATGAGGTCGAGGTTGACGTGGCCGGGTGCGTTAAGTGCGTAGCTAATGACGTCGGCAACGTCGCTCGCGACGAGCGGGGCTTCAACGCCGTCGTAGGTGGCGGCAACCGCGTCCGTGTTGCCGCGGTTGCGGTTGAGGGTGAACTCTTCGGTAAACACCATGCCCGGGGCGATCTCAGTGACGCGCAGCGGCTCACCGGCGAGCTCGAGACGTAGCGCCTTGACGAGCATCGACTCCCCCGCCTTTGCGGCGTTGTAGCCGGCACCACCCGGGTAGGCGGTCTGTGCGGCGGTTGAGGTGACAAACGCGAGGTCGGCGTGGCCGTCGGTGAGCGTTGCCTGGCGAAGCTGCGGCAAGAGTGCGGCTACGAGACGCTGGGTGCCCATCACGTTAGCCTGGAACATCCACTCCCAGTCCTCGGTGCGTGCGTCTTCAATGCGTTCCGTACCCGCGGCTCCTCCCGCCACCTGCACAAGTGCATGCGTGGTTCCGGTGCTCTCCAGGTACTGCGCGAGCGCATCAACGTCGGCCTGCTTCGTGAGGTCAGCAGCAAAAACGGCGGCACCAGTCTCGGCCGCGACCTCGGCGAGACGCTCGGCACGGCGGGCGACACCGACGACATCCCACCCCGCGTCGCGGAGAGCGACAACCGTCGCCCGGCCGATACCGCTACTTGCACCCGTTACAACTGCACGCCTCGTCATGCCTCCACGCTACAAGGTGTGCGTGTCGATCGTGTTACGTAACATGTCCCCAAAGTTGGCCGCCATGGGGTAGCTACCTAATCTCTACTGAGCGGCTCCTGTTGCCGCCCGACAACACAAGGAGTCCTCTTATGTCTGCACCCGAGAACTGGCGTTTTGAGACCAAGCAGATCCACTCTGGCGCTGCGCCCGACCCGGTCACCAAGGCTCGCGCCACCCCGATTTACCAGACCACGTCGTACGTGTTCGACAGCACCGACCACGCCGCGAACCTGTTCGCGCTCGCTGAGTTCGGCAACATCTACACCCGTATTCAGAACCCCACGCAGGATGTCGCCGAGCAGCGCATCGCAGCCCTCGAAGGCGGAACGGGCGCGCTCCTTGTCGCCTCGGGCCAGGCTGCTGCCACCACCGCAATCCTGAACATCGCCGTCGCTGGCGACCACATTGTTTCGTCGAGCTCGATCTACGGCGGCACCTACAACCTCTTCAAGTACACGCTGGGCAAGCTCGGCATCGAGGTCACGTTCGTTGAGAACCAGGACGACCTCGAAGAGTGGCGCGCAGCCGTTCGCCCGAACACGAAGCTGTTCTTCGGCGAGACGATCGGTAACCCGAAGATCAACGTGCTCGACATCGCTGGCATCGCTGGCGTGGCACACGAAGCGGGCATTCCGCTCATCGCTGACAACACGATCGCGACGCCTTTCCTCATCAAGCCGTTCGAGCACGGTGCTGACATCGTGATCCACTCGGCCACGAAGTTCCTCGGCGGTCACGGCACCGTCATCGGTGGTTCCATCGTCGACGGTGGCCGCTTCAAGTGGTCGGAGAACGTCGAGAAGTTCCCGGGCCTCACCGAGCCCGACCCGTCGTACAACGGCGCAAGCTACACCGCCGCTGTCGGTGACGGCCTCGCTTTCATCATCAAGGCGCGCGTGCAGCTGCTGCGCGACCTTGGTTCGGCAATCGCTCCGGCGAGCGCCTGGCAGCTCATCCAGGGCATCGAGACGCTGTCGCTGCGTCTCGAGCGCCACGTGCAGAACGCACAGGAGATCGCCGAGTGGCTCGACAACCACCCCGACATCGCGACGGTCAACTACTCCGGTCTGCCGTCGTCGCCGTGGTACGCCGCCGCCAACAAGTACGCCCCCAAGGGTGTCGGTGCGGTGCTGTCGTTCGAACTCAAGGGCGGCGTCGACGCTGGCCGCGCGTTCGTCAACAACCTGAGCCTGTTCAGCCACCTCGCCAACATTGGTGACGTGCGTTCGCTCGTGATCCACCCGGCATCGACCACGCACTCGCAGCTCTCGCCCGAGCAGCAGCTCACCGCTGGCGTCACGCCGGGCCTCGTACGCCTGTCGGTCGGTCTCGAGAACATCGAAGACATCAAGGCTGACCTCGAGGCCGGCCTCACCGCCGCCCGCGAGCAGATCGAACAGACCCGCGTCTAATTCGCTCACCGAAAACGCCCCGACCTTTTTCGAAAGGTCGGGGCGTTTTCGTCTCGCGCCCCCGCGGGGCGGGCGGAGACATTCGCCGGCTCCGTACCCNAGCAGATCGAACAGACCCGCGTCTAATTCGCTCACCGAAAACGCCCCGACCTTTTTCGAAAGGTCGGGGCGTTTTCGTCTCGCGCCCCCGCGGGGCGGGCGGAGACATTCGCCGGCTCCGTACCCCCGGTTCCGTTGTCGTGAAACCCGTACTCTGTCGCGATACCCGTACTTTTCGGGCGAGATTTACCGGGTTTCGCGACATTACCGACCACCGGCCGCGCCCCTCGCGGGGTGACCCAACTCTTCACCCGCCAACCCGTGGTTCCGCGCTCCTGGTTCCGCGCGTGGTTCCGGCCAAGGGTCTTTGAGAAAGTCACACTTCGCGTTTGGGTGCCGTTACGGGACAGAATGGAACCATGGATTGGCAGGTCTCTGAAGATACGGTGCCGTCGGCACCGGTTACCGAGGCCGACGCTCGGTCGCTGTTGGGTCGTCCGCCAGCGACGGGTGCGTGGCGTGACGGTGATCCGGCGGGCGACCGTCACTTCGCGAACTTCGGCGCTTTTCGCACGGAGTCTGGTGGCCAGCTCCCGTCGTTCCGTCTCGCCTATGAGACGTGGGGCACGCTGAACCCGGAGCGCGATAACGCGATTCTGATTCTGCACGCGCTCACCGGTGACTCGCACGTGCGCGGTGACGCGAGCCGCGCGCACCCCACGTCGGGGTGGTGGGAAGACATCGTCGGCCCCGGTGCCGCGATCGACACCGACAAATACTTCGTCATCGCACCGAACATTCTCGGCGGATGCCAGGGGTCGACCGGCCCCTCCAGCATCGCGCCCGACGGGTACGAGTGGGCCTCGCGCTTCCCGTACCTGACGATTCGTGACCAGGTCGCGGCGCAGCGGCTGCTCGCCGACCACCTTGAGATCGATCGCTTCTTTGCCGTCATCGGTGGTTCCATGGGCGGCATGCACGCCCTCGAGTGGGCCGTCACCACTCCCGATCGCGTGGCGCGCCTCGCAGTACTGTCATCGCCCCCGCTCAATACGGCCGATCAGATCGCACTCAACTCGGTGCAGCTGGAAGCAATCGCGATTGATCCACACTTCAACGGCGGCGAGTACTACGACGCCGGCGACGGCGAAGGCCCCAACCGCGGGCTCGCACTCGCGCGCCGCATGGCTCTCCTCAACTACCGCAGCCCGTCAGAGCTCAACCAGCGGTTCCAGCGCTCGTGGCAGTCACCGGTCTCCCCCTTTGGCCTCGGTGGCCGCTTTGCGGTGGAGAGCTACCTGGACTTCCACGGCAACAAGTTCACGCGCCGCTTTGACGCGAACAGCTACGTCATCCTGGTCGGCGCGATGGATTCGCACGATGTCGGCCGTGACCGTGGTGGTGTCGAAGATGCCCTCGCCCGCGTCACCGCGACGACGCTCGTGCTCGGCATCGACAGCGACCGTCTGTTCCCAGTTGACGGGCAGCACCGCATCGCCAAGGGCATTCCGAACACGCTCGACGGAAACCACGCTGTGGTGATCTCCAGCGACTTCGGCCACGACGGCTTCCTGATTGAAGACGAAGCCGTCAGCCTGCACTTGCGCCGATTGCTCGCCTCCTAACGGGCAGCGTTACGAGGCCCAGACCTCGTTGATATACGTCCACGGCAACGAACCGGTGACGATGCGATGGCGCGGGCCGGTGGCACCCGGCTGCTCGGCATCGTATTCATAGTCGCCCTGCCAAAACAGCGCCGTGGTTCCGTCGCTCTTGCGCATGCGCGTGCTGTACTCGCGCGACTGCAGGTCGCGCAAGTGCGTGCTCCACTCGGCAATCGAAGAACCACACCCGGTCAGCGCGGTGAGGGTGATGAACGTCGGCGGGTACAGCGTCACCGAGCCCTGCGCATGACGCTCCAGCATGTCGATGGGGCGAATCCACATCCACTCCGCGACCTCATCGGGCGACGGCACAAACGTGCCAGACGACGCCAGTGCGACGAAGAACCACGTGCGAATGCGCACCGCGGTTACCTCCGGCGGCTCCCACTGCGAAATCTGCACGAGGTCGGCGGGCACGACGTCGAGCCCCGTCTCTTCCTTCGTCTCACGAATTGCTGTCGCCTTGAGTTCGTCAGCCATGGTTCCGCCCGGCACCGCATCTTCCGGGTCAACCTTGCCGCCGGGAAATACCCAGGCACCGGCAAACGTACCCCGCTCCGGGCGACGCAGCATCAGAATCTCGGGGCCAAACTCGCCCTCGCGTGCCACAACAACGGTTGCCGCCCGCGCTGAGATGGGCACCGGCTCCGCCTTCGCCTCCCCCGCGGCTTCGGTTTGCGCCATAAAGGCGCGCAGGGCATCGGCTCCGGGAGCGGCATCGGTCATGCCCCCCACGCTACTCACGATCTCCCGCACACGTTACCCACCGAGCCGCAAACAGCCGTTCCCTGTTAGCGAAAAATCCCTGGCACTCGGGCGGAACCACGAGAGGAGGCTTGAAGAGCCTGCAGAGCAGGCTGTCGAGGCCAACGCTGCGACCATCATCGCGAAGGCCGTCGAACACTTCGGCAAGCTCGACGTACTCGTCAACAACGCTCACGCTTCGAAGCAGGCACCGATGATGGAGACCACGCAGGAGATGTGGGACCTCAACCTCGGCACCGGCATGTACGCCACGTACAACCTGATGCGCGCGGCTTACCCCGAGCTCAAGAAGACCCAGGTCTCGATCGTGAACTTCGCTTCATCAGAAGGTTGTTGACGGTGTTCCGCTCGGCCGCCTCGGCGACCCGAAGGACGACATCGCACCCGTTGTCGCCTTCCTCGCCTCCGACGACTCCCGCTACCTCACCGGTCAGACGCTCATGACCGACGGTGGCTCGACGATGTCGGCATAACGCCACGCAACGCACGAAGGGGCTTTCCATCGCAGTGACGGAAAGCCCCTTCGGCGTTTCTGCAGCTACTCGCCGCTCGGCTGTTCCTGTTCGTCCATCGCCCGCTCGAGGCGGTCGAGCTTGCTGTTGATCTCACCCGAGAAGCCGGGGCGAATGTCGGCCTTGATGACCAGCGAAATGCGGGAGCCGAATGGTTCCACCGCCGCCGTCGCACGCTTCACGACGTCGAAAACTTCGTCCCACTCCCCCTCGATCTCGGTGAACATGCTCGACGTACGGTTCGGGAGTCCGGATTCGCGCACGACGCGCACGGCTGCCGCGACGGCGTCGTGGACGGAACCATCGGCGCGGCCGGTACCGGAGGGAGCGACAGAGAAAGCGAGAAGCATGATGTTCCTTTCGAGGTTCGCCTCGACTCTAGGCGTTGGCGGTGGGATGCGTCAGCGTTGTGACGGGTAGGGGCTCCCGAATCGCGAGGAGCGCAACGCGCGTGGTCGCGGCAAACATCAGCGCGATCAGCAACAGGTTACGAACGGTGATGATCGTGACGACCACGACGTCGGTCTGCAAGAACAGGTCGTAGAACAACGGGTACAGCAGGTGGGTGCAGGCCGCGATAACGATGCCGGTGATGGCATATGGCAGGGCGCGGCGCCGATCCCACAGCAGCCACAGCACGATGGGGGCGATAAGCCACGTCTGAAACTGCGGTGAGCCGACCTTGTTGAAAACGATGAACGCCAGCACCGCGGCCATCGCGAGTGGCGGCATCAGCAATTGTGCGATCACACCGCGCTGATGGGCGACGAGCCCGAGCACCGCGAGCGCGAAAGCGGCAACCAACAGCATCGGGGTGAGAATGTCGGCCAGCACGTCGACGCCGGGGCCAGCGACCTGGAAGGTGATCAACTCGTAGTCGTACTCGATGCCAGCGCCGGGAACACCCGCGATCGCACTCCACAAGAATGGGGTCGCGAACACTGACTCGGCCTGGAGCCCGCGAGAGTTCTGCATCGACATGAAACCGAACAAAAAGCTGATGCCACCACCGAGCGCGACGATAGCCACGACGACGGCGCTCACCACGAGCGTGCCCTCGACAATGCGACGTTTACTCGTGAGCGAAGCGAAGGCCGCCGCAAGAATCGCACCGGTCCAGATCTTCATCCACGCGGCCATCGCGAGCAGTGCCGACGCCACCACGGGGTGTGACCGAATCAGCAGCACACCGACGGCAGCGAATGGCACGGTCACGGCATCGAGACGGAACAACGCAATCGGCCCGAGCGCGACCAGAAAGATGATCCAAAACAGAGCGGCGGCCCGCCGCGAGCGCGATCGTCCGCCGCCCACCAACAGGTAAAACGCGGCGGCGTCGAACAGGAAGACCACGACGACCCACGACACTTCATACCCAAAGAACGGCACAAAGAACTGCGCCAGAATCATCGGCATCAGTGCGAGCGGCGGATACACCCACGGCTCAGTAACACCCACGATGCCCTGGCCGCGCATCGCGTACGCCGACCACGGCTGATACACGTTCCACACGTCATTGCGCGGCGCATTCGGCTCAACCCACCCAAGCCACGCCACGAGTACGTGAGCGCCGATGAAGAGCGCCCACAGCAGCACCGCCCAGCGCATGCCGGTGCGAATATGCGGCCTCACGCGGTTCCGCCCAGAACCTCGGCAACAGCAGTGGGAGCGGCCGCGGCAACGTCGAGGGCGACGATGGGATGCGGAACCGCGGAACCATGGGCTGCCGCGAGCTCACCGGCTCGCGAATGCAGAAAGACCGCAGTGGCAGCCGCACGAGCGAGCTCTTCGTGTGTTGTCGGGCGCACCTGCGCGATAACCGACCCCATCATTCCGGCGAGCACATCACCGGTGCCGGCGGTCGCCAGCCACGGCGTCTCAACGTCAATCGACCACACGTTGGGAGTGCCCGGCGACGCGACAAGCGTGCGCGAGCCCTTCAGCACCACAACCACGCGGAGGGCCGTGGCCATCGCTACGACGTTAGCCTCAGTGTCGGGCGTCAACGCAATGCTGTGGTGCGCGGCCAGCCGGGCAAACTCGCCCGCGTGCGGCGTCACGACGGTGAGGGCGTGCGGGCAATCGACGAGCTCTAACGCACCGGCGTCGGCAACAACCGGAGTCTCCCCCACCAACAGCTCCGTGGTTCCGGCCGCCACAGCGTCTTCACGCGTCTGGCCTGATCCCACGACCCACGCGTCACAGCGCCCCGTCACCGTCACCGTTTCGGGGCGACGCGCGAGCACGAGATCAGGTGCAGCGCCCACGTAGCGGACGAGACCAGCACCAGCCCGCCACGCGCCTTCGACGCCGAGCACGGCGGCACCGGGATACGTCGCCGACCCGGTGCAGAGCCCCACGACGCCGCGCGAATACTTGTCATCCGTCGCCGTTGCGGCGCGAATGACCGTGCGCGCGTGCGCGATCGTAAATGTCTGCGCGCGCGTGGAGGCCATGCGTCAACGCTACCGCGCACGGGCGGGCAAAACCGCGAGGGGCGAACGAGATGTTCGTCTCGTTCGCCCCTGGGCGTTAGCGGCCGGCGCGACCGCTGCGCGCGGTGGCGTCTTGAACCTCACCGATCAGTTCTTCGATGATGTCTTCCAAGAACAGCACGGCAACGGTATCGCCCTCATCGTTGCGAACCCGGGCGAGGTGCTTGCTGGCTCGGCGCATCAGCGCGAGAGCATCTTCCAGGTCGGTCGACGTCTGCACCGGCACGAGGTCGTGCACGCGCTTCGCCGGAATCGCCCGCACGCCGTCGGGGTCACCGTCTTGCGTGACGCGCAGTACGTCTTTGAGGTGAACGTAGCCGACCGGCAGGCTGTCCTCGTCGACGATCACGTAGCGCGAGTATCCGTACGTGGCGACGGCCTTCTCGACCTCATGCGGCGTGGTGTTTTCACCGAGCGTGACGAGGCGGTCCAGCGGCACAGCGATGTCCATCGCCTTCTTGTCGGTGAACTCCACGACGTTCGAGACGGTTCCGGTGGTGTCATCAAGCACACCCTCGGCACGTGACTGGTTCACGATCGTGGCAACCTCGTCGAGGGTAAACGTCGACGCGGCTTCGTTCTTCGGCTCCACACGGAACAGGCGCAACACCGCGTTGGCAATCCAGTTCAACGTCCAGATCACCGGGTGGAACACCTTCGATACCCAGACGAGCGGCGGCGCGAGCAACAGCACGGCGCGGTCCGGCACCGAGAACGCGAGGTTCTTCGGAACCATTTCACCGAATACGACGTGCAGGTACGAGACCAGCAGCAGCGCGATGATGAACGCAATCGTGTCGACCGCACCAGCATCGAGGTTCGTGAGACCCAGCGGGTACGCCAACAGGTGGTGGATCGCGGGCTCAGAAACGTTCAGGATCAACAGCGAACAGATCGTGATACCCAGCTGGCTCGTGGCCAGCATGAGGGTCGCGTGTTCCATCGCGAACAGGGCGGTCTTCGCCGAACGCGAGCCCTTCTCAGCGAGGGGCTCAATCTGCGAACGACGAGCGGAGATGACGGCAAACTCAGCGCCGACGAAGAAGGCGTTACCGATGAGTAGAATCACCAACCAGACAATTCCCATCCAGTCACTCATTTGCTCTCACCTCCCTGAATCTCAATCTCCCCGGTTGCGGCGGGCACAAACTTGACGCGATCAACGCGGCGGCCGTCCATGCGCTGCACCGTGAGGGTGCCATCGGCGAGATTAACCTCGTCGCCGACCTGCGGAATACGCTCCAGCACACTCATGATGTAGCCGCCCACGGTGTCATACACATCGCCTTCAGGCACGTGCACGCCTGCGCGATCAGCCAACTCATCGGGGCGCAGATCGCCGGGGAACGTCATCGATTCTTTGCCACGGATAACACCGGCACGCATGCGGTCGTGCTCGTCGAGCACTTCACCAACAATCTCTTCAACGAGGTCTTCCAGCGTGACGATACCCGCGGTTCCGCCGTACTCGTCAACCACAATGGCCATCTGGTAGCCGCGCGAACGCAACTCGGAGACCAGCACATCGAGGTGAACTGTCTCGGGCACGCGCAGGGGTTCGGTGCTGAGAGCAGCCGCGGGAACACCCGCACGCTTTTCACGCGGCACACCAATCGCAGCCTTCAAGTGCACGATGCCGATGATGTCGTCCATCGACTCGCCATACACCGGGAAGCGGCTGTGACCGGTGGTGCGCGCCAGGTTCACAACGTCGTCTGCCGTCTCTTCTGACGACAGCGCCTGCACGCTCGGCCGCGGCGTCATCACGTCGTCAGCAGAGAGGCGTGCAAAGGTCAGTGAGCGGTTCAGCAGGCTCGCGGTGTCAGCTTCAAGCACACCAGCGCTTGCTGAACGCCGCACGAGGCTCGACAGCTCTTCGGCCGAACGCGCACCGCTCAGCTCTTCCTTGGGTTCCACGCCCATGGCACGAAGAATGCCGTTGGCGGAACCATTAAGCAGGACGATTGCGGGCTTGAAGACGGTCGTGAAGAGCGTTTGGAACGGCATCACAACCTTTGCCGTCTGGCGCGGGAGCGCGAGGGCAAAGTTCTTCGGCACGAGCTCACCGATGATCATCGACAGCACGGTGGCCACGAACATCGCCACGACCGTCGCGATCGGCCCTGAAACGGTTGTCGGCACACCCCATGCGGCAAACATGGGGGCCATCATCTTCGACATGGCCGGTTCCATCGTGTAACCGGTCAGCAGCGTCGTCAGCGTGATGCCGAGCTGGGCACTGGAGAGGTGGGTCGAGGTGATCTTCAACGCTGCGATCGTCATCGCGAGCCGGGTTTCGCCGCGTTCGCGACGCGCTTCGAGATCGGCGCGATCAAGGTTGACCAGGGCAAACTCACTGGCAACGAAGAGGCCGGTGCCGATCGTGAGCAGGAGACCGATGGTCATTCCTAACCAGGGCGCTAGCTCCACAGCAATTCACCCCCAACCATCGGGGCGCAGGAACAGAGGGGCGTATGTCTACAACTAGGAGGGTCGTCCATCGTACGTGCCAGTCTAACGGAACTTCCTGAAGAGCCGCTTTTTGTCACTTGTGATCAGCGCTCCGCTCATTCCGTGGTCGCTACCAACTGACCGGCAGCGCCTTATCCTCTTCATAGCCAGCCGCCGACTGCAGGCCGATTCTGGCGCGGTCGTGAAACTCGGCGACCGTGCGAGCCCCCGCATAGGTGAACGATGAGCGCACCCCGCTGGTGATCATGTCGAGCAGGTCTTCGACGCCCGGGCGCAGCTGGTCGACGTAGATCTTCGATGACGAAATACCTTCAGCAAACAGTTCTTTGCGCGCTCGTTCGTATGCGCCGAGGCGACTGAAGCGTGCCTGCACCGCCTTCGTAGAAGCCATGCCCCACGATTCTTTGTAGACCCGGCCGCTCTCATCTCGTAGCAGCGCATCCGGCGACTCAATGGTTCCGGCAAACCACGACCCAATCATGATCGAGGCGGCACCGGCGGCACGCGCCAGCGCCACGTCGCGCGGATAGCGCACGCCGCCGTCGGCCCACACGTGGGCACCCATGTCGGCGGCGGCCGCTGCCGTCTCCAAAACGGCAGAGAACTGCGGCCGACCAACCGCCGTCATCATGCGGGTCGTGCACATGGCGCCGGGCCCGACACCAAATCACCCAGAGCGGCGTCGCTGAGCACGCCACCGAGTCGCTCACCGGTCACCACACCGCGCACGTTCGCCGTGTTTAACGGCGCATCGGGGTCGCGCACCACGACGACACCAACACCGGCCAGCGCCGGAACCACGCGCAACGCATCAGCCGCGGTGGCGGCCTCGGAGAAGACGATCGAGGTATCCCAGAGCACCGGCTGTTGCTTCACCCAGCGAATGGCGGCGTCGAGCTCTTGCAACGGCAAATCTTGCGGCAACACCGCCAGGCCACCGCGCCGCGCCATCGTGGCCGCCATGCCTGCTCCGGTGACGGAGTTCATGTTCGACGCGACCAGCGGCGTGCGCGCCGGCGTACCGTCGGGCGGCGTGAGATCGGCGTCAAAACGGCTCGTCACGCTGGAGCGAGAAGGCACCAAGAATACGTCGCTGTACGTCAGGTCAACCTGAGGTTGTTCGCCGATGAACTCCATGATCACACGGTACGCCCCAGCCCCGCCTCGCGGCGAAAAACGGCCGAAACCGGTGGAGAAGATTTTTTATCCGCACGTGAAGATAACTCTGTTCCCTCATTGTGAACATAACGATCAGCGCGCCGCACGAGCACCCCGGGATCTGCGTTAGGCTTGAGGGGTCCTGCGTGTGGGTAGAAGTGTGCCCCCAGGGCTCCAGGATCATCACGACGAAAGTGGGCGATCGAGCGTGTCGAGCCAGTTGACGGGCATCGGTGCTTCGAACGATGGAGAGTTCGGAGCCAATGAATGGCTTGTCGAAGAACTCTATGAACAGTTCAAGGCAGATAAGAACTCAGTAGATAAGGCATGGTGGCCCGTTCTTGAGGCCTACCAGCCCCCGACGGGTGCCGTGAGCGCTCCCACCACTACTGCAAAACCTGTAGCTCCAGCTGCCACGGAACCGCGGCCGGTGACGGCGCCGATTCCGGTGATCGGATCACAGCCTGTGGCTAAGACGACCGCGAAGCCGGCCGCACCGCAGCCGATTCCGGCACAGGCGCCGAAGCCGACGGCAACGAACGAGCCAGCCGAGACCGGTGACGAAGACGTTGTCACGCCGCTGCGCGGCATTTTCAAGACCATTGCCGCGAACATGGACATTTCGCTCACGTTGCCGACCGCAACGAGCGTACGCACCATCCCGGCGAAGCTGATGATCGACAACCGCATCGTCATTAACAACCACATGGCTCGCGCCCGTGGTGGCAAGGTCTCGTTCACGCACATCATTGGCTGGGCCATGATTCAGGCGTTGAAGGAGTTCCCGAGCCAGAACGTGTACTACGACGAGATCAACGGCAAGCCGTCGGTCATCGCTCCGGCACACGTGGGCCTCGGAATCGCCATCGACCTGCCGCGCCCCGACGGTACCCGCGCACTCGTGGTTCCGTCCATCAAGCGTGCTGAGACCCTCACCTTCAACGAGTTCCTCGCCGCATACGAAGACCTCGTCGCTCGTGCGCGTGACAACAAGCTGACCGCCGCCGACTACCAGGGCGCAACGATCTCCCTCACCAACCCGGGCGGAATCGGAACCGTGCACTCGGTTCCGCGTCTCAGCAAGGGTCAGGGTTGCATCATCGGTGCCGGTGCTCTCGAGTACCCCGCCGAGTTCCAGGGCGCTTCGGAGCAACTGCTGGCTGAAATGGCGATCGGTAAGACGATCACGCTGACCAGCACCTACGACCACCGCGTCATTCAGGGTGCGGGCTCGGGCCAGTACCTCAAGAAGGTTCACGAGCTGCTCATCGGCCAGCGTGGCTTCTACGAGGGCATCTTCGCGGCACTGCGCATTCCGTACGCACCGATCCGTTGGGCCTCCGACATCAAGGTCGACCTGGCCGAGCGGGTGGACAAGCAGGCTCGCGTTCAAGATCTCATCAATTCGTACCGTGTTCGCGGTCACCTGATGGCCGACATTGACCCGCTCGAGTACGTACAGCGCTCGCACCCTGACCTGGAGATCGAGTCGCACGGTCTCACGTTCTGGGATCTGGACCGCGAGTTCGTTGTGGGCGGTTTCGGTGGCAAGCGCGCTATGAAGTTGCGCGACGTGCTCGGCGTGCTGCGCGACTCGTACTGCCGCACGATCGGCATCGAGTACATGCACATTCAAGACCCCGAGCAGCGTGCCTGGTTCCAGGAGCGCGTTGAGGTCAAGTACCAGAAGCCGACCCACGACGAGCAAATGCGCGTGCTGGGCAAGCTCAACGAAGCCGAAGCATTCGAGACCTTCCTGCAGACCAAGTACGTCGGCCAGAAGCGCTTCTCGCTGGAGGGTGGCGAATCGCTGATTCCGCTGCTGGACGAGATTCTGCAGGGTGCCGCCGCCGCCAACCTGGACGGCGCGGCGATCGGTATGGCCCACCGCGGGCGCCTGAACGTGCTGACCAACATCGCTGGCAAGACGTACGGTCAGGTGTTCCGCGAGTTTGAAGGCTCGGTTGCTCTGGGCAACAAGCTCGGCTCGGGTGACGTGAAGTACCACCTCGGAACCGAGGGAACTTTCGTCAGCGACAATGGTAGCGAGCTGCCGATCTACCTCGCAGCAAACCCCTCGCACCTGGAGACCGTCGACGGCGTTCTCGAAGGTATCGTCCGCGCGAAGCAAGACACCTACCCGATCGGCTCGTTCACGTGGCTGCCGGTTCTGATTCACGGTGACGCTGCGTTCGCCGGCCAGGGCGTCGTTGTTGAGACGCTGCAGATGTCACAGCTGCGTGGTTACCGCACCGGCGGTACCGTTCACATCATTGTGAACAACCAGGTCGGCTTCACGACGCTGCCGCAAGACTCGCGCACCTCGGTCTACTCGACCGACGTTGCCAAGACCATCCAGGCTCCTGTCCTGCACGTGAACGGTGACGACCCTGAGGCCGTCATCCACGTGGCACAGCTCGCGTTTGAATACCGCGAGAAGTTCCACCGTGACGTCGTGATCGACCTCGTTTGCTACCGCCGTCGCGGTCACAACGAGGGTGATGACCCGTCGATGACGCAGCCGCTGATGACCAACCTCATCCAGGCGAAGAGCTCGGTTCGTAAGCTCTACACCGAAGCCCTCGTTGGTCGTGGTGACATCACCGCAGACGAGTACGAGCAGGCTAAGGCTGACTTCCAGGGCCGCCTCGAGGTTGCTTTCGCTGACACGCACGCCGCTCAGACGGGTGCGATCAACGTCATCGATGAAGAGGCAACGCCGGAGCTTGCCGGTGACCCCGAAGTGACGGGTGTTTCGAAGGAGGTCGTCGAGCTTATCGGTGACGCCTTCGCTAACAAGCCTGAGGGCTTCACGGTTCACAGCAAGCTGCAGCAGCTGCTGGACAAGCGCGTCGACATGAGCCGCAACGGTTCGATCGACTGGGGCTTTGGCGAGCTGCTGGCGTTCGGTTCGCTCCTTGTTGAGGGCACCCCGGTTCGTCTTGCTGGTCAAGACGCACGCCGCGGAACCTTCGTGCAGCGTCACGCCGTTCTCCACGACCGTGCAAACGGTCAGGAGTGGTTGCCCCTCGCAAACCTCTCCGAGAACCAGGCGCGCTTCTTCGTGTACGACTCGCTGCTGAGCGAGTACGCGGCGATGGCATTCGAGTACGGCTACTCGGTCGAGAACGAGAAGGCTCTCGTACTGTGGGAGGCCCAGTTCGGTGACTTCGCTAACGGCGCTCAGTCGGTCATTGACGAATACATTTCGTCGGCTGACCAGAAGTGGGGCCAGCAGTCGAGCGTCGTCTTGCTTCTCCCCCACGGCTACGAAGGTCAGGGCCCTGACCACTCGTCGGCACGTATCGAGCGCTACCTGCAGCTGTGTGCACAAGACAACATGACCGTGGCTCGTCCGTCGACGCCGGCGTCGTACTTCCACCTGCTGCGTCGTCAGGCGTACTCGCGCCCGCGTCGTCCGCTCATCGTCTTCACCCCGAAGGCTATGCTGCGTCTCCGCGGTGCTTCGAGCCCCGTCGAAGACTTCACGTCGGGCAAGTTCGAGCCGGTTATCGACGACACTCGCGGCCTGGACAAGAACGCCGTCAAGCGCGTTCTCGTGCACTCAGGCAAGATCCACTGGGATCTTGTCAGTGAGCTCGACAAGGCACCGAACCCGGAGATCGCCGTCGTGCGCCTCGAGCAGTTCTACCCGGCTCCGGTCGACGAACTGCGCGCTGTGCTCGACACCTACCCGAACGCTGAGGTTGTTTGGGTTCAGGACGAGCCGGAGAACCAGGGTGCCTGGCCGTTCATCGCACTGACCGTGGCACCGGAGCTGGGCCGCGACGTTCGCGTCGTCTGCCGTACGGCTTCGGCATCGCCGTCGACCGGTTCGAGCAAGGTTCACGCCGTCGAGCAGGCTGACCTGCTGAAGCGTGCACTGAACTAACGCATCGCGTAACCGGAGGGGCGAGAGCAGCATTGCTCTCGCCCCTGCGTCGTTTCGTGACGCGGAGACGTACGAGACAGGCCCGCGCACGCGCTATTCTCGAACAATGCTCGCCGTTGTCTTGGTCAATCCGGCCGCGCGTGGCGGGTCTCCCACCGACGCGGTCGAAGTCGTGCGCTCCCGCGTTGGTGCTAAGGGCATCAACCGTGTCGTCACGATCACTCCGGCATCGGCCGCTGAGCCCGAGCGTGAGCTCGCGGCCCTCCTCCCCGAGACGGCACTCGTCGTCGTCGTCGGTGGCGACGGAACCGTCAACATCGCCGTCAACGTGCTGGCCGGAACACGCATTCCGCTCGGCATTGTGCCGACCGGGAGCGGCAACGACTTTGCGTCGGCGTTCGGCATCGCCGAGCTCGACACGCACGCGGCGGCTGAAGTGATCGCTGCTGGCGTGACCCGCGCGGTCGACCTTGCGAGTGTCACGCGCCCCGACGGCACGGTACGCAAGTTCGCGAGCGTCTTCGCGAGCGGCTTCGACTCCCTCGTTAACGACCGCGCCAACAACATCCGCTGGCCGCGCGGGCACATGCGCTACAACGTCGCGATCGCGATTGAGTTCTTCCTGCTCAAGCGCGTGCGCTACACCGCGTCATGGACGGCAGAAGACGGCAGCACCGGAACCACAGACTCCACGTTGCTGATGGCAACCGTTGCAAACTCCCCCACGTATGGCGGTGGGGTACCGATCTCACCGAACTCAGACCCGACCGACGGCGCACTCGAGCTCATCATGGTGAAGCCTGCTGGGCGTGTACGCCTGGTGCGCCTGCTCAGTCGCGTGTTTAAGTCCAAGCACCTGACTGACCCGCTATTCACGTCGCGCCGCATCTCCGAGGTCACACTCGACACGGCCGATACTCGCGGCTACGCAGATGGCGATCCGATTACGTCGTTCCCAACGACGATCGCGGTCGACCCCGGCGCCCTCACGCTGATTGTGCCAGCGTCGTTCGGTGGCGCCGCAACCGACAGCGCCGCGCGTGGGGTGCCCGCGCCCGCGACCCTCGAATAATCGGTTTAGACTGAAAGGCTATGTCTGAGCCGCGCATCATCTATCCTCCGGAGCTTCCTGTCAGCGCCGCAAAGGAGGAAATCGCTGACGCGATCCGCGACAACCAAGTCGTGATTGTTGCCGGCGCCACCGGCTCGGGAAAGACCACCCAGCTCCCCAAGATCTGCCTCGAGCTAGGCCGCACGAAGATCGCGCACACCCAGCCCCGCCGTCTTGCCGCCCGCACGATTGCGGAGCGCATTGCTGAAGAGCTCGAGGTCGAACTCGGCACCACGGTTGGCTACAAGGTGCGCTTCACCGACAAGGTGTCCGAGAACACCGCAATCGCGCTGCTCACCGACGGCATCCTGCTCAACGAAATCCATCGTGACCGCCTACTCCGCCGCTACGACACGATCATCATCGATGAGGCCCACGAGCGCTCCCTCAACATCGACTTCTTGATGGGCTATCTGGTGCGCATCCTCCCGGAGCGCCCCGACCTCAAAATCATCATCACCTCCGCCACGATCGACCCGGAGAGCTTCGCGCGGCACTTTGGCCGCGATGGCGTACCTGCCCCGGTCATCGAAGTTTCTGGCCGCACCTTCCCCGTCGAAATTCGCTACCGCGAGCCCCAGGAAGACGCCGACGAGGTCGATGGCATCGTGCAGGCGCTCCGCGAGCTGGATGCGGAACCACGAGGTGACGTTCTCGTGTTCTTGCCGGGTGAGGCAGAAATCCGTGACGCGATGGACGCCCTCAAGGGCGCCTTTAACGGGGCGACCAGCCGCACCGAAGTTCTCCCCCTGTTTGGCCGGCTGAGCGCCGCGGATCAACACCGCGTTTTCGAGCCCTCACAGGTCGCGGGTTTGCGCCGCCGCATTATTTTGGCGACCAACGTCGCAGAAACCAGCCTCACGGTTCCGGGTATCAAGTACGTCGTTGACACCGGAACCGCACGCATCTCGCGCTACTCCGTGCGCTCCAAAGTGCAGCGTCTGCCGATCGAAGCCGTGTCGCAAGCATCGGCCCAGCAGCGTTCCGGCCGTGCCGGCCGCACGAGCGATGGCATTGCGATTCGCCTGTATGCCGAAGACGACTTCGACAAGCGCCCCGCGTTTACCGACCCCGAAATTCTCCGCACCAACCTCGCCTCGGTCGTGCTGCAAATGCTCGCGCTCGGCTTCGGCGATATTGATGAGTTCCCGTTCCTCACGCCGCCAGACTCGCGTGGCATTAAGGCCGCGCTCGATCTGTTGCTCGAACTCGGCGCGGTTGGCGGCAACGGCAAAGAACTCACCAAAATCGGAACCCAACTCGCCCGACTCCCGATTGAGCCGCGCTTTGCCCGCATGCTCATCGAAGCGGCACGCACCGGTGTCAGCCGCGAGGTTCTGGCGATCGTCGCCGGCATGTCGATTCAAGACGTGCGCGAGCGGCCCGAAGAGAAGCGCGAAGAAGCTGAGCGCCTGCACGCGCGCTTCGCCGACCCGACAAGCGACTTTCTCTCGCTGTACGCGCTGTGGCTCTACCTCGAAGAAAAGCGCACGGCTCTCGGCTCAAGCGCTTTCCGGCGCCTGTGCCGCGATGAAATGCTCAACTACGTGCGCGTGCGCGAATGGTTTGACGTGCATCGTCAGCTCGAACGATTGACGAGCGACCTCGACCGCTCATCGCGCCGTGGTAAAGATCATCGCAAGCCGCCTCGCCGCGCGGCGCAGGGTTCCGGAACGACGGTTGCTGTGGCAAATGGAACCACGGGAGCAAGCCCCAGCGGTGGCGCGGCTGATCCTGACGCGGTGCACCGTGCGATTCTCTCCGGCCTGCTGTCACAGATCGGCGTGCTCGACACCCGCTCGAACACCCAGCCCCGCACCGCCAAGCCGACGCGTCCGATCTCGACGTATCTCGGCTCGCGCGGTGTGCGATTCTCGATCTTCCCCGGTTCCGGGCTCCGCAAAAAGGCACCGCAGGCGGTCATGGCGGCCGAACTCGTCGAGACGAGCCGCCTGTTTGCCCGCACCGTCGCCGCGATCGATACGGCATGGGCGGAGTCGCTTGCGGGCGATCTCGCGCACCGCAGTGTGAGCGAGCCGCACTGGTCCAAGGCGCAGGGCGCGGCTCTCGCCTACGAAAAGGTCACGCTGTTCGGCGTCGAAATTGTGGCCAAACGCCGCGTGCAGTTCTCGCGCATCGACCGTGCCGCGGCACGCGAGCTGTTTGTGCGTCACGCGCTCGTCGAGGGCGAATGGGATCCCACGAAGCTCCCGCAAAACCTCACCGCGTTCGTGCGCCAGAATCACGAACTGCGCCGCCGCCTGGAGAAGCAGGAGGAGCGCGAGCGCCGCCGCGACATTCTCGTCGGCGATGAGGCGGTCTTTGACTTCTACAACGCCAGGATTCCGGCTGACGTCAGTGACGTGCGCTCCTTCGAAGCGTGGTGGAAGGCGACGATCACGCGCACCCCGAAGCTCCTCACGATGCGCGAAGAAGACCTCCTCGAAGGTTCTTCGCGGTCGGGTGGTGACGAGTTTCCGTCGCGGTGGAGCCAGGGCGATCTCACGCTCTCGCTCGGCTACCGTTTCGAGCCGGGTGCGAAAGACGATGGCGTCACCGTTGTCATTCCGCTCCCCCTGCTCGCCAGCGTCGACCAGGTCGGATTCGACTGGCAGGTTCCCGGTATGCGCGACGAGCTCATCACCGCCATGCTGCGGTCCTTCCCCAAAGTCATTCGCCGCAACGTGGTTCCGGCCGGCGACTGGGCTATCAAGTTCGCAGCCCAGCTCGCCGCCGATGGCCCGGAGAACCATGCCGGGCGCCCCGCGAAGGGCCTCGGCGAGGCACTCGCCGCTCTCGTGCAGCCGATCGCGAATCAGCGGGTGAGCGCGAGCGATATCGAGTGGGAGCGCGTACCCGCGCACCTGCAGATGAACTTCCGCGCGGTCGACGCCCGCGGGCGTGCGATCGACTCCGACCGCTCGCTTGCGGCCCTGCAGCAGCGTCTCAGCGAAAAGGCACGCGACAGTGTCGCCGCGCAGATTCGCAAGGCACAGCCCGGCTCGGAGAAGGCGCCGAAGCCGGGGTCAACCACGGCGTCACGATTCTCCGAGCGCGAGGGCATTACGACATGGGATCTCGGAACCATTCCCCCGCACGTCGACACGGCTCTCGCCGGAGGCACGGTGCGTGGCTACCCGGGCCTGATCGACGATGGCTCGAGTGTGTCAATTCGTGTGCAGACCGACCCGGCGATCGCCGAGCGCCTGCACCACGCCGGAGTGCGCCGCCTGTTGCTCCTCGCGCTGCCCTCGCCCGCGTCGTACGTGCAGGAGCACATGACGTCGGCCGAAAAGCTCTCGCTGGCAGCCTCGCCGTATCCGTCGGTCAAGGCCCTCATCGAAGACGCCCGTGCCGCCGTGATCGATCGCGTGATCGCGACCACCACGACGGGGCCGATTCGTACCGAGGCCGAGTTCATCGCGGTGCGCGATGCTGCGAGCGCAGCCATGGTTGACGGAACCTTCACCGCAGTGAGTCTCGTGGCTCGCATTCTTGACGGCCACCGTGCTGCGGAGCGCACGATCAAGCAGATCACCTCGATGCCGCTGTTGGGCACGCTCAACGATGTACGCGGGCAGCTCGCCGGCCTCGTCTACCCCGGCTTTGTCTCGCGCACGGGCCTCGACCGTCTCGCGCACTTTCCGCGGTACCTCGCCGCCGTCAAGCACCGCCTTGACAATCTATCGGCCAATGCGGGGCGTGACCGTGCGTGGATGTCGGAGTGGGAGCGCGCCAACCAGCTGTTCCTCGATGCCGGTGGCATGGTTCCGCCCGCGGATGATGCGCGCACGGGCCTCGTACACGCGCGTTGGCTTCTCGAAGAGCTGCGTGTCAGCCTGTTCGCACAGACGCTCGGCACGGCGGAGCCCGTCTCGCAGCAGCGGGTGCAGAAGGCGCTCAACACCTGAGTGCCCGCGGTGGCCGTTAGGCTCGAAGCATGTCGCAGGCGATCCAGTACACCCAGCTCGGTGGCCCCGAGGTTCTGACCCTTGTAGAGGTTCCGTTTCCGGAGCCAGCACCCGGCACCGTCACGGTGCGGGTCGAGGCGGCGGGCGTGAACCCGATCGATTGGAAGCTGCGCAGCGGGCTGCGCGCGACGCCCCCGTTTGAGGGGCCGCGGGGCACCGGATCGGATGGCGCCGGAACCATTGCTGCCGTTGGTGAGGGTGTTGACGGTTTTCGGGTGGGTGACGCGGTGGCGTTCTGCAATGCGGCGGGCGCGTACGCGACCGACGTTGTGGTGAGCGCGGCGCACGTCTTCCCCCGGCCTGCGGGCGTCTCGGCCGCGGCCGCAGCCGCACTGGGTGTGCCCGCGGGCACCGCGTATCAGGTGGTGCGCTCGCTGGCGATAACGACGGACGATGTAGTGCTCGTGCACGCCGGTTCTGGTTCGGTCGGGCAGTTTGTGATTCAGTTCGCGCGGCTTTTCGGCGCTCGCGTTATCGCCACCGCCAGCGACCGTCGGGCCGGCACCGTCACCGCGCTCGGCGCCACCCACGTGACCTACGGCGCGGGCCTCACCCAGCGCGTTCGCGCGCTGGGCATCGAGGTCACCGCGGTCATCGACTGCGCGGGCACGCACGAGGCGATTGAAACGTCGCTCGCCGTTGTCGCCGATCGCTCCCGCATCGTGACGATTGTGCGCGGCAAGGAGGCCGACAGTTGGGGAATCCGCGCCTTTATGGGCGGCTCACCCCACCCCATGACCGCGCAGCAGCTGGCGTGGCGCATCGAAGCAATGCCGGTGAGCCTCGCGCTCATGGCAACGGGCACGCTCACGGTTGAGATCGGTGAGAGTTATCCCCTCGAACGCGCCGCCGATGCGCAGGCCGCCAGCCAGGCGGGTCGCGACGGCAAGCTCATCATCACGCCGTGATGAACCTCACGCCGTAGCAAAGGTCACGCGGTACCGCCCGTCTCGGCACCCGTCGCAATCGGGGCACCCGGGGTGTTTGACCACGCGCTCCACGAGCCGGGGAACAACTCGACATCAATACCGGCCGATGCCGCCGCGAGCGCTGCCTGCGCGGCAGTGATGCCCGATCCGCAGTACAGTGCGACCGGCTTGCCCGCCGACACCTCTGCGAATGCAGCCTGAATCTCTTCCGGCGACCGCAAGGTTCCATCCTCCGCAAGGTAGCGCACGCCCGGCAGGTTGACCGCGCCCGGCACGTGCCCCGCAATCGGGTCCAATGGTTCCGTCTCTCCGCGGTAACGCTCCGGCACGCGCACGTCGACGAGCGTGCCTTCGTCGGGCCACACCGCGGCCTCAGCAACGCTCAGCCCCACGTGCAGTGACGTGATTTCCACGTCGCTCGGTTCCGGCGCAACACCCTCCCCGGTCTCCAGCTCGCCGTTCGCCGCGCGCCACGCCTTCATGCCGCCGTCAAGCACGCGCACATTCGTGAAGCCGGAACCGTCGAGCAGCCACCACGCGCGTGAAGCACCCATCATCGCGAAGTCATCAACAATGACAATCTCACTGTCTTTGTGCACGCCCCAGCGACGGGCAGCCTTCTGCAAACGCGCCATGCTCGGCACCGGGTGACGCCCGAGTTCTGGGGCGCCGTGCTCGGCCAGCTCTTTGTCGAGGTCAACATATACGGCACCGGGAATGTGCCCGGCAGCGAAGTCATCGCGGCCATCCGGCTTATCGAGGCGGTACCGCACATCGAGAACGTGAATGGGGTGCTCCCCGGCGAGCTCGGCGGCAAGGTCAAAAGCAGAAATTGTGACGGCCATGACTTCATCTTGCCCGCTCGAGGCATGAGCGCGCTACGCTTCCGGAATGACAGCACTTCGGTGGGGCATTCTCGGCCCCGGTGGCATCGCCAACGCCTTCGTAAAAGATCTCCGCACCGCGGGCCTGACTATCGAGGCCGTCGCCTCCCGCTCGATCGAGCGTGCGCAAACCTTCGCCGACACCTACGAGATTCCACGCGCACACGGCAGTTATCTCGCACTCGCGCAAGACCCCGACGTCGATATCGTCTATATCGCGACCACGCATCCGCAACACGTCGCCCCGGCGCTTCTCATGCTCGAGCACGGCAAGCACGTGCTCATTGAAAAGGCCATCACCGCGAATGCGCACGAGGCCCAGCTCATTGCCGATGCCGCGGCACGTCATGGCCGCCTCGCGCTTGAGGCGATGTGGACTCGTTATCTGCCGCACATGGCCCGCATCCGCGAGATCATCGCCGCCGGAACCCTCGGCGACGTCGTGGCCCTCACCGCTGATCACACCCAAAAGCTCAGTAGTGACCCCAACCACCGCATCAACAACCCCGAGCTCGGTGGCGGCGCGCTCCTCGACCTCGGCATCTACCCCATCTCCTTCGCGTGGGACATCTTCGGCAAGCCTGAGACAGTCACCGCGACCGGAACACTGGGAGCGACCGGAACCGACACCCAGGTGCAAGCGACGTTTACGTACTCGGGTGGTCGGGTGGCGAGCACCTTCAGTTCCGCGATCGCACGCGGGGCGACCGCGGCGACGATCATGGGCACCGAGGCCTCGATGTACATCGACCCCGTCTGGTACGGGGCCACGTCATTTCGCGTTGTGGCGACCGACGGCACCGTGTTGGAAACCTACAAGTCGCACATTGAGGGTCGCGGTATGCAATTTCAGGCGCTGGCCGCCGAGCAGCTCGTGGCTGCCGGAGACCTCACGGGCGGCCTCCTCCCGATCGCAGAGAGCGTCGGCATCATGCAGACGCTCGACGAAATCCGTCGGCAGATTGGCGTGGTGTATCCCTCGGATTCGGGCGAACTCGTTCTCCACTAAACCCGGGGCGATTCAGGGGCGAGGTCGCTTGTTCCGTGGTAGGTGGTGACGGTGATCCCGGGTACGGGTGTGGTCATGGTGGCCGCCTTTCCTTGTTGTGGTTCTGACATGCTTTGTTATGACGGAGGCATCTGACACTGACTCCCGCCACGAGCGCGTCGCCTTGTCGAAGCCGATCGAGGCGAGCGTTTGCGCCTAACCTGGAGTAGCCGCTGCGCGCGGCGCGATGGCGAGCCAGGCGACGTCCGGCATGGTTCGTCCGCGTAGTCATCTCTTCATCTTGCTGGAGATTTTTGGCGTAGTGTCGACGTCAGGTATACAAGATGGATGAAGGAAGAGCGCGTCTTAGATCCTGAGTCGCAGGTTGAGTATGTCGTTCCTGCCTATTCGACTCCCGATGAGACCCTCGATAGAGCGCGGCGGATTGCGCAGGGGCGGTTGGGTCTTGTGTATATGGCTTCGTTTTCCACGCGCTATTTACCTCCGTTGGAGGACGAAGGTGGTGGAGCGGTTCCGATTTCCGACGGTCTGAGAGAACGATTGAACCGATGGTTCGACTATGGGCGCGAGCAACCTGACTCCTTTGCGGAAGACCCGGGGTACGTCATCTGGGAGATGCTCGGCGACGAGCTCTATGAGAAAGTCGTCGCCGAGCTATGGTCGTCCGCGGTCGTTGTGCGCCCCTAATTAAGTTGCTATTCCCGGTTAGCTCGGATAGCAGGTCTGTGTGTTCTGATCTTTTGGCGGGTACGCGGTAATGAGCCTGTCACTGTCGGTCGCGAAGACCACAATGATCCGCTTCGAGAGGACTACTTGGAAAGTGTCCATGCGGTACCACTGGACTTTCGCGATTGCGCAACGTTTGCTATTCCCGGGGTTGTACCCGGTGTTTTGCCAGCCGAAGAGGACCATCCCCGCGGACTGCGCCATGAGATCGTCCCAGCTTTCAATCCCTTGAGACTCAGGCACCCAACCGAGCGCCTCGCCCGCTGTCATTAGTTTGTTCCAGTCGGTCTCGTGCTTTTTCTTAATGTGTCGGTACCCGTAGTAATCATTCCCACATTTGAGCCTCACATCTTGAATTTGCCCGTCTTTCGCAAATTGGTAATTCATGAACACGTCGTTCTCGTTACCTATCTGGATGCAGCTGACCCATTGCCCAAAATCAAGCAGGTAGGGCGAAATCGATGGGCCCTCAGATGGCGCGTCCTCCGACTTGAACGGCACTTCGTCTAGAGGAATCGGAGTGCCATCTGCACCGACGACGTATGCAGCGATCAGGGGCTCTTCTGAATCAAGTGCGCCAGGAAATCGGCGGGAGCCGGGACGAATGATACGAGATTGGCCAGAAAGGTTGCGGTGACGGCCGCCGAGAGAACGCGATGCCGGCGATGCCTAAAAACCATGGTTATAGTCCCCCTATGCAGTTCTACATGTGTCCAGCAAAGCTAGCAGACACTTCCAACGAGCCAGAAGACGCCGCCGACGACGCGGGCGAACCGCGGCGAGCGCGGTCGTTTGGGTTATGGAAACAGCGGCCCCCCTTGCTGCGAGTGTTGATTGGGGTTGGTGGGGTCAATACCCCCGCGCTGGAAGTGGGACTTCACCCGGAGGCCGGGGCCTGGGTTGCGAACGCGGGACGGCTGTCTTCTTCGACATCGGCCCGGCGGAGTCAGTTCTGCAGGGTGGCTTCGTTGATACCGAAATCGGTGGCGATCTGTTTGATGGTGACGCCGCCCTCACGGCTGCGAGCGAGCGCGACGACGGGGCTCGTCAAGTTTTCTGTGTAAGAGGTTCGGAGTTTGGTCGTCAGAGTAGGGAGTGATTCATTCGGGGTAGGCCAGCGCCAGCTGCTCGAGTGCCTGTTTCCGGTTCGTGGTGACGTTGCCCTCGATGCGCCTTCGGGACGCTTTGCGTTTTACGGCGAGGGTCCGCGTTCCTTTTCGTTCGCCGGCGCGTTTATCCTCGATGTCGCAGACCGCCAGCCAAAGCAGCTTCACCACAGCGGCATCGTCGGGGAAATGCCGTCGGTTCTTGGTGATCTTCCGCAGCTAGTAGTTCAGCGATTCGATCGCGTTGGCCGTTAGATCACACGTCGCAAGGCGGGCGGGAACGCGAGGGCCTCCAGCACAGCGTCCTCGTTTGCGGCCTGGTAGATCGGCTTCAACGCCGCCGCGACGGCCTTGCGGTCCTTGTAATTCACCAACCGCATCGCCGCGCGGATGAGGTGCACGACACAGGTCTGCACGGTCGCTGTCGGCCAGGTCGCTGCGATCGCCTCAGGGAATCCGGTCAGCCCGTCGCAGCAGACGATCAGCACGTCACGAACGCCGCGATTGGCGAGCTCCTAGGCCTCATCACCCAGAAGTGACAGACTGTGCGCATGACTGAATCAGCTCGCGTTGCCGTCTATCTCGACTTCGACAACATTGTGATGAGTTGGTACGACCGCGTGCACGGTCGCAACTCTTACAGCAAAGATCGTCAACAGATCACCGCCGACCCGACCGACGCTGCCATCGCCGATCGGCTCGCGGCCGCGGCCATCGACGTCGGTGCCATCATCGACTATGCCGCGAGCTACGGCACGCTCGTGCTGACGCGCGCCTATGCCGACTGGTCAAACCCGGTCAATGCGGAGTATCGCTCCCAACTCGTTGCCCGTGCCGTTGACCTGGTGCAGTTGTTTCCGGCTGCCGCGTACGCCAAAAACGGTGCCGACATTCGTCTCGCCGTCGACGCGGTGGAAGACATGTTTCGCCTACCCGACCTCACTCACGTCGTGATTGTCGCCGGCGACTCCGATTACGTGCCCCTCGCGCAGCGCTGCAAGCGTCTCGGACGCTACGTTCTGGGTGTCGGCGTTGCCGGTTCCACCGCCAAGTCCCTCGCCGCCGCGTGCGACGAATTCGCCACCTACGAGTCTCTCGAAGGTGTCGTGGTTCCGGTCGCCGAAGAAGAAAAGAAACCCACCCGACCCCGCGGCTCGCGCGCCGTCAACCGCAAGGTGGACGACCCGCAGGCGACAGCCAAGACACTTCTCGAGCGCGCACTGCGCATGGGTCAAGAGAAGGAAGACG
The DNA here is from genome assembly GCF_050408675.1 of Microbacterium daqui. NCBI lineage: Bacteria > Bacillati > Actinomycetota > Actinomycetes > Micrococcales > Microbacteriaceae > Microbacterium > Microbacterium daqui. The sequence continues at coordinate 51,763 of NZ_JBNTKF010000008.1, read as the reverse complement.
CCGATTGGCTACACTCCTCGGCGGTAAAGCAGCACATGCGCCGTATGGATCCGTCGTTCAGTGAAAAGGCGCTCGGATTCCGCTCGTTTTCCGACTTCCTCAAAGCGAACGAGGCGATCGCTGAAATGGAGGAAACCGGCCACGAACGCCTCGTGCGCTTCCGCGAGCAGAGCACCGAGTAGTACCGCTCAACGGCCGAGTATTCGCCTGCTCAGCGGGAGTTTCCGACGAGCACGTCGAGGGCAATGCCATCACACGATACCCGCGTGTGCCCCTCAATGGTTCCGCCCCGCACGACATCGCCCGTCGCCCACTCGGCATCTGTCGATACGACGACACGAGATACGCCGTTCACGAGCGTGACGTGCGCGCCCAAATCACGCAGCAGGGGCGTGAGGTGACGCTCGACCGAATCAATCAGGAGGTCGAACGCGAGTACGCCAACAAACGCACCATCAACGCGTACCGGGGTAGAAATGGTGATCGTGTATTCATCGCTGCAGAGGTAGTCGACGTAGGGGCCCGCGACATGTGAAATGCCGGAGAACAACGGCACCCGAAACCACTCCAGCTCCGAGTAATCGATGCGCTCCTTGTTCACCGTCTGTGCGGCAAGAATGAGCTTGCGGCGTTCTGCGCCCTGCCACCAGGCCAAGTGGCTGCGCGAATCGCTCAGCAGGTCGAGCGCCGCGATAAAGCCCGCACCATACACAGGTGCATTGATCGTGTCGAAGAGCTGATCGGCGAACGGCGCGACGAGGGAATCGAGCTTATTGGCCGACATGGAACCACGAGAAAGCTCGTCGGCAATCGCGTCGGCCACGGGCTCGGCGAGGGCTTCCAGCACGAGAATCGGCGGGCGGAAGTAGTCGGCGATGATCGAAGCGGCGCGATCAGCCGTAGCGGGTGACGGCATCGTCATAGAGGTCTCCGGGTTGAAGGGATTACTGCATCGTACTCATCGCGACGGGTTCGGCACGATTTCTAGATTTCCGATTGCATAACGACGAGGTCGTGAACGGCGCGGGTTACGAACTCTTCGATGGCCGTGCCAGCGGCCGTTGCGTCGCCTTCGCTTACCGCGACAGCAGCGTCGCGGAGGTGGCTTCGCAGGACGAGGCGAGACTGCGGGTCGCCGTCAATGAGCCGCAGGTAGGGGCTCAGTTCGGACTGCAGTTTCATTTGCTCACGCGTGAGCCGTGCCGACTGGCTGAGGGCCACCAGTTCGACCTGTACATCATCGAGCGTGCGGCGCCACGCGCCGAGGTCTGATTCTTCGGCGCGATCGATGCGCGTAACGAGCGCCGTCGCCTCGGCAGGGTCAGCGCGTCGAGCTGCTAACCGCACGGCGCCGACCGTGATTGCTGCGTAGTGCGCACCGAGGTCTCGAAGCGCGAGGCGCGACGACGATTGCACGGCCTGACGCGCGAAGATGAGTGGGTCGGCCCCCTCGGCCACGAAGCTTCCGCCGTTGCGGCCGCGGCGCGTGACGATGAGCCCACGCTCACGCAAAACGCCCAGCGCTTCACGCACGGTGACGGGGGCAACGCCCAGCGTTCGCGCGAGGTCTTGCTCGGCCGGCAGCCGCTCCCCGGCGCGCAAGTGACCTCCCGTGATCGCCTCGGAAAGACGGCGCTCCACGAGTTCAGCGCGGCCCTCGTCACCGATCGGCAAGAACAGCGCACCCTGCATGCGGTGCGGGGCTGCGGATTTCTTGGCGGTGGCGGTCGAGGCTGGCATCGGCTCGATTCTTTCATTCCTTTCTGCGTATACACGGCACGCATGGAGGGGTGTTGCATCGCCACCGATGCCATCCCCAAAGCGTGGTGAATCGCTCACGCTCTGCGGTGCATGTTACGCCCGGGAAACAATTTCGCAAAGCACTTGCAATCTATCCTCTGCTTTTATATGTTTACTCACACCTTGTGATCAAAGATGACTGAGGAGCCAGATGCGCACCGATGCCCAGCCCACGACAATTGCCGTCACCGACGACTTGCGCGCTGCGGTCTCGCTGACTAACGTCACCAAGACCTTCGGCGACTTCACCGCCGTGAAAGACCTCGAACTGCACGTGCAGAAGGGCGAGTTCCTCTCGATGCTCGGCCCCTCGGGTTCGGGCAAGACCACGGTGTTGCGCATGATCGCTGGCTTCGAAGAGGCGACGAGCGGAACCATCATGCTCGGCGACACGGACGTCACGAACCTGCCGCCGCACCGCCGCCAGGTCAACACGGTCTTCCAGGACTACGCACTGTTTCCGCACCTCACGATCGCCCAGAACGTCGCCTATGGCCTCAAGGTCCGCGGCGTCTCCCGCGCCGAGCGTGACAGCGCGGTTGCGACGGCACTCGAGCAGGTGCGGCTGAGCGCGGTCGCTAACCGTCTCCCCCACCAGCTCTCCGGTGGCCAGCGTCAGCGCATCGCACTGGCGCGCGCCCTCATCCTGAAGCCCGAAGTTCTCCTGCTCGACGAGCCGCTCGGCGCCCTCGACAAGCAGTTGCGTGAAGAAATGCAGATCGAGCTCAAGCAGATTCAGCGCGAAGTCGGCATCACATTCATCTTTGTCACGCACGATCAAGAAGAAGCCCTCACCCTGAGTGACCGCGTCGCCGTCTTCAACAACGGCAAGATCGAGCAGATCGGTACCGCGCGCGACGTTTACGAGTTTCCACAGACCGAGTTTGTGGCGCGCTTCTTGGGACTCTCCAACATTCTTCCCGCGAGCGTTGCGGGCGGCGCGGCCGTCGGTTCCATCAGCATCCGCCCCGAGCGCGTGCGCGTCGTCCCCACGGGGTCGGCGCCAGCCACCGGTGAAGTCTCACTGTCTGGCGTGATCTCTGAAACCGTCTACACCGGCCCGACGACCCGCTACATCGTCGAAGCCGACGGCGGCCACCGCGTCATCGCGGAGGCGCAAAACGCCCACCACCCCGCCGACCTTGCACCATTCGGTCGCGGCGACACCGTGCGCGTCGCGTGGTCCAGCGACCACGCGGTCGCGCTCCCCTAGAACCAATTCCCCCAGCAATCCATACCCAACAAGGAGACACCATGCGTTCACGCATTATCGCCGGCGCCGCTGTCGCGGCAGCCGCAACGCTCGTCCTCGCCGGATGTTCCTCCAGCGACGGCGGATCCGACGGCCTCTCGATTGAGGTTCCCGATGTCCCGATGATCCAGGAAAAGGGAGACTACGAGGGCGAAGTCAACATCGTCGCGTGGTCGGGCTTCGTCGAGCCCGCCTGGTCAGATGAATTCACCGAGCAGACCGGATGTGTCGTTAACCGCAAGGTCGCAGGAACGAGCGACGAAATGGTCCAGCTCATGCAGAGCGGCGACTATGACCTGGTTTCGGCTTCAGGCGACGCGAGCCTCCGCCTCATCGTCGGTGGCGACGTGCAGCCGCTCAACCTCGACCTCATCCCCAACTTCGGTGATGACATCGTGGCGGGCATGAAGGGTCAGATCTACGACACCCTGAACGGGAAGAGCTACGGTGTGCCGATCGGCCGCGGTGCCAACATCCTCCAGTACAACTCCGATGTCGTCACCGAAGAGCCCGACAGCTGGAGCGTCGCGTGGGAGGCCGACAGCCCCTACGCCGGCAAGATCATCGGGTACGACGCCCCGATCTACATTGCCGACGCCGCGATCTACCTCATGGCAACGCAGCCTGACCTCGGCATCAAGAACCCCTACGCGCTCGACCAGACGCAGCTTGATGCCGCTATCGCGCTGCTGCAGGAACAGAACAAGATCGTTTCTGAGTACTGGGCAGACCCGGCCGCACAGATCACGTCGTTCGTCGGTGGCACGACAGACCTCGGAACCTCGTGGGAGGTTCTGCGCAAGCTCGCAGAAGACGACAAGTTCAAATCGGTGCTGCCGAAGGAAGGGTCGACCGGTTGGTCGGACGCCTGGATGCTCGCAACCGAGTCGGCAAACCCGAACTGCGCGTACGAGTGGATGAACTACACCTCGTCTCCTGAGGTGAACGGTGCGATCGCGATGAACTTTGGTATGGCTCCGGCCAACGCCGCGTTCTGCGAGCTGAACGACGAAGCCAAGGCGCACTGTGACTACTACAACGCCACGGACGAGGAGTACTTCAAGAAGGTCTGGTTCTGGACCACCCCGATTGAGCAGTGCATTGACGGTCGTACCGACGTGACCTGCACCAACTTCCAGCAGTGGACCGACGCGTGGGCCAAGGTCAAGGGCTAATACCCATCCCGTGGGCGGGAGTTCTACTCCCGCCCACTACCCCCCCACTCTTCACAGAACGGATCGACGCATGAAACGTCGCGGACAGCTCGCCGCACTGCTGGCGTTGCCGATGGCTTGGCTCGTCGGTATCTACATCTTCTCGCTCGCGATGATGCTCATCACGGCGTTCTGGACGACCGATACGTTCACTTCGAAGGTCAAGCCCGGCTTCACGCTGCGCAACTTCGAGCAGCTGTTCACGAACAGCGCCTACTTCTCCACCGCACTCAAGACGCTCGGGATCGCGCTCGGCGTGACCGTGTTGTGCGTGCTCATCTCTATTCCGCTCGGCATCTTCATGGCGAAGATTGCCAAGCCGTGGCTGCGGGCGGTGCTTGCCGTCGCGATCACGATGCCGCTGTGGGCTGGCTACCTCGTCAAGATTCTCGCGATGCGCATCGCGTTCACCGAAAACGGCTTCGTCAACTGGCTGCTCGCCCCGATCGGTGCCCACGGCCCCGGATTCAGCGAGTTCACCACGATCCTGACTCTCACATACCTGTGGCTGCCGTACATGGCTGTGCCCGTCTACACCGCCATTCGTCAGTTGCCCGCCAACCTGTTCGATGCATCAGCCGATCTCGGTGCCGGCGCCGGACGCACGATCTTGGGGATCGTGGTTCCGCTCATCAAGCCCGCCCTCATCGCCGGCTCTATCTTCACGTTCTCGCTCAGCCTCGGTGATTACATCGCCGCCAAGTTCGTCGGTGGCTCGACCCAGATGATCGGTAGCCTCATCGCCCTGAACATCAACCTCAACCCGCCCCTTGCTGCCGCTTTCTCCATGGTTCCGATTACCTTCGTCGTCATCTACCTGCTCAGCGTGCAGCGCACGGGCGCTCTGGAAAGGATGTAATCATGCTTCGCCTCTCAACCGGAGCCAAGGTCATCCTCGGCATCATCGTCGTCATCGTGCTGGCGTTCATGTACATTCCGCTGTTCCTCGTGATCAGCAATTCGTTCAACGCAGCCCGTATCTCGAGCTGGCCGATTCAAGAGTTCTCCACCGATTGGTGGGCCAAGACGTTCGTCAACGAGCCCGTGCGAGACGCACTGCTGAACTCCGTGATTGTTGGCCTCGGGGCCACCGCCATCGCCCTCGTACTCGGCACCCTCGTCGCGTACGCTCTGCAGCGCTACGACTTCTTCGGCAAGCAAACCGTCAACCTTCTCGTCGTGCTGCCGATCGCGCTACCCGGCATCGTCACCGGTGTCGCGCTGAACAACACGTACAACCAGGTTCTCGAACCCATCGGCATTCACGTCGGCTACTTCGGCATGATCATTGCGCACGCCACGTTCTGTATCGTGATGGTCTTCAACAACGTGTTCGCACGCTTGCGTCGCCTCAGCCCCAACGTGGAAGAGGCGTCGCGCGACCTGGGCGCGACGCCGCTGCAGACGTTCCGTCTCATCACCTTCCCGCAGTTTCGTAGCGCCTTCATCGCCGGCGGTATTCTCGCCTTCGCGCTGAGCTTCGACGAGGTTGTCGTGACGATCTTCACTGCTCCCCCGGGCGTTGAAACCCTGCCACTGTGGATCTTTAACCAGATGGCACGCCCGAACGAAGCGAGCATGGTGAACGTGGTGGCCACGATCGTGATCGTTGCGTCGTTCATTCCGGTGTGGGCATCTCAGCGACTGTCGAAGGAGATCGACTAGGCGGCGACTAAGCTCGGAGCAGCGAGACCTGAGGGAGTTCGATGCGCACGCCACCCAGCATTCTGACCGACACCACCACAATTGATGTCGATCGCAGCGACGCCAGCTACGACGCCTGGGTACAGAACGCGATTCGCGCGGTCAACGCTGACGCACAGCGCACCGCCGACACCCACCTGCTGCAGTTTCCGCTCCCCGCCGAGTGGAACATCCAGCTCTACCTCAAAGACGAATCCACCCACGTCACCGGCTCTCTGAAACACCGCCTTGCGCGTTCGCTGTTTCTCTACGGGCTGGCGAACGGGTGGATTCGTCCGGGCGTTCCGGTGATCGAAGCCTCCAGTGGATCAACCGCTGTTTCTGAGGCCTATTTTGCTCGTCTCATCGGGGTTCCGTTTATCGCGGTCGTGCCCCGTTCGACGAGCACCGAGAAAACGCGCCTCATTGAGTTCACCGGCGGAACCGTGCACTACGTTGATGACGCGCGCACCGTGTCGAGTGAGTCGGTTCGTCTCGCCGAAGAAACGGGCGGCCACTTCATCGACCAGTTCACCTATGCGGAGCGCGCGACAGACTGGCGTGGCAACAACAACGTTGCCGAGTCGATCTTCCGCCAGATGACCGAAGAGCCGCACCCCGAGCCGACCTGGATTGTCACGACCGCCGGAACAGGCGGAACGTCGGCCACGATTGGGCGCTACGTGCGATACACGCAGCGTGCGACGCGCATCGCCGTTGCCGACCCGGAGAACTCCGCGTTCTTCGCCGGATGGCTTGAGGGCAACGTGCAGGAGCGGTGCGAGACACCGGGCCGCATCGAAGGCATTGGTCGTCCGAGCGTTGAGCCCAGCTTCTTGCCGACCGTGATCGACCGCATGATGAAAGTGCCCGATGCGGCGAGCATTGCCACGATTCACGCGCTCCAGCAGCGCATGGGCCGCATGGCTGGCGGCTCGACCGGCACGGGCCTGTGGGCGGCGCTGCGCATTATTGCCGAAATGCGCTCGCGCGGAGAGACGGGCAGCGTGCTGACGCTCCTCTGCGACGGTGGCGAGCGATACGTCGACCGCTACTACAACGACGATTGGCTCCGCGAGCAGGGCATCGACACGGCGCCGTACCTCGCCATGATTGACGAGTTTCTCGACGCGTAGTTGATGACGGAACCAATGGTTCCGTCATCAACTACGCCACGGCTTTGGCGTCGCTACAGCGAGAAGCCCTCGGCATACTGCACCTTCGTCTCACCGGCACGCACCGGGAACGGGAGACGGTTGCGCAGCGGCGGCAGCGGGCAGTTCATTTGGTTGGAGAAGCCGCACGGCGGAATCTCGGCGGTGTTGAAGTCGAGCGTGACCGGCAAAACGTCGCCGGTCTTCAGCGCGCGACCCAGGTCAGGCAGCTGCACGTAAAGGAAGCGCCCGGCACCATACGACTCCGCGCCGTTTGTCTTGTCGGCAAACACCAGCTGAAGCCCAGGGCCGCTCGGCAACGTCGTGTCAAGCGCCTCGACGCGGTACTCGGTGCCCTCGTGCGTGAAGACGAGGTCGCCGGAGACAGCGTGACGGCGCAGGGCGCCACCGTCGCGGATGTGCTCGAACGGAACCACGCGGTCGGCATCGACGAATTCGAAGCGTCCGGTGATCACCCAGTTCGGGTCGTAGTCGTACGAGCCGATGCCTTCGAAGGCCTGGGCGGCCGGTGAATCCTGCTGCCACACGCGATAGCCGTGCTGCATGTCGCCGCTGTCGATGTGCGGTCGGCTGAGGCGCGTGAGCTCAGCGGTCGCCGGAAAGCCAGCGAGAGCGGTTGCTTCATCCGGAATCGGCTCACCAGGCTGATCCCACTGCGTCAGCACGAGCGCCAGCGCGCCGCGCGGTGCGGTGACCTCGGCGATACGGTCGGCGCGAAACTGTTCGAACTGGCTCTCAGCGGTGCTCACGCCTCTATGTCACCACGAATCTGGTGACTGCGGCAAACGCGCAGTCACGTGACGTTATTAGTTCTTACCGCCGGGAGGGCCCACCATCAGCAACACCGTGTACAGCGCGACAATCGCGACCACGATGAGGAGCGCCAGAGCCCATGGGCGGTTCAAGAAGAAGCGCATCCAGACGTCATACCAGCGGCTGTCGCGCGGGTCGTCCGTCTTCTCCAAACGCCAGGCGCCCTCGAGCATCCCGCGGCGGTGCAGTGCAACGTCGACCGGAACCGTCGCGTACGGAATGACGGCGGCAGCAATCGCGAGGATCGTCGGGCCCACCTTCCAGCGCTGGTTCATGGCAACGAGAATGGCGGTCGCGCCGTACGACAGGAAGATGAAACCGTGAATGGCGCCGCCAATCGTGACGACAATGCCGGGAGCACCGAGCGCACGCGCGATGAGCGCAGAAATCAGGATGGTCCAGGTGATGACCTCGGCGATAGCCAGAGTGCGAAACAGCGTCTTAGGTGCGCGGAACACGGGTCTCCTCGAATTGGGGCGGTTTTCGCCTCCGCCAGCCTAGTTGTCGTGGCTGAAAGCTTGCCGACGCCCTGTCGGGAAGGGGTCCTTCACAACACCTTTTAGGATGATCAGATGCGCGACTTTATTCGGGGTGTTCGCGACTTTTTGGGATCATTCGCATGGTTCCGTCGCACCCCCAAACAAATGCGAAATGCACTCATCTCTGCCGTGCTGGTGTGGCTGCTGTTGGCCGCCGCGGTCATCACGTTTGCGGTGTTTTTACCGACGATCATCATCGCGATCACACCGTTCGCCGATGAGTGGAACCCGGCCTGGGCGACGATCTTCCGGGTGGGAGCAGCTCTCGGCATGCTTGCGGCCGTGTTGTACTTGGCGACTCGGGTCTACCGCTCACTCACTGTCATCGTCGCCGAGCACTCCTATGTGCGGTTGCGCCGCGCTGTGGCCGCACACGCCAGCTCATCGCTGGAACCGCAACGCGTGAAGGTCTCCAGCCAAGTGGGCAATACGCTGTTCGACCTGGTCACCGGCCTGCCGCTCGCGATCGTGGTGTTTTTGCTGTCGCTCATTCCGATCGTCGGTGTTGTTTTGAGCTGGACGGTCGCCGCCGTCATGTCAGGCCGAGAGTTCGGTGAAGAGCTCATAAAACCATCCCTCACCGATGAGACGGTCATGAAGGAAAACCGCTCGCGGATCGCCGGGTTCGGTATCGCGGCCAACCTCACGATCCTGATTCCCTTCGTCGGTATGCTCGCGATGCCGGTCGCTGTGGCCGGTGCAACGGCGCTCGCAACGAAGATCGCACCACACGGCAACTAGGCGCACCAATGCGGGACTTTTCAGACAGAACCCCGTAACTTCGTTGGCATGGGACTCTTCCGACGCCACCACCAACCGCCGCTGCCCCTACCCGTCGCACTCGTCGACTCCTCGAAGCCAACCGTGTGGTCCGATGGCTTCGGCAAGCTCGCTACTCGCGCGCTCCAGATCATCATTGTGATCGTGCTGACCGCCGGGGTCATTTTCGCGATGCGCACGCTCAACGTCGTGGTTATTCCGGTCATTCTGTCGATCATCATCGCGTCAGCTTTCGCCCCCGTGATGGGATGGCTGCGTGCTCGCGGACTCTCCTCGACATGGGCAACGGTCGTGGCATTGCTCGGCATCGTTGTGGTGCTCGGTGGTGTTATCGGTCTCATCGTGTGGCAGGTTCGCACCCAATGGCCGATGCTCGCGGAGAAAGCCACCGAAGGGTGGAACGTTGTGGTGGACTGGGCCACCCACCTTGATCTCCCCTTCGTCATCACGAGCGAACAGATTGACGAATGGCTCGGTAAAGTGGGCGACTTCCTCACCAGCGCGCAGTTTGGTTCCGGGGCCATCGCTGGCGTCGGCGCCGTCGCCAGCTTCCTCACCGGACTCGTGTTGATGATCGTGGTGCTCTTCTACTTCTTGCGTGATGGCCGTGGCATTTGGGAGTTCATGCTGCGCCCGTTCCGCGGCACCAATGAGCAGCGCGCTCGCCGCGTCGGAACCAAGACCGTCGAAACGCTCGGATCCTACGTACGCGGAACAGCTGCGGTGGCAGCGGTCGACGCCATCGGTATCGGCATTTTCCTGTTCATTTTCCAGGTTCCGCTCGCGCTCCCCCTCGCGGTGCTCGTGTTTCTGCTGGCATTCATCCCGCTCGTGGGTGCGACCGTGGCCGGCATTCTCGCAGCCCTCGTCGCCCTCGTTGCCAACGGCCCGATTATCGCGCTTGTCGTCATCGGTATTGTCATCGGGGTCAACCAGCTGGAAGGCAACTTCCTGCAGCCCGTGCTGATGGGGCGTTCGCTGAAGCTGCACTCCCTCGTGATTCTGCTCGCTCTGGCCGTCGGCACCCTGCTCGGCGGTGTGCTGGGCGCGGTGTTGTCGGTACCGATTGCCGCGGTGGCGTGGGGCATCATCCAGGTGTGGGATGGCCCAAACACGCCGGCATCGTGGGCACGCAAGCGCGATCGGCGCCCGGTGGCATCGGCATAGCGATCAGGAGTCGGCGGCCTCGGCGGTCGCAACGATGCGCTTGACCATGCCGCTGAAAATGAAGCCGTGGAATGGCAGCATGGCAAGCCAATACAGGCGCCCGGACAGGCCGCGAGGAAAGAAGACCGCACGTTGACGGTAGGTGGAACCATCGGGTTGCGGCTCGATGGCAAACTCGAGCCACGCTTCGCCGGGCACCTGCATCTCGGCGCGAAGCCGCAGGAGCCTTTCGGGTTCTAGGTGCTCAACGCGCCACACGTCTACTGCGTCGCCCAGGGTGAGCTGGCGGCGTGAGCGTCGACCGCGCGTCATGCCCACACCACCGGTAATGCGGTCCCATAACCCGCGCAACGACCACAGCACCGATGCGGAATACCAGCCCGTGGTTCCGCCAATCTGTGTCACCACCGTCCAGACCGCCGCCGGCGTCGCACGACTTTTTCTGCTGCGCTCATCGGTGAACACCGTGCGCCCCGCCCACTCCGGGTCACTCGGCATCGGATCACTCGGTGCGAGCGGCACACGAGAATCAACCCAGCTCGTCTCAATCTCATCGAGAGCAATGCGTCCGAGCGCGAGTTGCACCGCTCGGCGGTACGGCGTGAGACCGCCCGCGGGCCGCACGATGACATCGTCAATATCGTGGTTCTTCATGACGCAGTCGTGCTGGAGCGATTCGACGAGCGGGCGCGCGATGGCTCGGGGCACGGGCGTGACGAGGCCAACCCAGTGCGACGCAAGCTTCGGAGTCAGTACGGGCAGCGCCGCGATGCCTCGTTGCGGCAGACCCGCCTGGACCGCGTAGCCGTTCATCATCTGGCCGTAACGCAATACGTCCGGGCCGCCGATATCGAACGCGTGGTTGAGAGAACCGGGCACCTGAGCAGCCGCGAGCAGGTAATAGAGAACGTCACGAATAGCGATCGGCTGGATGAAGTTACGCACCCACCGCGGCGCGGGCATGTACGGCAGCACTTCGGTGAGGTGGCGCACCATTTCGAAAGACGCGGAGCCAGAACCAATAATCACGCCGGCTTGCAACACCAGTGTCGGCGTGCGGGAGTTGAGGAGGATCTCACCAACTTCGCGCCGTGAGGCCAGATGTGCCGAAAGCTTCACCCCATCGGGGTGCAAGCCTCCGAGATAAATCATGCGTGCCACCCCTGCGCGATCGGCAGCACCAGCAACGGTTTCGGCAATCGCACGATCCGTTTCCGCAAAGCCACGCCCCGCAGTCATCGAGTGCACCAGATAGTAGACGACGTCGACGCCTGCTATGGCGGCGTCGACGGCACGCGCGTCGCTCGCGTCTCCCGCTGCTATGTCGACGCGTTCAGACCACGGCAACGCCTCGACACGAGAACGCGCCCTCGTCATGACCCGCACCCGGTACCCCGCGGCCAGCAACCGAGGCACGAGACGGCCGCCGACATAGCCTGTCGACCCGAGGACCAGCACGAGGGGAGCAACAGCGCCTGACGCACTGACCGCACGCAAATCGGGCTCCGTGCCCCTCGGGAAGGTGAGGTCGTTCGTTGGTTGCTGGTCGCGGGCCGCGGTGGCCGACATGTCACTCCTCCGGTTCATCCTGCTTTCGCACGGTGGCGTTACCCACCCAATCCGCACGATCAACACTGATCGCGGCGGTCATGTCGTTGAGAAATTCCGTCACGATGTCACGCTGCACCGTTGTCAGTCGAGCGGCGGCGTAAAAGCGACGCGCTTGCTGGCGGCCGACAACACGTTGGACGAGTGCCTCGGTACTGGGCGTGACATCAATGCGCAGCGCCCGCCGGTCGACGGGGTGTAACGCACGCGTAATGTGACCGGCACGCTCCAACCGATTGAGAAGCTTGGTTGTTGATGCGGGCGATGCCTGTAGGTGCTGAGCGAGCATACCGGGCGTCACGACTTCACCGTCACGACTCACCGTCACGAGAAAGCGCAGCGCCTTCATGTCTTGCACGCTCAGCGCCATCGATTCTCGCGACGCCTCAGCGAGTTCACGCTCGGCGTCACGCAGGCGCGCCAGGGCATTCATGACGGCCGTAATGTCGTCACGATCAGCCTCGGAGACATCGGGGGCATCGATCGTCGCATTCTGCGCAGACGCGTACACGAACGCGTCGAGGTCAGCTTCGACCTGTCCGGCGTGTGTTTCCCCGCGTACGTCCATCCGTCAATCCTTGCGCTTCTGCAAGCCCCTGCCAAATTAGTATCCGATGGTTTACTATATCGCTAAAGCTATTAAATTGGTGGCTGGAAAATCACAGGAGGCGGCAATGGCTGAATCGCCAGAACTGGTCGTCTTGCTGGACAATGACGGCGTCCCACGGGGCTCGCTCCCCAAGCGCGACGCCCATAGCGTAGACACTCCCCTCCACTTGGCGTTCTCGTGCTACATCTCCAACGAACGGGGCGAGCTCCTGGTGACGAGACGCGCGCTCACGAAACAAACGTGGCCCGGGGTCTGGACCAACAGCGTCTGTGGACACCCCGCACCGGGTGAATCGATGGCCGACGCTGTTGAACGCCGAGCTCGTTTCGAGCTCGGCGCCACGATCACGAATCTCACCCTGCAGCTTCCCGACTTTCGCTATCGCGCGGTCGATGCCTCCGGCATCGTCGAGAACGAGATTTGTCCCGTCTTTACTGCTGAGCTGGCGAGCCCGCTCGCCCCGGAAGCGATCGAAGTGAGCGAATGGGCGTGGGTTTCTCCGGCCCACCTCGCAATCGCGATCGCGGCGGCACCGTTTGCTTTCAGCCCGTGGTTGCGTGAACAACTTCCGCTACTCACCAGCATCAATGCCTTCGCAACGGTGCGTGCGTCGTGACGACCATGCGCGAGCGTCAGCGACCCCTCGAAGGCGCACGAACCGAAATCGCCGAGCGGCTGGGTGCCCTCTTGCAGGCGAAGTCAGCCTTGGCCGCCGCGCACGGACCCGATTTCGCGGAACTGTGGCAACTGACATCACAGAGCGCGCAGGGCGGCAAGCTATTGAGGCCCCGGCTGGTCGTAGGCATTTTCGATGGCTTCCGTGCCACCGCCGCTCCCGACCCAGAAACCCGTGAGGTTGCCGTCGACCTCGCCGTCGCCGTTGAGCTGTTGCACTTTGCTTTTCTGCTCCACGACGACCTCATAGACGACGATGTGACTCGTCGCGGCGTACCAAACCTCGTGGGCAGGCTCACCGATCTCAGCACGACGCCCACGCACCCTTCAGCCGACACCCCTGGTTCCGACGACCTTACTGAGGTCCGTCGACTGCACTGGGCACGCAGTAGTGCGCTCCTGATGGGCGACCTCGTGCTGACGATCGCACACCAAATTTTTGCGCGTGCTCGGGTCGCTGAAGCCGAGCGGTTACGGCTGCTTGATCTCCTCGATGCCGGCGTCACCGAAACGGTTGCCGGCGAATACATTGATGTCAGCCTCGCAGACGCGCAGGTCACTCCCACCCTGCCACTCGTGCTCGATATGACCCGGATGAAGACGGCAACGTATTCGTTCGAGCTTCCGTTGCGCATCGGCGCTATCATCGCCGGCGCCGGCGAGCTGGCGGAGCAACGCTTGGGTGCGATCGGACGCCACTTAGGAATCGCTTTTCAGCTCCAGGATGACCTGTTGTCGGCCTTTGGGCAGAGCGAGACGCATGGCAAAGACCAGTTCTCTGATTTTCGAGAGGGCAAAGAGACGGCACTGATTGCATGCGCCCGACTGACCAACGAGTGGCCGCTCATCGAACAGCTTCTCGGTGCTGCCGACTTTTCGGAAGAGTCGGGGCTCGCCCTGCAACGGCTGCTGGAAAGTTGCGGGGCGCGCGACGTGATTGAGGCGATGGTTCACGATCAGCTCGAGCTCGCCGAGCAGCTCATCGCCCATAATGATGGCGTTATGGCCACCGACGTGTGTCAGTTTCTCGGCGATTTGATGAGCCGCATGGCGGGGCGTCGATCATGAGTCGTGACTTCGATGCTCTGGCCCCGCTGGAGCGCTACTCCGCAGCATCGGAGCGTGCCGCCGACCAGGTGATTCGCGCGTACTCAACCTCTTTCGGAGCAGCCACTCGCCTGTTGGGGCCACGGCATCGCCGCCACGTGCGAAACATCTACGCCCTGGTGCGGGTGGCCGATGAGCTGGTTGACGGCGTCGCCGCCGAAGCACACCTGCCTTCAATTGAGCAGCTTGCTCGGCTCAACGCGCTGGAAACCGAAACCAACAACGCGATGCGCACCGGGTACAGCAGCAACCCGATCGTGCACGCTTTTGCGTGCACGGCTCGCACCTCCGGCATCGACGCGGGTCTCACCGGTCCGTTTTTCGCGTCGATGCGCACCGACCTGGAGCCGGTGTCGATTACCGGGCGAGCGACGGAACCAGCGCGCACGTCGGCACCGGAGACTCTCGTTGCGAGCGGCACCGGGGTGGTCTCCGCAACCGGTCACCGCTTCGACGACGATGCGCACGCCAGCTATGTCTATGGTTCTGCCGAGGTTGTCGGGCTCATGTGTCTTCGGGTGTTCCTGCGCGAAGAAACGGTGAATGACCAGCAGCGCCAGCAACTCGAGCACGGCGCGCGAAGCCTCGGGGCGGCGTTTCAAAACGTGAACTTTCTCCGCGATCTCGCCGACGACACCGAGCGGCTCGATCGTAGTTACCTCAGCACTGACGACGTCATTACAGACGACTGTAAGGCCGATTGGGTGGCAACGATCCGAGGCCAGCTCGATGCCGCGCGCGACGTACTTCCACTGCTCCCCCGTGACGCGCGCATCGCGGTCGACACCGCTCGCCGGCTGTTCTCGAAGCTCACCGATCGCATCGATCAACGCACCGTGACGCAACTCATGGGTCAGCGCGTGCGCGTACCGTTGCCGGTCAAGTTGGCCCTTATCGCCCGGGCCATTGGCTCTCGAGGTAGCGCATGACCCGCACCATCGTCATCGGCGCTGGCATCGCCGGGCTCGCAACCGCGGCCCTGCTCGCGCACGAAGGCCACGACGTCACCGTCCTCGAGCGCGCGCCCCGCGTCGGCGGCCGGGCCGGCACTCTCGAACGCGACGGGTTTCGTTTCGACACGGGCCCGTCGTGGTATCTCATGCCGCGCGTGTTCGACCACTTTTTCGAGATGCTCGGTACGTCTACCGCGCAGCAACTTGACCTGCGCACGCTGAACCCGGGCTATCGTCTGATCACCGAACCCGACCACGGCGATGCCTCGGTCAACATCACTATTCCCTACGGTTCCGACGCCGTCCAAGAGGTCTTCGAGACCCTCGAGCCCACGAGTGGGCCCGCGCTTCGCCGCTACCTCCGCTCCGCACGGCACGCATCAGATCTGGCCGAGCGATTCTTTCTGTACAACCCGTTTACCAGCACGCGTTCGCTCCTGCACCGCGACGTTGTGACGGCGCTCCCCCAACTCAGCACCCTGTTGTTCACATCGCTCCAGCGGTTTGTGGCACGCAGGTTCCGTCACCCTGCGTTGCGTCAGATCCTTGGCTACCCGGCAGTATTTCTCGGCACTGACCCGAGGCGCGCCCCCGCGATGTACCACCTCATGAGCGCGCTCGACCTCGATGACGGCGTGCAGTACCCGATGGGCGGTTTCTGGGCGCTCGTGCAAACGATCGAGCGCCTCGCGCGCGATGCGGGAGTGACAATCGTGACCGGTGCCGAGGTCACGGAGATCCTCACGGAACCACGTGCCAACCGACGTCGCGCGGTCGGCGTGCGTTGGCGTGATGCCGCGAGCGCCCACCACACCGAGCACGCTGACATCGTGGTGTCGGGCGCTGATCTGCACCATACCGAAACCGCGCTGTTACCGCCCGAAGCGCGGAGCTATCCGGAGTCGTGGTGGCGGCGCCGTGAGAGCGGCCCGGGCGGCATCCTGGTTCTGCTTGGCGTGTCCGGGGCGTTGCCACAGCTCGAGCATCACTCCCTCCTTTTCACTCATGACTGGGACGCGAACTTCGACGCCATCTTCGGAGGCGCGGTTCCGCAGCCAGCGTCACTCTACGTGTGCAAACCGAGCGCGACCGACCCAGACGTGGCGCCGTCAGACCACGAAAACCTCTTCGTACTGATCCCGATGCCTGCAGACATTGCTCTCGGCACCGGCGGCCCCGATGGTTCCGGTGCTCCGGCGATCGAGGCGGCGGCCGATCGCGCTATCGATCAGATTTCGCGTTGGGCGGGTATCGACGACCTGCGTGAGCGCATCGTGACGCGGCACACGATCGGCCCCACCGACTTCGCGCGTGACTACAATTCGTGGCACGGGGGCCTATTGGGGCCGTCGCACGTTCTGCGGCAAAGCGCGATGTTCCGCCCCCAGAATGCCTCGAAGCGTGTTGACGGGCTGTATTACGCCGGAGCGACGACCGCACCGGGCGTTGGCGTGCCCATGTGCCTCATCAGTGCGGAACTCGTGTTGAAACGCATTCGCGGCGACCACTCCGCCGGACCAACGACACGTAGCCCGGCGAAACCGGAGGGCCAACTACATGGCAATACCTGATTCTCTGCAGTACATCGCCCTCATGGCGGGCTGCTTGCTGCTGACGTTACCGCTGGAGTTCGTTTTGGGGGCGCGCGTCTATCGGCGCCCGCTCCGTCTCGTACAAGCAGTACTGGTCACCCTGTTGGCGTTCTCCGTGTGGGATGCGATCGCCATTGCCGCTGGCATGTGGACGTACAGTGAACAGTTCACGAGCGGCATCATGGTCGGCTTCGGTCTCCCGCTCGAGGAGATCATCTTCTTTATCGCGATTCCGATTTGCGGCATTCTCACGTACGAAGCGGTGGGCCGCGTCTTCACGCTGGTGCGTTCGTGGTCACGGCGTGAGCGCGTCGCGCAAGAAGGAGACCGATGAACCCGCTCGCGGCATACCCTGTGGCGACCCTCGTGACCATGATCGCGGTGGTGTTGATCGAGGTGCTCTGGTTGCGCACCGGCATCTTCCGCACCGCACAGTATTGGGTAGCCATGGCGATCATGTTTTCCTTTCAAGTACTCGTCGACGGCTGGCTCACGAAACTCTCCGATCCGATCGTGATTTACAACCCAGACACGTCTCTCGGCGTGCGGTTTCCCTGGGATATTCCCATCGAAGACTTCGGGTTTGGTTTCGCGATGCTGACGCTCACGATCATCGTCTGGAAGGCGCTGGGAGCGGAACCACGTGAGGGGCACAGTCGGTGAGGCCAACGTTTCCGGGGCGCGATCGTCGCGCCGTCTTACTCCCGGCACCCGAGGGTGCGCAGCGGGTGGCGCGGCCGCGCACCGTGGTCGTTGTCGGCGGCGGCATTGCGGGGCTCGCGGCCGCGTGCGGGCTCGCGGAACGGGGCGTCGATGTTGAGCTGATCGAACCACACGCTGAACTCGGGGGTCGGGTGCGGGCCTGGCAAACCTCGTCGGCAGCAGGCTCCGTGACGATGAGTCGAGGGTTTCATGCCTTCTTCCGGCAGTACTACAACCTGCGCACCCTGCTCGGCCGTGCTGGCGACCTCGACGACATGCTGCAGCCGGTCTCCGACTACCCCGTCGTCAGCGCTCACGGCGACCGTGATTCGTTCACTAAGATTCCACGCACACCGCCCTGGAACTTTGCCACCTTCGTGGCACGCAGCCCCACATTCACCGTGCGTGATCTCGCACGGGTCGACCTTGACACGGCGCTCGCGCTCCTCGATGTGTCGTTTCCGCAGACGTACCGTGATCTCGAAAACGTCAGTGCTGCCGAGTTCTTAGACCAATTGAAGTTTCCCCTTCGAGCTCGGCATCTCGCGCTGGAGGTGTTTGCGCGGAGCTTCTTCGCCCACCCGCATGACTTTTCTGCGGGTGAACTAGTCGCAATGTTCCACTCGTATTTCCTTGGTTCAGCCGAAGGTCTCTTGTTTGACGTCGCACGCGACGACTTCGACACCGCACTCTGGCGACCGCTCGGTGATGCACTTGAGATTCGCGGCGTTCGACGCACCACCGCTCGGGTGACCGAAGTGGTGCGCAGTGACACGGGCTGGGAAGTTGCGCGTGATGACGGCGAGCGTACACACGCCGATGGTGTGGTCCTTGCCGCCGGCCCTGCCGCAACGCGAGACATTGTGGCGGCGTCGCCAGACGTCGGCACACCGACGTGGCGAAAACGCGTCGCCAACGTGCAACTCGCTCCCCCGTTCGCCGTGTTGCGATTGTGGCTCAACGGGCCGGTGCGAGAAGATCGCCCCGCATTTCTGGGAACCACGGCCTACGGCCCCCTCGACAACATCAGCGTGATGGAGCGATTCGAACGCGGCGCCCGGGAGTGGGCGGCGACCAATCGCGGAAGCGTCGTAGAGCTCCACGCCTACGCAATCGATGAGGTGAAAGATGGCGGTCGCCAGCTTATTTCGACGCTACGCGCTGAACTGGCGCGCGTGTACCCCGAGACCGCGCCGCTCACGGTGATCGCTCACGAACTACTGATCGAACAGGACTGCGCGCTCCTCGGCACGGGCTCCTGGGAACAGCGCCCCGAGGTCCGCACCCCCGCAACCGGCATCGCGCTCGCGGGAGACTGGGTGCGTACCGACCTCCCGATTGCGCTCATGGAGCGCGCGGCAACAACAGGCTGGATGGCTGCCAACGAACTGTTGCGCGATTGGGGCGTTGCGGGCCATCCGCTGTGGAGCGTGCCGACGTCGAGTCGTCACCGGTGGCCCGGCGTCTCCCGCGCGCTTATGGCTCGGTTTCGAAGCCGAGCATAAAGTCTCGCCACTGGTATCCCTGCACGAGGGTGTCGAACTGACGGCGCGGAGGGGCAGCGATCGTCGCTCCCGCGCGCAACAGCGTACTGATGAGCACATCGGTCTCCATGAGCGCGAGGTGCGAGCCGGGGCACCGATGAGCACCATCTCCAAAACTCAAGCCGGTGCGCTCGGCGGCTGCGAGGTTCCGCTCGGGGCACAGCTCACCAGGCCCCGGGTCAAAGACTCGCGGGTCGGTATTGCTCTCGCGCACGTCAATGTCGACGAGCGTTTGCGGGGCGTACGGGCATCCGGGGGCTTCAGACTGCACACGGCGATAGAGGTGGGCGACGGGCGGCTCAAGTCGGATGATCTCACTGAGGATGGCCGTGCGTTCGGTCGCGTCGGCAACGCGATAGCGTGCCAAGAGTTTCGGGTTCTCGTGGAGGCGCAGCATCGCCATACTGATGAACTCGCGGGTGGTCACCATGCCGGCGGTGCCATACGTGAGGCACTCCATCAAGATCTCGCGGGGTCGGTAGCCGCGGTTCAGTAGATGCGTGATGATGTCGTCGGCAGGGTTTGCGCGGCGGGCGCGGATCGCGGGGCGCACGTCTCGCCAGTAGAACTGCGCAAGCGGAACCAGGGCATCGCGGGCAGCACGGGCCCAGTCTTTGTTGGTGCGCCCATAATCGGCACGCGTGTGATCGACGGGTGGCTGGTTAAAAAAGGCTTCAAGCCGCCGAGCAAGCGCTGCCGTGTCACCCGGCCCCAGCCCGACGATTTCGGAGGCCACGCGCACGGAGAACATCAGGGCAAGGTCATCGAGTTGGGCACTGCCGGTTTGTCGCGCCTCGTCGACCATCTCTGCGGCCGCCTTCTCGATGAAACCGCGGTGCTGTTCGAGCGCACGGGGGCTAAAGAACCGCACGAGCTGACGGCGATGCTCCCGGTTGCCGGCGCCGTCGTCCATCAGGATGGGGCGGCGACGAAAGACCCTGGCTGGAATCCGCTCGGCGGTGAAACCAGCTTGCGTCGTCGCATCTTTCGCACGCAGCAGCGCCTGGCTCTGAGCCATCGTGGTCAGCGTCACGACAGCGTGCGAAGCGGGCTCCGCAACCATGTGACTACGACCGCATCGCGCGCACGTGGAACCACAGCGTCAGTTCGCTGAGCGCTCGCAGTACCCGAGCGGGGTCATCAGCTCGTTCGATTTCAGCGAAGGTGTTGCGGCACCCCTCGGGCAAGGCGCTCGGCGCGTCTCGGAGAGCTTCATACCCCATGGTCCACGACGAGAATCGACGAGCGAGCACGGGCTGTTGCAACAGCACTCGGGCGTTGGTGTGGCGAGCATCGACGGCGATGTCGTCGTACACCGCGAGTACGTTATCGTGCGAGCCCTCCAGGTACTGCACGAACCGGCCCTCACGGTAGAGCAGAATGCCGGTGACGTCGAGACGCTCGTTGCGGCGGCGAGCCTGCTCAAGAATCTCCTGGAGCGCACCTTCGGTGATGGAACCGATGGCATCGCTCGAATAGACGAGCGCGTAGAGAGAGGTGTCAGACATCGGCAACCGACCCTTCGTCGCGGCGGGTTCGATACGCCACAACCAAGCAGTCCATCGCCGAAGTCAGTTCGCGAAAAAATCCCAGCTGTTGCGATGACGCGTTGCAAACTTGGAACGAGTCGTCTTCCACCCGATCGATGTAACCCACAAACCCGTTGCGATCACTGGCGACGTAAAACCCATCTTCCACACACGCCCACGTGAGGTCGTCCCCGGTGTCGGGGATGGGCGGGGAATCAGTCACACAAACCTCGTGTATCGGTGGCGGGTTTCTCTGGCAAGTATCGCGGACTTTGCACCCTTTCACAACGGCGTCACGCCGTTCTCGCCACCGCGACAAAGCCGGGGCCGACTGATAGATTGATGTGTGCACGAATGAACTGCCGAAAGAGGAGTGCACTATGGCTAAGTCCGATACACCACGTCAGGCCCGTGAGCAGCTCGCGGTCGGCGGTGACGGCCTGACGATTGTCGCCTTCCTGCTTTCCTTCGGCCTGTTCATCGGCGGAATGTTCGTGATGGGCCGTGCTTTCAGCATGCCGGGCGCCGAAGCCCTCGCCTTTGGTGGCGGTTTGTTGCTTTCTGCGCTCGGTTGCTGGGTGATGATGCACTTCATGCGCTTCTTCGACGGCGCGTAATCTCCTTCTTCAGAACGGCGCTCGCTGGGCAGTTTGCTCCAGCGGGCGCCGTTCTTGTTGATGGCTGACGGTTCGCGATGTCGTCGCCACGACCCCTTTCTGGGCCCTCCCCCCAGCCGGCCCGAGTCGACGCGTCGTGGTGGCCGGCGTGGCTCACGGGCGTCGCCGCCGTGGCTGTCGCCGTGACGCTTTTGTGGCGCTACCGCACCCCAGACGAAGGCCCGGCATAGCAAAAGACCCGGAACCATGGTTCCGGGTCTTTTGTCATTCGAGAGTTTAGAAGTCCCAGTTCTCGTCGATACTGGCGCTGAGGGGCGGAATCCCGCGAGTTCTCTACTATCGCGTACCGCTCGTGCCATCTGCGTGCCACTCTTGCGTGGAGCTCCATTTTCAGTTGAGATGAGTGACTCGCGTACCCAAGTCTACGCTTGTCTACATTGGTGAAACGTGGCTGTCTGTGGTCTTTGCATGACGGTTGCCGTGCAGGCGCCGCGCGAGGTGCGCGGGGGTGAGCAAGACCATCCAGGCGAACTTGCAGGCGTTCCAGAACATCAGGAACCCGAGGAACGCAAACAACAACGCTCCGCCGCGATCGAGAATCGTGAAGCAGAAACCGAACGCAAAGAGATAGGCGACTGCTAGGGATAGCCCGAGAGCAACTCGTTGCAGACTGCCGACTACCCGAAGACGTCGCAGGAGGAGATTCGTAGGTGCGAAATATAGGAACGCGTGGACAGCAATGCCGACGTTCCATGCGGCTCGAATCATTGGGCACGCAACCTCTCACTGACCGGGATGGAAGGTCGGTAGCGGCTAGGAGAGTGATGTCCGCGCCCGGAGTCGGGAACGTTGGCTGTTTGTCATGGCCAACCAGAAGTTGTGATTGCTACCACTCCCATTCTACTTTTCCCTCCTCTTCTTTCAAGGGAAACCGTCTCAGAGCCGCGGACCACTCTGCTGTTGAGCAGGTGCAGTACGGACTCCTAGTGCCGCGGCGAATCGGGCAGCGTTCGCGACAGCTTGCTGCGCGCGGACGGCGTCCATGCTTTGATTGCGGTTCCGCGGAGGGTCGCCGAGAGGCCGATACGGGTCGGTGGTGCCATGTCGGTCTCGATAGGCGGTGATGGTACGCAGATTGCGCATCCACTGGTCATGTGCCGCAGGCCGCACGGGTGGGGTACCGAGGGATTCGATCCAGCGTGGCCGGTCACGCACCGCTTGCTCGGCGAGGGCCTGGGCGCGTTGCTCGATGAGAACGCGGCGCTCCTCGAGCGCCTGCTGGGTGAGCGGGTCCGTGTCGCTAGTGAACTCGTAGATGAGTCCTGCGATCATCTTCGCGGGCTGGCGCGCTTGGGTGCTACCAGTCGCATTGGCGGTTGCAGCCCTAAGGCGCTGGAGAATCACCGCGGCGAGATCGTCGGCACCGGCTAAATGACGAGACGCGATGAGCGCGGGTACCAAGCGTGCGATGTCATAGTTCTCCGCCTCCGCACGGCGCAGCTCCGCGGCAAGCGCCCCGTAGGCATCGGATTCAGTGATCGCGTCGACCTGGTCCGTGGTGAGGGGGGACGCTTCGAGGATATCGAGCCAGTGGTCGTGCTGTGCGTGGGCGACGATGGTGTCGTATTCTCCGGCGAGCTGCGCAATAGAGGTCCAGTGTTCGTGTTCGGCGCGGAGAAGTTCGTGAGCGGACTTCTCCGCACTCTCGTGGGCAAGGACGCCGGCGAGAACGCCTCGGGCGGTAACGTCGGGCTCGGGATGCTTCTGGTGTTCTTCGAGAGGGAACTGGTCGATAGCGACGTACGCATGGTTGGCTTCGCGGCCGCGGGTCATCGCGACGTAGAGGCTCTCGCGGGTCATCTGGGGTGAGTGGACGATCGCGTGTGCGGTGTCGACGGTGGCACCTTGTGCACGGTGCACGGTGATTGCATAGCCGAGGTCGAGGTTGTGGGTCGCGTAGTCGGCAGGGAGACGTATGGCGCCGCCGAATCGGGTTCCCGCACGGCGGACGGTGACGGATCCGTCGGCGTGGATGTTGGTGATGCGCCAGCGGTCGCCATTTCTGACCCAGCGAGGTCCTCCTGTGCTGAGTCGGCGGTCGTTCTTCCGGGTGATAACAAGGTCGCCTTCGCTGGCTTTAGTGCCAGAGGAGAGAGTGATGCTGGCTCCTGCGCTGGTGTGGCCGGTGAAGATGCGGTCGGTGCGCGCCCGGATGTTCAGGGTGGTGACGGTTTCGAGGGTTTCGGCAACGAGGATGCTCTGTTTGCCGCTTCGCATGTCGCTCTGCCAGGCGAGGTAGGCACGTTCGGTGATGTGCTCGTAGCTCCCTGCGGTGAGGCGATCATGGGCGTCGTAGTCGTCTATGACGGATGGTTCGCCGAGGCGGAGGCGGAGGGAGGCGTGTTTCTCCCACGGGTTTCGGAATCGTCGTACGTCGTGGAGTTCGGGGGTGTGGTCGAGGTCGCGGGCGAGCATGCCGAGCGCTCCCCCGGCTTCGACGGCGCCGAGTTGTGCCCAGTCGCCGACGAGGACGAGTTTCGCACCGGCCTGTTCGGCGTGCGCGGCGAGACGTGACAGTGCGATCGTGCCGGAGAGGGAGGCCTCGTCGACGATCATGAGCTGCCCGCGGCGCAGCCGCCATCTGCCTGCGTCGTGTTCGTGGAGCCACTTGACGGTGTTCTCGGTACGGATGCCGAGGTCGGCAGCGAGCACCTGCGCGGCGTCGGCGGAGCTGGCGAGCCCAACCACACTGTTCTTGCCGTGTGCGAGCTCCCACGCGCGGCGCAGGGAGGCGAGCGTCGTGGTCTTCCCGGTGCCTGCCGGGCCGATGAGCACATCGACGGTGCGCGCGGAAGTGGCGATGACAGTGATCGCTGCTGCTTGGTCGGCGCCGAGCCTGCGGCCCTTGCGGTCAGTTCTGCGGGTGACGCCCTCGAGCAGGTCATGCGGCACGAGGGGTGCGATGTGGGTGTGCGCCAGACGTAGAAGGAGGTCTTCGGCGTCGAGCATCTGCTGGGAAGTGTACAGGGTGCCGTGTTTAATGCGGAAGGTGCTGCTTCCGTCAGAGCGTTGAAAGTGTGTGGGCGATACGGCCAGCTCTGGCGGGGAGAGCTGCACGGATGCGGCTTCCGCCCGGTCAGAGATCAGGCCAGTGACCGCTTCCCGATCGGTGATCGATGCGAAGCGGATCCCTTTGAGAAGTCTCGAGGCTTCGGAGTGAAGGTTCCATCGCTTCCAGGTCGATCTGGACTCCCCGACGGTGGTGACCACGCGCTGCGCGATGTCATCTATGGTCTCCAGTGGGATGTCGTCTGCTCGCAGGAGCGGCTGCGGGGTGGTACTGCTGATGGCTTGTTGCACCCAGTTGCTGGCGTCCTGCCCGAGCACGCTGGTGGCGCGGACCCGCCACCGTTCGGTGAGCTCCGCGAGGGCGTAGACCTGCTTGTAGGGGCGGGTGGCGAGGGTGGCTTGGGCGCGGAGCCGGATGATGGTCTTGCGTGACGGGCGGCGTCCGTGCTGCTGCTCGTAGTCGGCAATGAGTTCGTCCGTGCGGGCATTGATCGCTTGGGAACGGGAGGAGAACTCCTCGATGAGGGTGTCGGGGATCCCGGTGATCTCCCACGCCGATGCACGCCTGGGGCCGCGGTCTCTGGCTTCCCACCCGATGCCGAAGTCACGGGTGAGCTGATCGGCGAGGGCATTGTTGTAGTGCTCACTGAGGGCGACCACCGCGGCGTGCATCGGTCTGCCATCGATCGCACGCCACTTGCCGTCATGGACGCCCTGGACACGGTTCGCGATGACGAGATGCGTGTGCAACTGTGGCTCGTTCGAGCGGGAATCGTAGTGATCGAACGCTGTCGCGAGCACGCCGGTGACTTCGACCTGCGCGAGACCGTTGTGCCCGACCCTGGTCATCACGACATCCCGTTCGAGGAGATCCAGAACCTGTGCCATCGCCTGGTGGTGGGCGCGGGCGATGAGCGCCTGGGTGCCTCCGTCGGCGACCGCCCACCACACACTCACCGATTTCGGTACGGAGAACGTGTAGTCGTAGCCGGCGACTGGATGTCGTGTCGGGCGTTGCCGTTCTTCCGTCTCGATGAGTTCGAGCTGCTGTTCGCGTTCCGCTTCTTCGAGGGTGTCGGGGAGTGCCTGGGTGCGGCGATCGATGCGCTCCTGCCGGGTCAGGAATGAGCGGTAGGGGGATCCGAGCGGTTCCCCGGTCACCGGGTGCCTGCCTTCTCCGATCAGGAACCGCAGCTGTTCTTCGGTGACTTCTGCGTCAGCGGTGATCGTGGATCCTTCGAGGCCGGTGAGTGCTGACCCGGCCCAGAACCCGGGCGGGCTGCCCTTCTCCTGGTAGTAGCGGGTCAATGCGTCAGTGAGGTCACGGTTGCCGTCGCCGGTGACGACGCTCTTGAGGAGGTAGCGGTAGCCCTCCCCCGCTGACATCACGCGCATCGACACCGTCACACCTCATAGGTGCGCGCTGCTTCCACCGGCGACGGGTGGGAGGGGCGGGGCACCTGCTCCTGATGGTGCTCTGCCATCACCCCAAGGAGACGGGCTGCCTGTCTCGTACAGCACGCAGGAGGAAACGGATGAGCGTCGAAGTGCTCCACACGGATGCCGCACACGGACCAGGGGCGGGGTATCCGCCGGGAAGGGCGCTGGCCCGGTGGGTGGCGATGCTGCTCACTGGGCTGCTCATGATCACCGGCCTCGCACTCGGGTCCGTATCCCCAGCGCAGGCGGCGACACCTGGGCCCGGCTTCGGCGACCCGTACGGGTCGAACGGGTCGATCGGGGCGTTCATCGCGAACGACGGCACCCAGGTGTACTGCATGGACCTCGGTGCGGCAGCGCCATGGGGGAATACCACAGGACCTGTGACGGTCGAGGAACTGAACTCGCACAGCGGTTTCAACTTGAGCGCGACGGAGCTGGCGAAGCTGAACTACGTCATGGCGATGTGGGGGCAGTCCGGCGATCCGCACGTCACCGCTGCGGTGCAGTTGTATGTGTGGTCGGTCGCAGACCCCGTTCCCTACAACAGCCACGGCATGTCCGGTGACGACTACTACGTCGCCCGTGCTCCCGCGGCGAACCGTCCGCAGGTGCTTGCGAACCTCGCCCAGATGCGGGCGCAGGCGAACGCGAATCATGCGGTCAACCCGCAGGTGTCGGTGTCGATCGACATGGCCGACCAGTACCAGGGAACCCTCACCGTGTCGGCGTCGCCTTCGTCGCTGTCTGGGACGGTGACGCTCTCGAATGCGGTGTTCGCCAACGGGCAATCCACCAGGGCTCTCGGTGCTGGCAGCTTCCCGATCACCGGCACCCCCGCCGACGGGGCTCCCTCCTACCGAATCGAAGCATCCGCAACCGTGCCGGCTGCGGGGCTCGGCGCACGGGTGCACCTCTACGACACCCCCGGACAGCAGCGGCTGCTCGGCGGGGCATCCCCGATGGGGCTTGACGCACACGCCCGGACCCCGGTGATCGAGCTGGACTTCCAGCCCACGATCACCACTCAGGTGTCCTCCCGGTACGTTGCGGAGGGCGACACGTTCGCCGACCAGGTCACCGTCGGCCTGTCCAAAGGCACCTGGATCCACCTCAACGGCACCCCGGTACCGGTGAACGCGGTCGGCACCCTCTACGGGCCGTTCGACGAGCAGCCCGCCGAAGCAGACGCAGCCCCCGCGGGTGCGCCGATGGCCGGGCAGGTGGAGCTGACGCTCACCGGCGCGGGCGTGTATGACGTACCGGCGACGATCACGGCTCCCGAGTCGGGGTTCTACACCTGGGTGTGGGAGATCGACAAGAACGCACAGGGGCAGTACGCGAAGTACCTCACCGACTCTGTGCGTGACCGCTTCGGGTTGGTGCCGGAGACCAGTATCGTGCCGTTCCAGCCGATCGCGGTGTCCGAGGCCGATCAGCGGCTCGTCATTCCCGGCGACACGGTGACCGACACGATCACCGTGTCCTCGAGCAACGGCGCCTGGTTGAAGATCGGTGGAGCGCACATCCCGGTGATCTTCGAAGGCACCCTCTACCAGGTGCCCGGCACGCTCCCACCCGCCCAGTCCCCCACCGTCGACCCGTCCGCGGTGCCGGTCGGCGAGGTGACCGTCACTGCGGACGGGCCCGGTGTGTACACGTCCCCGGAGGTGATCGTCCCGAATGCGGGATTCGTGACATGGGTATGGCAGGTGCGTCTCGCTGCGCAGCCGGAAGAGCTGCGGGACTACCTGGCCGGTGACTGGATCGACGAGTACGGCATCCCAGTGGAGTCGACCAGCGTCCGGCATCCGATCGAGACGACCAGCCAGTTGCGCGAGTACAACGTCCACGAGGGTGGGCGCGCGTTCGACACGATCATCGTCTCCGGGTTCCCCGACAACCACCCCGACTTCAAGGGCGACGGCTACTGGGGAGCGGATACCAAAACCATCACGCACACCGCGTACGGGCCGTTCGCCACTGATACCGTCCTCACCGACGACCTCGATCTCACGGATGCGCCGGTGCTGACGCGCGTGGACACCCCGGCGAGAAACGGGGTGTACCAGATCGGGTACACCGACGTGGACCGGATCACACCGACCGAGCCGGGATACTACGTGATCGTGAGCTCCTTCGACGGTGACGACCGGGTGCAGCCGTACCAGTCGTCGCCAGCAGATATCCGGGAACGGTTCTTCGTCCCGGAAGAGCCCGAGTACGAGGCTCCGGTATCGGTGATCACGCAGGCGACGCCGTCGGCACTCGTCGGGGAGCCGTTCGAGGACACCGCCCTCGTGCAGGGCACAATCCCCGGGGGCGCGTACCTCGTGTTCCGTGCCTACGGGCCCGTGCCCGCTGATGAGGCACCGCTGTGCGAGGCGGAACCGTTCTACGTCAGCGACGAGATTCCGGTCACGCAGCCCGCCGTCTATTCCTCCGGCACGACATCTGTGGAGTCGGCGGGGAACGTGTACTGGGTCGAAACGCTCTACGACGCCGACGGTGAAGTGCTCTCCGAAGGCGCCTGCGGGGCGCCCGGTGAGACCACCGTCGTGACCGAGGGCGAGAAGCTCACGGTGACGACGAAGGCAGTCGCGAACGTGGTGCTTGGTGAGCCCGCGCACGATGTCGCGATCGTCACCGGCCCGGTGCCCGAGGGCACCACCCTCGTGTTCGAGGCGTACCGGCAGTACGGCGACGAGGCGGTGTGCGAGGTGGACAATCGCGTGTTCGACACCTGGGAGTCTCCGATCGCGGTGACCGGGCCAAGCGAGTACGCCTCCGCCGAGGTCGTGTTCGACAAGGTCGGCACCTACTTCTGGATCGAGACGTTGCTCGACACCAACGGGGAGAGCATCCACCGTGGGCTCTGCGGTACTCCGGGTGAGACGACCGTCGTCAGTGAAGTACCGGTGACTCCCGAGACCCCCGTGGAGGAGACCCCGCAACGGGAACTCGCGCAGACCGGGGCCGACGGGTGGCTGATCGGAGTCGGTGCCGCTGCAGCGCTGAGTCTCATCGCTTCCGGCGCGGTGCTGCTGTTCGGGCGCCGTCTCGCCCAGCGCCGCGAAGCTGCTGAGAACGCGGAAGGGGGTGAAGAGCCCGAGTTGGTGACCCTCGAGGACCTGCTCAACGAGTAACTTCAGAAAGATAGCCACTCGTCTGCTGAGGCGGCCCAGCATCCTGCGAAAGGAGTGGGGCCGTCACAGCGGACCTTCCTGTGCGGCAAGTGGCATCCCGACCCCACCACGAAGAACGCATGTTCTCTTGGATACGTGTCACCTCTCGGAGCGTGAGGTACATCTGACCGAGCTAGCTCTTCGGCGAGTCAATCCGGCGCTATGTCGGTGTCTGGGTTGTCTGCGAGCACTCAGGACTCTCTGAAGGCCGTCTGGGTTCTGGCATGCCGTCTGAGGCCGCGGTGAAGCCGAAGCTGATGGGTTTAAAGCAAGCCACGGCGTCAGACATGGTTCGGAGGCTCACCGAGCAGGCCCTTTGTGAGCCTGCTCCCTATGGTGTCGCGATTCTGACTACGCAGGGCCGGGAGCATGCGGTGGCGATGGTGCGCAGGCATCCTTTGGTCGAGACACTCCTCGGGGAGACGATGGGGTATCGATGAGGCCGTGCGCATGACAAGGCTGAGATGTTCTAGCACGCCGCATCCGGTTTCATGGTCGATCGTCCTGATGAGCTACTTGGCATCCTGATCACGGCTCAGACGGTGAATCCATACCTCTGCGGGAAGCGCAGTCACACGACTCAACGCGATCCACGGGGCAAGCAAGGACGGAACTAGCGACGTGGCAACCCACGAGCGAAACGGGCGCGACCTTCGTGCGCAAGGTGCGGGAGTCTAGTAGCCTGCACTCCAGGCATACCCGCCGAGTGGTGTGGCGGAACTTGTTTCAGTGGATGCTGACGCGGTGCGGCATCATGGGCGACAGCACTCCATGAGCTCTGCGGCGGTGGGAGCCGGTTCTGCGAACCTCGGTGAGGCCCACCGCGACAGGTCCTCGGTAGAGGACATGGCCCCGGCTGAGGCTCACCCGAGTCCACCTGCCGGCGCGCCAGACGGAGGCCCGCTCACTCGACTGACCGAGAAATCCGAAGGTCGCGGCCGCGAATGCGACTCCCTTGGGGAGTTGGGCGAGTTCTTCGGCCTGCTCTCCCCAGACTCGGCTGCGCACCTTGCTGACGACGTCCTGTCCAGGGTTGAGCGGGAGGGCTTTGGCGACGTCGGAGTTGCCGGCCTGCGCGAGCTCGCGGATGACCGTGGCGGGAATCTCCTCGGTGCGTGTCCATCCGCAGCGCGGGACGTCGACGGCCGCCCAACTGCGAGCCACCGCGAGGTCGGGAAGGCGCAGAGCGCGGGGGTCGATGGTCTCTGTGAGCGAGTCGACCGTGAGGTCGCATTCGAGTTCGGGGTCGGCGCGGAGCACGCGGAGCACCAGGATTAGCGGGGTGCCATCGAAGAGCCCTCGTGGGGTGAGCGCGGCGGCGTACATCGCCAAAGTGCCGCGGGAGGCTTGCAGCCGCACGGCCTCGTCGCCCACTTGCTTCGCACGTCCGGCGAAGGTGAGCGCGTCGCGGGCCGACTGCGGATCGGCCAGGATCAAGTGCTCAGCCATTGTCGTGCCGCCGCATCTAACTCGAGACCTCCTGGTACGCGAACTGCAGCATCGAATCATCGACGCCGGTGAGCACGCGCGGCTTGGCGATGTCATCGAGCACGACGAAGCGCAGCATCCCCGGCCCGGCCTGCGCGCCTCGCTGCATCATGGCGAGCAGACCGGACCACCGCCCGGCGGGGTAGGTCAACGGGAGCGAGAGCGAGGAGAGGATCTTCCGGTGCCGTTCGACGGCCGCGTCGGACAGGGCCCCGGTCATGCGGCCGAGCTCGGCGGCGTACATCATGCCGACGGCGAGGGCGGCACCGTGGCGCCACTGGTAGCGTTCGGCGTGCTCGATCGCGCGCCCGAGGGCATAGCCGTAGTGCAGCAGTTCCGCTCCCCCGCCGCCGTGCGAGAGCGCGCGGGCCTTGACCCGGATGGCAAGCTCGATGGCACGTCGGAACTCCGGGGTCGAGGGGTCGGTAGTGCGTTCGAGGTCGGACTCGAGCAGCTCAAGGATCTCGGGCTCGGCGATGAAGCCGCACTTGGCGATTTCGGCAAAGGCGGTGAGGATCTCCGCGCGCGTAAGCGTGACGGCCAGATCGACGTCGCAGACGACCGCCGCGGGCGGGTAGAGCGTGCCGACGGCGTTCTTGCCCTCGGCGGTATTCACGCCGTTCTCGCCGCCGATGGCAACCTCGACCATTGCGAGCACGGTGGTGGGGATCTGCACGAGTCGTAGGCCGCGTTGCCAGGCGGAAGCGACGAACCCGGCGAGGTCGACGACCACGCCTCCCCCGATGCTGATGACGGCGTCGGTGCGGGTGAACTCGGCCTGACCGAGGATCTGCCAGCAGAAGGAGGCGACCTCGATGCGCTTGGTCGGTTCGTCGTCGGGTACCTCGGCGAGGAGCACCTGCCCGTAGTGGGGTTGCAGCGCATCGCGCAGGTCTTCGGCGACGCGGCCGACGGCGGCCGAGTGGACGATGAGGATTTTCGCGGGCTGCGGCCCGAGCAGCGCCGGTACGCAGTCGAGGAGCCCGCGGCCGACGAGGATCGGGTAGGTGGCTTCGCCGTCGACCTCGATCACCGTCGTGGTGTCATTCGCCAGTTCCTCAGTCATGCCAGCCGGCCCCTCCTGTTCTTTCAAGGTCTAACCACTACGGGGTAGGGGTATAGATCCAGTTTAGTGGAGTGCTGCTTCAGAGCCCGAACTTGCGCACGGAAACGCGGTAGCCGGCCGTGAGCAGCATGTCCCGGCCCTCCTCTGTGATGAGGCCCTCGTGCCAGCGCGGAATCCAGACCCAGCTGATGCGGTAGGCGGGGACGACGTGCTTCAGGTGGAAGTCGATATCCTGCTCGATTCGATGGGTGAGCGGGCATTCGGGGGTGGTGAGCGTGAGCGTGAGCACGATCGTCCCGTCGGCGTCGTGCTCGATGCCGTACACCAGGCCGAGGTTCACGAGGTCGACCTCGAGTTCCGGGTCGAAGACGTAGCTGAGTGCGTCGCGCGCAGCTTGGAGCTGTCGCATTCGCTCGTCGCCGGCAGGCTCCGCGGTGGTCCGGGGCGGGGTCATGCGCCTCCTGTCGTGCTCGCGCGGTGAAACGACAGCGGGGATGCTGAGCAGCCTCCGTGAGATGCCTCGCACCCCCGCTGATCGGCGTCGTCAGGGCGACTATTCGTAAGGCCGTTCGTTCAGATGATGCCGGCGAGCTTGTCCTCGAGTGCGGGCTTCGGCATAGCGCCGACGATCTCGCGGACGACCTCGCCATTCTGGAACACCTTGAGCGCCGGGATCGAGCTGATCTTGTACTGGGCGGCGATGGTTGGGTTCTCGTCGACGTTGAGCTTCGCGATGCGGAGCTTGCCGTCCTGCTCGGCCGCGATCTGGTCAAGGATCGGCGCGAGGGCGCGGCACGGCCCGCACCAGGCTGCCCAGAAGTCGACGAGCACGGGGATGTCGCTCTGGAGCACGACCTCAGCGAAGGTCTGCTCGTTGATGGTGATGGGCTGACTCATACTGGTTCCTTTCCGCGCGGCGATCGCACGAACGTCAGGGTGATCGGGTGCATTCCCCCCAACGCCCTACCCCTATGGGGTATTCCCATGATCTTGTGAAGACGCGCCACGGGCGCGTCTGGGCTAGGTGAGATGCATCGTGGTGATGCAAGTCTTTGCCTTGCCGCCGGCGGTGGAGATCGCTTCGCTGGCGCTCATGCCGTCGTGCGTGATGGTGAGGGTACCCTCGAGGTCGCGGGGCAGCCAGAATCCCACGAAGCCGTTGTCGTAGGTTTGCACTGCCTCGTCGACGAGCGTGTCCCCGGTGGCCGCGTCGGTTACGCGGACGGTGATCTCCGCGTTCTGCAGCTCACCGATGCACCCGGTGGGGCTGTGGTTGTAGCAGTCGTGGGTCTGCGTGGCGTAGGGCGCGATGGAGACGTAGACGAGGTCGTCGGGCAGTGGGAGCTCGGCTGTGTGCTCATGCTGATCGCTGAGGATCAGCGCTTCGGCGGTGATCGAGGAGGCGAACTCTTCGGAGCGCTCGGCGAGCGGGGTGCGGTCGAGTTCGTCGACGAGCTCTCGCACGTCGAGCCCACCGAGGCCGTGCTCGATCAGGAAATCGTCGCTGGTACTGGGACCTGCGACGCTCGTAATGGGTACAGCGCTGGCGCAACCGGTGAGGGCCGCGGCCCCGAGCGTGAGCACGGAGATCGCGGAAAGCTGCAGTCCACGCAGTATACGAGGCGTGTGCGGTGTAGGCATAAGGGCTCCTGGGTGGAGAAGCGTCGGATACGCTGTGTCGGCTCCGACGCCGGACGGATCAGGGCGTGGTGCCGGGGTGACAGCTGCACTGTCGCCCCGGCACCATATCGACTAGAGGGTGTCGAGCAGGTCGCGCATCTCCTGGATCTCCACGGTCTGCGCGTCGATGATCTGCTGGGCGAGTTCGAGCGCGTCGGGGTTCTTCCCTTCGGAGAGCTGGGTTTCTGCCATCTTCACGGCCCCCTCGTGGTGCTCGATCATCTGCTGGAGGAACAGCTTGGAGGCGGTCGGTCCGTCGGCGGCCTCGAGCGCCTGTAGATCCTCTTCGGAGAGCATCCCGTCCATGCTGGCACCGTGATCCATGCCGCTCATGTCGGAGGCGCCCCAGGTTTCGAGCCAGGAGTTCATACGGTCGATCTCCGGCCCCTGGGCGTCTTTGATGCGCTGGGCGAGATCGGCGACTTCGGAGGCGACGTCGTCCTTTGCGAGGATGATGTCGCTCATCTCGACGGCCTGCTGATGGTGCTCGATCATCATCATCGCGAACATCTCGTCCGCCGTGTTCGCTTCCGTGGAGACGTCGCTGCTCGGTGCCGATGTTGAGTCGGTGGCGGGGGTTTCGGCCGGGGTGCTGCTGCAGCCGGCGAGCAGGAGCGACGCGGCGAGCGATGCCGAGGCGAGTGTGAGAATGGTGGTCTTCTTCTGCATATCTGTGCCTTTCAAGTCAATGGGTGGTCTCCCGCACTGCGTGCGGGCATGCGCGTGCCAGCCCGGAGGGACCCGGGGCGGCGGGGCACCACTCAGGTGCGGCTGATCGACAAGAACACGAGGGAGGGGCGGAGATGGCCGCCGGCATGGAGTTGCGGGGGCCGGATACGCAGGAGCAGGCGCGGCAGCCGAGCAAGGATGCGTCGGATCGGCCGGATGAGGGTGAGCCCGATGATGGCGAGGAGGATCATGCCGCACATCAGCGCCATACCGCCGTCGGGGGCGTGGTCGCCGCAGCTGGCGCACGCGTCTGTGCCTGACGCGGCCTGGGCCGTTCCCCCGGCATGCCCAGTAT
Source organism: Microbacterium daqui (assembly GCF_050408675.1). Lineage (NCBI taxonomy): Bacteria > Bacillati > Actinomycetota > Actinomycetes > Micrococcales > Microbacteriaceae > Microbacterium > Microbacterium daqui. Next base: position 17,451 of record NZ_JBNTKF010000008.1, on the reverse strand, counting down.
CTACGACCTTCGAGTGCTTTGCTTGCGGCTCAGTCGAGTCCCCCGCGTGTGGAGCGATCGAGTGCATCCCGAGGAGTCCGAGGATCATGAACAGTGCCGCGGCCGCGGGCAGGATCCATCTCCACGCGGCACCGATCAGGCGGTGCGCGGGGCGGAGTTTGCCTCGAACGACCACGCTTTCATAGTACCCCATGGGGGTACTATGAAAGCTGGAAATGTGCTCCCTCCCGAAGACTGTTCCCCTCCGCTAGTCGTGCTTCGCGATGGTGGGTTCGTGTTCGGCGATGTCTTCGGTCTCGATCTGGAAGGTCGAGTGGGGAACGGAGACCTCGAAGTGCTCAGCAACACAGTCTTTGACCGCCCGCAGCGTCTCGGCGGCGTGCCCGTCGGTGAAGCACTCGTCATCGACGACAACGTGCGCGGTGAGCGTCGGCAGGCCGGTGGCGACCGTTGAGGCGTGCAGGTCGTGCACGTCTTTGACATGGTCGAGTGCCAGGATGTGCTTGCGCACCTCATCAAGGTCGAGCCCCTGGGGGGTGAACTCCATGAGCACTCCGGCGGTTTCGCGCATGAGCTTGAAGGCGCGGGGCACGATCAAGGCGGCGATGAGGAGACCGGCGATGGCATCGGCCTGCATAAAGCCGGTGGTGGCGATGACGATCGCAGCGATGATAACGCCGAGAGAGCCGAGTGCGTCGTTGAGTACCTCGAGGAACGCGGCGCGCATATTGAAGTTCGCGCCCCGGCTCGAGGCGAGGATCGTGATGGCGATGATGTTCGCGACGAGGCCGACGATACCGAAAAACAGCAGCTCGGTCGCGGGCACCTCCGGCGGCTCGAAGAGGCGCCGGATACCCTCGATCGCGGCGTAGGTGCCGACAATGAGCAGGAGCGCCGACTGTCCGAGGGCTGCAATCACCTCAATGCGTCGAAACCCCCAGGTGCGCTTGGAGTTCGCCGGCTTGAGCATCAGGGTGGCCGCGATGAGCGCGACGAGCAGGCCGGAGGCGTCAGTGATGGCGTGGGCCGTGTCGGTGAGCAGCGCGAGGCTACCGGTAACGATCGAGCCGACCGCCTGGGCGACCACAATGGTCGCGGTGATCGAGAATGCAATCCAGAGCTTCTTACGGAAGTCTCCCGGATGTCCGGTCTCGCTGGGATCGGGCCCGTGGTTATGTCCTGCACCCATGTCTAGTTGTTCTCCGTTTCCGTGTCGCGGTGGTCGTGGGGACGTCGTAGATGTGTGCAGAGCACGGCCTGCGTGCCGGCGCCGTCGAGCACCTCTTCTGCGGCGGCGATAAGCCCCCGAAGGCGCGCAGGGTCGGACAGCGAATACCAGGTCGACCGCCCCTCCGGCCTCATGGCCGCGAGGCCGCACTCAAGCAGGAACCCGACATGCTTGCTCACAGTCGATTGCGCGAGCCCCAGGTGCTCGACGAGGTCACGCACGCGGTGCTCACCGGCGGCAAGGTGCTGCACAATCGACAGGCGGGTCGGATCTGCGAGGGCCTGGAAAAGGTGCGCGTACGAGGCTGTTGCCCGCTCATCCAGAATGGCGCGTTGCTCTATTACCATCGTCACATATCGATCATATCGCTAGGGTGCGATTATGTCGAGTAGAAATATGTACTCGATCACCGCAACGGCGAGCAGCTGCAGATGACGGGTGCCACCGCGGTGGTTGAGAGTCCCGCCGAGCGCACAGGCAAGGGAGGGAGGCCTCCAGCCCCAGCCACGGCGCCTCTACCGCTCGGCGCTCACACCTGGTTCGCCGGCAGTCGTTGGCGCCAAAGCAGAACCGGGCGATGCCGCGGTTTTCAAGTATTTGGCTTGGGTCGCTAGCGACGTCGACGAAACGCGTGGCGAGCCGGGTTACCCCCTCCGCCTGACCAGTGCCGACAGGAACCACGAGGATACCCGATCCGTGCCGCCCCAGGTCCGCTCTACATGCAAGTACTAGACGAGGCCGGATCTGGCAGAGAGGAGTTCCACACACGCTGGTGATGTCATCGACCCTATCTTCGGCTACTACATCCCCGCCGAGGGCATGCGACTCGCCCACCTCTCGGAACTGTAGTTGCAGCACGACGATACAGCCACACATTCCTGACGAGGGAGGACGTTTCTGAATTCGGGAGCCCGCCCGGCACTTCTGGCACAGGAGGAGGAGCGCTACCGGCAGAAGTCGAGGATTCCGTCACGGAGGTGCCTACGGGATTCGAACCCGTGTGGGCGGCTTTGCAGGCCGCTGCCTAACCACTCGGCCAAGGCACCAGGGGCGATTCAATCGCCGGGAGTGAGTCCGGCGACCAGATTGAAGGCGCCGGTGAGGATGTTGAGAGAGACGACGCCAACAACGTCGGCGATCTCGCGGTCGCTGTACCCGAAGGCGCGCAGCTCGTCAATCTCTACGTCGGTGATCGAGGTGGGTTCGCGGTACACCTGTAGGCCGAGTCGGATCATCGCAGCGATGGCTGGGATGATCGAGGTGCCCTGTTGCGCGGCAGTGATGGCGTCCTCGCTGAGGCCGAGGGAGCGCGCCGCCTCGATGTGGGATCCCAGGCACATGCCGCATCCCTGCTGCGACTGCACGGCAATCGAGATGAGCTCACTGATCTTGCGGTCGAGCTTGGCGCGTCGCATCGCTTTGCTCAGCTGCAGGTACCCGCCGAGCACCGCGGGCGAGTGAGCCATTGTGGAGACCATGTCGCCGACGGTGCCGTGCCGTTCGACGAGCTCGCCGAGCAGCTCGCGCGAAGCTCCCACAGCCGACGAGGGGGTCAGTCGAGAGAATCGGGGCATATAGAGCCTCCTTCGTCTAGGCGGGGACTATGGACTGCAGCGCTGCGTCGCGGTCTTGCGCGTGGAAGATTGCGTTAGCAGCAAGGGCGCCAGCGCGCTCGTTGGTGAGCCGGTAGAAGTCGCGGCGGCCATCAGGTTCGTGGGTGATGATGCCGACGTCCTCGAGCGCCGTGAGCTCGAGGAGCACTGACTCGGCGTCGAGGTCGGCGATATCGGCGAGGTGGTTGACGGTCATCTCGACGTCGCGGAGGGCGAGCACGATTTTCACGCGCACAGCGTCAGCCAGGAGCGCGAAAACGGAAACGGCTGAGTCCAAATGCGGAGTCTCATACGTTGCTTTCTCGTGCTGTGCGTCCCTCATGCATCTAGGTTACCCTGTACCCCTACCGGGTATCAAGTCAAGCCATGCATGTGAGCCGCGGGGATCAGGGGACGGCCCCGATCCCCGCTCGAGGCACCTAGGAGCGGACGAGCCGGTTGATGGCGTCGGTGGCTTCCTGGATCTTCGCCAGGGCCGCGTCATCACCGAGCTTCGCGGCGTCGAGCACGCAGTGCTTGAGATGGTCGTCGAGAAGTCCCGTGGCGACGCCCTGCACGGCGCGGGTGAGGGCGCTGATCTGGGTCAGGATGTCGATACAGTACTTCTCTTCGTCGATCATCTTCGCGATGCCGCGCGCCTGCCCCTCGATGCGCTTCATGCGCTGCAGGTACTGGGTCTTGTCGTCGATGTAGCCGTGGGTGGCGGCCGCGCTCTCACTCTCGGTTGACATGGGCATGTCCTTACTTCTCGCGTTCCAGAACGGAACGGGTGCTGGCTTCGGGGGTGAGGTCGATGCGGCGCAGGAGCTGCGCGTTGAGCGCGACCACGACGGTAGACAGCGACATCAGGATGGCACCGACCGACATCGGAAGCACGAATCCCACCGGAGCCAGGATACCGGCAGCCAGCGGCACCGAGATGAGATTGTAACCGGCGGCCCACCAGAGATTCTGCTTCATCTTGCGGTATGCGGCGCGCGAGAGCTCGATAACCGAGAGCACGCTGCGCGGGTCGGAACTCGCGAGGATGACCCCGGCCGAGGCGATGGCGACGTCGGTGCCGGCGCCGATCGCGATGCCGACGTCGGCCTGCGCGAGCGCGGGGGCGTCGTTGACGCCATCGCCAACCATCGCGACCTTCTTGCCCTCTTGCTGCAGCTGGGAGACCTTCGCCGCTTTGTCCTCGGGGCGCACGCCGGCGAAGACGCGGTCGATGCCGAGTTCCTTGCCGACCTCCTGCGCGACGGCCTCGGCATCGCCGGTGATCATGACGACTTCGACGCCAAGCTTGTGCAGTGCGTCGACGGCGTCGCGAGACTCGGGTCGGACCTCATCGGCGAGTTTCAGGCCGCCGATCATCTTGCCGTTTTGCAGGACGTGCAGGATGATCGCCCCCTCCTCGCGCCAGGCATCGGCCGCACCGGTCTCGGGTTGTCCGGTCTCTTCGAGCAGGCGGGGGCCGCCGACACGAATCTCATGGCCATCGACCGTGGCGGTAACGCCGACCGCCGGGGAAGAGGAGAAGCCGCTCGCGGGCTCGAGGGCGAGACCGCGCTCCTTCGCGGAGGCGACGATCGCCTTCGCGAGCGGGTGCTCGCTATCGGCCTCGGCGGACGCAGCCAAGGCCAGCACCCGGTCCGTGTCGAGGCCGCCAGCGGGCTCGACACCCGTGACGGTGGGTTCCCCCTTGGTGAGGGTGCCGGTCTTGTCGAAGAGCACTGCGTTTACCTGACGCATGGACTCGAGTGCCAAACGGTCCTTGATGAGCACGCCACCACGTGCGGCGCGCTCAGTCGCGATGGAGACCACCAGCGGTATCGCAAGCCCCAGCGCGTGCGGGCAGGCGATCACCAGCACAGTGATGCTGCGCACTACGGCGGCGTCGGGATCCCCGACGAGCGTCCACACGACCGCGGTAACGACCGCGGCGGCGAGGGCAAACCAGAACAGCAGGGCCGCGGCGCGATCGGCGATGCGCTGGGCGCGTGAGGACGAGTTCTGCGCCTCGGCGACGAGCCTATTGATGCCGGCCAGGGCGGTGTCATCGCCGGTGGCGGTGATCTCGATGCGCAGGCCGGAGTCGGTCGCGACGGTACCGGCGGTGACGGTCTCACCCTCGCCGCGCGTGACGGGCTTTGATTCGCCGGTGATCATGGACTCGTCCATCGCGGCGCGGCCGTCAACAATGCGACCATCGGCAGGCACGCTGCCGCCGGGCCGCACGACAACAACGTCGCCGACGGCGAGATCCGCTGGGGCTACCTTCACGATGTCATCGCCCTCGACCCGCTCGGCCTCATCGGGCAGGAGGGCGGCGAGGGAATCCAGCGCGGAGGTGGTCTGGGCGAGGGAGCGCATCTCGATCCAATGCCCGAGCAGCATAATGACGATCAGCAGCGCGAGCTCCCACCAGAACTCAAGCTCATGGTGCACAAGCCCCAGTGTCGCGGCCCAGGACGCAAAGAAGGCCACGGTGATTGCGAGAGCGATCAGAAGCATCATGCCGGGCTTGCGGCTCTTGATCTCGCTCCATGCGCCGGTCAGGAACGGCCAGCCTCCCCAGCCGTACATGACCGTACCGAGCACAGGGGCGATCCAGCCCGCCCAGCCAGGCACCTCGTAGCCGAGCACCATGCCGAACATCGGCGAGAAAAGGACAACGGGGAGAGCGATGACGAGGTTGATCCAGAACAGCCGCCGAAACTGGCCGACGTGGTCGCCATGCCCCGCGTGCCCGCCATGACCACCGTGCGCCTCATGCCCGTCGCCGCTCTCGTGCCCGCCGTGTCCGGCGTGCGCCTCATGCCCGGCGTGGCCTTCGTGCCCACCGCGCTCTGCCGTCCGGCCGTGCCCCTCATGCTCGCTGTGCGCGGCGTGCTCGTTGTGCTCCGTGCTGGCGCGATGCAGCTCAGTCGCCTTGCCGGACTGTGCCGCAGCAGCGTGGTGGGCGCCGTGCGCGGGGGCGGATCCGCCGCTGCCCGAGTGCTCGTGGCGCGAATGGTCGTGTGTGTTCGGATCTGTCATTGTATGCTCCTCATCATCCGACTCCGGTCGTGTAGCGACGAAGACGTCGCCACACAGTGACCGTTCAGGAAGCGGGTCGGATCTCGCTCTCGACGACCCACTTGTGGTTCGTCATCTTCATGCCGTCAACCTCGTAGTCGACCATATAGACGGTCTCATCCGTCGAGTAGGCAATCGTGGCCTGCGCGCCCGCCATGCCGCTCATGTGATCGGCGAGCAGAATGACCTCGGTGCCGTCGGCCAGGCGCTCGTCTCCGACGTTCTCGAGCTCCTCCTGCACGACCCAGCGATGGTCGAGCACAGGCTCTACACCGCTCGTCGGTGTGTAGTTCACTGAGTAGGTCACGGTGTCGAAGGCCCCGGAGATCGTCGCGCGCGCCCCGTCCATGCCTGCCATGTGGTCGGCAGTCAGGATAACCTCGGTGCCGACAGGGTACGTCGGGTCGACCGCCTCCTCGATGCCCTCGGGCGCGGGCCCACCATCCATCGGGTGGTCCATCATCGAGTGATCCATGTCTTTGCCGCCTTTCTCTCCGTGATTTCCTCGCAACGGTGGTGCGCCAGCGCACGAGATGTGCGCGAGATGAAATGTCTGGTTCACTACCAACCATATACCCCTATGGGGTACCTGGCAATGGGGAGAATCCTGCAGGTTTCGGCTCGTCATCCTTGCTCGCGCCCACCTGTAACGGGGGCGAGGGTGCGTCAGCCTCGTTCGGGCAGGCGGGATCGGAGCAGGGTGGCTGCAGCACTGACGGCGACGATGACGGCACCCAGCGTGATCATGGTGCCGGCGAGGGTGAGCTGCGGGACGAGCAGGCCAGCGATGATCGTCGGCACGCCGAATGCGAGGTAGGAGACGGTGTAGATCACGGCCATCACCGCGGCCCGTTCCGCGCTACCGGTGTGAGGCATGAGAGTACGCAGAACGCCGAGGAAGGCGGTGCCAAAGCCTGAGCCGACGAGGGCAACGGAAGCCACATACGCGGGATAGGAGTGCAGCGCGAGCGCACCGATGCTCGCCGCGGTGCCGATCGCCAGGGCGCTCGTCCCGTAGAGGCTGATGGTGCGCGCCGTGCGCCGATAGAGCAGGAGGGACGCGGTGACACCGGAGATCGCCAGGACGAAGATCACGATCCCGGCATGGGTGTGGGTGGAGCCTCCGAACTCCTCGCGGACGAGCCCGGTTCCCAGGGCAAGGAAGAGGCCGTTGGTGGCCCATCCTACGACAATGGCGGGCACACCGGCTGCGAACATACCGCGCAACTGGGGCGGCACCCGGAAATGCGGGCGCAGCTCCCCGCGTGCGATCGGGCTTCGGTCAACAAGTTCCGGTGTCGTCCAGACCGTCGCGGCCAGGAGCACGAATGCGGCTGTCAGGCTACCGAACACCGCGACCTCCGGGTCCGTGGTGAGATCTACAAGGATCGCTGCTCCCAGAGCGCCGCCGCCGAGGCCGATCATCGGGCCGATCGTGTTCCACAGCGCCGCCACATGTGACTGCGCCGCGGATTCGAAGTCGATCATCATCGCCGACAACGCCGGGATGAGCAGACCGGCCGCGACGCCCTGCAGGGCTCTTGCGGCGAGAAACACTGCCAAGCTGCCGGCCGTCCAGAACATGAGCAAACTTACCGCGAGCAGCAGCGATCCGACGGTCACGACCGGCCGTCGGCCGAGTCGGTCGGAGAGCGGTCCGAGGTAGAGCAGGGCGGCCAGCAACGTGAAGGCGTAAACCGCGAAGACCAGCGTCATAGCGACAGGTGTGAGAGCCAGGCGGTCGGCGATCTCGGGGTAGAACAGCGACGGCGCGCTAGCTGCGGCCATCGTGAGAATGGTGGCCGCCAGCGCGAGCGCGAATCCCCGCCTAGGGATTCTCCGGCGGGTGCAGCTTGCGGGCATCGGTTAGGCTCGGACGCCGTGCAACCGCTGGCCCCACTGGTAGACGGTGCCGACAGCGTCGATGCCGGTGACGCCGATGACCGTGCCGGCCTGCTCGTGGCGCACGACGAACTCCTCGCCGTCCTCGACGTGGGTGTCGGCGTCGCCGAGGTAGCCGACCCCGGTGATCATCTGGCCATAGACCATCGCCATGTAAGGGCTGCGCGGCAGGTACGCGCCGGGGTCGTCGGCAAGGCCGAGCTCGTGCAGGGCGACCTGGGCGGCGTGCGCACCTTGAGCGCTTGCGTCGTCCCAGTGGTCGATACGCCAGGTGCCGAGTGCGTCGTCATGGTGCGTCGCAACCCCGCCAGCTGCGTATACATGCGCGGTCTTGGCGCGGAGACGATCATCCACTTCGATGCCATCGGTCCACGGCGCCGGAGCCGCAGCGGCAGTTCCAAGTGCAAGCAAGAGGAGGTCCGCCGTGACAGAGCTGTCGTTATCGAGCGTGATCGCGACGCCTCCGTCGCTAACGTCAATGTGCTGGATTGTGCGTCCGAATCGGGTGAGCACGCGCGAGCTATGCTCGACGGCGAGACGCTCAGCGACGGGAGCACCAAACGCGCCCACCCCAGGGATGGCGCTGCGGTTGATGAGCATGACTGAATGCCCAGCTTCTCGCAACGACGACGCACTTTCAGCGGCGATGATTCCCCCACCGTAGATTGCGACGCGGGCGGGACGGCCGAGTCCAGCGAGCAGGTCACGGATGTGTAGTGCGTCCTCTATCGAATGAAGCGCGCTTACGCGGCCTGTCTCGAAAAATGCGGAGCCACCGGTGATATTGGCTGGAAGCGGTCGCGCGATACTGCCGGTAGCGACAATGACCGCATCATAGTTCAGTCGTCGACCCGAGGCGAGCTGCACTTCCTGAGAGCCGGTATCGACCTCGACAACGGTGTCCGAAACAAGGTCAACTTCGGGTAGAGGAATCTTAATCATGTCTGGCGGTGTCACGCCGAATGCGATGCCCTTGATGAGCATCCTCGTGTATGGGGTGACCCCGGTTTCCCCGACGAGCGTGACCCGAAGATCTTCTCGGCCGGCGAGACTGCGGGCGGCCGCAGCTCCCGCAGCTCCCGTGCCGAGGATGAGAATGTGCTGGGTACTGTTCATGTCTGGAACTCCGGGACTAGTGAGGTGGTGCGGTGAGCTCTAGGAGCGCACGAGGCGCGCGATAGCCTCGGTTGCTTCGGTGATCTTCGCGTCGGCGGCGGGGCCGCCGATCACGGCTGCGTCGAGGACGCAGTGACGTATATGGTCTTTCAGCAAGCCCAGGGCGACGCTCTCGAGCGCGCTCTGGATGGCGGAGATCTGGGTGAGGATGTCGATGCAGTAGCGCATCTTCGACCATGCGGTCGATGCCGCGCACCTGGCCTTCGAGACGGCGGAGGCGGTTGCGGTACTTCGGTTTGTCGGTGATGTAGCCGTGCACGGCGTTCTCACCGTGCTCGCCCGTCGGACAGAGATCAACGGCGGGGGTTGTGATGGTCATACTGTTGTACTCCGGTTTGACGGTCGGGTGCCTCAGCTCGACAGCTGAGGCACCCGACCACTGGTGTATTACGCCACGTTGGCGGCGTACTTTGCAGGGTCCGAGTCGAACGCGGGGCCGCAGCCGGCGCAGCAGAACCAGTAGCGCTGGCCCTCGAAGTCGCGATACAGCCCGGCCGCCTCGGCAACAGCCTTGACGACGGGGGTGCCGACCATCACGGGGCAGGTGGCGGTGTCCTCGCTTGACCCGCCGAGCAGGTTCTCGCGGTCGGTGCCGTCAACGGCGGGGTTGGTGTTGTTGGTGGAACAGCAGCTGCTCATTATTCGTCATTTCCTTCTTGATTGTTGGTTTGGTGAGGTGGGTGAGTTCGCGTCACTTTTTGGTGACGCTGCGGAACCCGCGCAGGCGTAGGCTGTTGCCGACGACAAAGACGCTCGAGAACGCCATTGCCGCACCTGCGAGCATAGGGTTGAGCATTCCCAACGCCGCGACGGGGATCGCCGCAGTGTTGTAGGCAAATGCCCAGAACAAGTTGGTCTTGATCGTCGACAGGGTCTTTCGCGACAGGCGGATCGCATCGACAGCGGCGCGGAGATCGCCGCGGACGAGCGTGATGTCAGAAGCCTCAATCGCGACGTCTGTGCCGGTACCCATCGCGAGTCCGAGATCGGCCTGCGCGAGTGCGGGTGCGTCGTTGACGCCGTCGCCGACCATCGCGACGATCTTGCCTTCCCGTTGCAGTCGGGCGACAACGTCGACCTTGTCCTTGGGGAGCACTTCGGCGATGACCTCGTCAATGCCAACCTCGGCGGCGATCTGCCTCGCCACGGCCTCGTTGTCGCCGGTCAGGAGAATCGGCGTGAGTCCGATCTCCTTGAGCCCGCGAATCGCCTCGGCGCTCGTTGGCTTGACGGTGTCGGCCACGACGAGGATGCCGCGGGCCTGTCCGTCCCAGCCGATCGCAACGACGGTCTTGCCTTCGCCCTCGGCACGCGCCTTCGCAGAAGCGACCTCGCGAGAGAGCTGCTGCGCCCAATCGGCAAGAAGCGATTCGCGCCCAACAACGACCGGAGTGCCGTCGACGATGCCTTGTACGCCCTTGCCTTCGACGTTAGCGAAGTCTTCGGGAGTGGGGAGCTGACCGACTTCCTGCGTGGCTCCCTTAGCTATCGCTTGGGCGATGGGGTGCTCTGATGCATCCTCGAGCGCGCCCGCGAAGCGGAGCAGTTCGGCACGATCCACACCGGCCTCCGTGACTACGTCAACGAGGGTCATCTTGCCGCTGGTCACGGTGCCGGTCTTGTCCAGCACCACGGTGTCGACCTTGCGGGTCGACTCGAGCACTTCCGGGCCCTTGATGAGAATGCCCATTTGCGCTCCGCGACCGGTACCGACCAGCAGAGCGGTCGGAGTGGCCAGACCCAGTGCGCACGGGCAGGCGATCACCAGCACCGCCACCGCGGCGGTGAACGCGGCGGCGACTGGGAAGCCAGCCCCAAGCCAGGCCCCGAGTGTGACGAAGGCGATCACGATCACGATCGGCACGAACACCCCGGAGATCTTGTCGGCGAGACGCTGCACCTCTGCCTTGCCGGTCTGGGCATCTTCGACAAGCTTCGCCATCTGCGCAAGCTGCGTATCGGAGCCTACTCGCGTGGCGCGCACGACGAGACGGCCGCCAGCGTTGACGGTGGCACCCGTGACGGTGTCACCCTCGCCGACTTCCACGGGCACGGACTCGCCCGTGAGCATCGAAGCGTCCACGGCAGATGTGCCGGAGGTCACGATCCCGTCGGTAGCGATCTTTTCGCCAGGTCGCACGATGAACTCGTCACCGACCTGCAACTCCTCGGTCGGGATCTTCACTTCGACACCACCGCGCAACACGGAAACTTCCTTCGCGCCAAGCTCGAGCAGGGCGCGGAGCGCAGCTCCGGCCTGACGCTTCGAGCGCTTCTCGAAGTAGCGTCCCGCGAGGATGAACATTGTCACACCCGCGCCGACCTCGAGATAGATGTTCGCCGCGCCGTCGGAAGGAGCAATCGTGAATTCAAAGGGGTGCGTCATGCCAGGCATGCCTGCGGTGCCAAAGAATAGAGCGTAGACCGACCACAGCAACGCGACCGAAGTGCCCATCGAGATGAGCGTGTCCATCGTCGCGGTGCCGTGCTTAAGGTTCGTCCAGGCGGCTTTGTGGAACGGCCACGCAGCCCAGATGATGACCGGAGCGGCCAAGGCCAGCGAGGCCCACTGCCAGTAGTTGAATTGCAAAGCAGGGATCATCGCCATCGCAATCACCGGAACGGTCAGCACGATCGATCCAATGAGTCGCTGGCGCAGCGAGATAAGCTCGTGGTCGGGCGCGTCCTCATCGTCAGAGGCCCCCGCAGCAGCCTGGCGCTTCCTGGGTTGCGGCATGGCAGCGGTGTAGCCGGTCTTCTCGACCTCGGCGATCAGCAGGGCTGGATCGTACCCCTCGGGGACGGTGACCTTTGCTTTCTCAGTGGCGTAGTTGACCGTCGCTGAGACGCCATCGAGCTTGTTCAGCTTCTTCTCGATCCGGTTCGCGCAGGAGGCGCAGGTCATCCCGCCGATCTCCAGTTCGATGTCCGGCCCGCCTGTGGGCGGTGCTGATGTGCTCATCCTCTTCCTTCTCTTTCAGCTTCCTCGTTGCGACGGCCAACCCATTAGGGTTAGTGGCCGCCTTCGTCTTCTGACGGTGACCCGTCGCCGTGGCCGGCATCAACCACGAACTCGGCGGTGTGCACCTTCCCCTCGACCTGGAAATCCAGATACAAGAGGTAGCGGCCTGCTGTCGGCGCCTCGGCCATAAACCCGATGTCAGGTCCTGCGGTCTCGCCGGCTTCAGGCTCATCACCCATGGCGTGGACATGCAGGTAGGCGAGATCTCCTTGACGCAGCGCCACCAGGTGGCCGAACGCCCCCAGATACGGTTCCAGTGTTGTCACTGGCTGGCCATCACGCTCGACTGAAATCATGAGTTCCGCTGATTCACCGGCGGTGAGATCACCATCGAGTGTGACAGTGAATCCGTCGACCTCCGCGACTCGCTGCACCTCCGGCGTTGCAGGCGAAAGATCGCCGGCGACGTCAACTGAACGAGTCAGGGTGATGCCTTCCGCACCCTCCGTACCCGGAGTGAAGTCGGCGTATACCCGGTAGGTACCCGCCTCATCCCAAGACCACGGGACTGACCATGTACCGGTTATCGCGTCCAGCGTCGGGTGCACGTGCCGGAACTCAGCACCATCTGAGCGGACAACAATCAGGTGAAGATCTTTCTCGTGGGCTTCGGTGTACTCCGTCACCGGCTCACCAGCGGCCGTGAGGATCTGGAAACTCAGTGCCCCCTGGGTGCCCACTTCGGAGGGAGCTTTCACTGGCGAAAGCACAAAACCATCAGCGTCAAGCGACAGGCCTTTAAGGTCCTGCACGTTGGACTGCGACTGGTTTCCGGGCTGGCTCTCACCATGCTCGTTCATGTCACTTCCTTCTGCCCACGCGGCAACGGTGCTGTCGGGGATGATGGCCCCGGCGACCGCAAATGCCCCGCCGAAGGCCACCACCAACCCTGCCCCGTAGAGCGCGAGCCTTGAACCCGCGTTCATCAGACGCGCACCGCCGAGTACCCGGCCTCCTCGACCGCGGCGAGCACCTTGGCGTCATCAATCTCGCCCTCGGCTGTCACGACGAGCTTGCCCGTCTGCGCGCTGACCTGGATCTCCTCGACGCCGGCGATCTCGCTGACCTCTTCACGGATCGACATCTCGCAGTGCCCGCAGGTCATGCCCGTCACCTGATACTCGTTCGCAGTCATGGAATATCCTCCTCTTAAAGGTACCCCTACCGGGTACGTGTACAAACAGTAACCCTATACCCCACCAAGGTATTCCCGCAATCCCGGTACACCCCTCCCTGCGGGCCTAACATCACCCCCTCCCGCTAGCCAGCACGGGGGCAGTCCGCGAAGCGCGCATGCCATGACCCGTCGCCCCAGCCACGCCAACGAGGCCCCAGGTACCAGCACCGGCGACCCCACATGGGCTGAACCCGCCCCGTACGCAGAGATACAGAACGAGTCGCACCCCTAACCCCAAGAGCGCACGCCCTCGCAGAAGCAGCCACGAGCCGGGCTCACCGGCCTCACCATCGCCTCCCCCGGGGTGGGCGCGATCGTGATGATCTTCTTTGGGGCGCTCGTGATCGTTGCTGCAGCGATTGTGTGGTTTTCCCTCCTGATTCGCAAAGCCCTTCTGCTGGTCGCAATCGTCCTCGCCCCCATCGCTCTATCCGGTGCGGCATGGGATGTGACGCGCGGCTGTTTCGGGAAATGGATCGGGTTCGTGATTGCTCTGATCGCTTCCAAGCTCGTCATCACCGTCGTGTTCCTCGTCGCGATCACCCAGGTCAACGCCCCCATCGACTTCGACCTGGCCGCTCTATCGGACCCGATCACGGGGATCGTGCTCATGGCGATCGCCGGATTCGCGCCGTACATGACGTACAAGTTCGTGTCGTTCCTCGGCTTCGACCTGTACCAGTCGATGAGCGCCGAGCAGGAAGCGAAACAGGCTCTCAACCGCCCGGTGCCCCTTCCCACCACTCCGAAGAACGCTTCGCCCGACTCTGTCCTGAAAGACAGCGCCGGCGGTACGAACCCACCAGGTGGAAGCCCGCCGCCAAGCGGGACGGCGCAGGGCAGCGCCGCAGGTTCCGGGACAGGGGCGGCGAGCGGTCAGGCGGCATCGGGTACGGCAGCAGGCGGTAGCGGGGCTGCAGGCGGAAGTGCCGCAGCTGGTGGAGGTGCTGCGGCGGGCGGTGCGGCAGCAGCCGGACCTGCTGCCGCGGTGATCGTGGGAGCTCAGGTCGTCAAGGCCACAGCCGAGGCCGGCCCCAAGTTGGGCAACGCGATCGGCGGAGCCGCCACCAACCATGCCGGGGCCGCACAAGAATCCTCGGCCCCTCCACCGCCGTCAACACCCACGGTGCCGGCCGCTCCACCGGCACGACACGGCAGTGACCCGGGCGGGCAGAAGCCCCCGCCACCACCGAAAACGTCTCCGCCGCCGGAGACTCCGCCGCCAGCACCGTCCGTGAAGCCGTGAGAGAGGAATCGTGATGAGTGACGAGTTCGAGCTCCACCCCGTCAAGTTCTCCCGCGTCTCCAGGCGGGGCATGCTTCTGGGGCTGACCGGGCCGCAGCTGGTGACCGCGAGCATCGCGGTGACGATACTCGTGTCAGCCCTCTACTTCGGCGGCGGCGAAGCAGTCACCTGGGCAAGCCCCGCTTGGGCTTCAGTTGTGGCACTCACTTGGGTACCTGTCGCGGGCAGGCCCGCGATCGAGTGGCTCCCTGTCACCGGGCACTGGGCGGCACGCGTCGCCGCAAAGCAGACGGTCTACCGCAAACGCGTCGCCAAACCCCGGCCCGCCGGAACGCTGGCTCTCCCTGGTGACGCAGCGAGCCTGCGCATGCACCTTGACCCTGACAGCGGAGCCGTCATGGTGCACGATCCGCACCGGGCGACCCTCACCGCAGTGCTCGAGGTCAGCCACCCCGCGTTCGTGCTTCTCGACCCCGGCGAGCAGGAGCGCCGTGTGCACGCCTGGGGTCGTGTGCTCGCTACGGCATGCCGGTCAAACCACGTCGCGCGACTGCAGGTTCTCGAGCGGACGCTTCCCGACTCCGGTACCGGGCTCGCGCAGTGGTGGAGCAGTCACGGTCATAATGACGGCTCCTGGGTCGCGGGCGTCTACCAAGACCTCATCGACCGTGCAGGCCCAGCTGGGGAGCGTCACGTCACCACGATCTCCCTCGCGCTCGATATGAAGGCTGCCACGCGCGCAATCCGCTCCGCCGGGCGCGGAATGAAGGGCGCCGCTGCTGTCCTCCGGCAGGAGATGACGACCCTCACCAGCGCCCTGCGCACTGCGGACCTACGCCCCTCCCCCTGGTACGGACCCGGGCAACTCGCAGTGATGCTCCGCACGGCCTACGATCCGCAAGTCGCTGCCGCACTCGATCGTTCCGGCGATCTCGGCCAAGACCTCGCCACCGCAGGTCCGGTCGCCGTCGATGAGCGCTGGAGCAGGCTCCGCACCGACAGTGCGTACCACGCCGTGCTCTGGGTGTCAGATTGGCCCAGGTCCCAGGTCTACCCAGGGTTTCTCGCTCCGTTGATGCTCTCGAGCGGTATCCGCCGCAGCTTCTCCTTGATCTGCGACCCGATCCGCTCAGACCAAGCCGCGCGGAGCATTCGCAAGCTCCGCACTGAGTATGTTTCCGATGCTGCGCAGCGCGCGAAGGTCGGGCAGATCGAAGACGCGCAGCAGACCGCCGAGTACCAAGATGTGCTGCGACAGGAGTCAGACATGATCGCCGGTCACGGCGTGCTGAGGTACACCGGTCTCCTCACCGTCTCCGCTGACTCTGAAGCGGAACTCGAACGCGCGACCGCCGCGATCCAGCAGTCTGCAATTCAGGCTTCCCTCGAGACCCGCCTCCTCGTGGGTCAGCAGGCCGGGGCCTTTACTGCCGCGGCCCTACCGCTCTGCCGCGGAATCTAGCCTTTGAACAGTTCAGTGTCTCAGGGCCTCCTATCCGTTCAGCAGACCCCCAAGCAATGGCGAGGCCTCACCACCCGCTACAACAAGCACGCGGTCGCCTACCGCACCACCGTCCCCACCCGCACCACAATTGTCTGGACCCAAGGATTGTCAGACCCGTCATAGGAGTACCCCGTGAGCGGTCGGCGTGCCGTCACCGTCCGTTCGCCACGTGCCGTCAGACTGCGAGCATGAACGAACCCGATCGGACGAAGACGTATCGGCGCCCCACTGCCACTGCATACGCCAGCGCGATCGGCGTCATCGGATTGGATCTGCGCGGCGAGACCCCGGCATCGAAGAAGCAGGTCTACTCCTGGGCTCTCTGGGACTGGGCGACGCAGCCCTTCAACACTGTCATCCTCACCTTCATCTTCACCGCGCTGTACCTGACGACCGACGCGTTCCTGCCCGCCGACATCGCCGCGCTCGATGCCGACGACAAAGTGCTGAAAATGGCGGAGGCGGATCTCGCCACCGGTCTGGGCCTCGGCTCGACGATCGCCGCGCTCGCGATCCTGCTGATCGCCCCGGTGCTCGGCCAACGCGCCGACGCGGCGGGACGGCATAAGCTGTGGCTCGGCATCGGCACCGGTGCGCTCATCCTCTGCATGCTCGGCCTGTGGTTCGTCGAGCCGACACCGAACCTGTTCTGGCTGGGCGTCGCTCTAATCTCTGCCGGCACGGTGTTCGGCGAGATCGCCGCCGTGAACTCCAACGCCATGCTCATCGGCATCGCGAACCCCAAGACGGTGGGACGGATCTCGGGCCTCGGCTGGGGCTTCGGCTACATCGGCGGCATCGTCGCCCTGGTCATCGTCGTCGTCTTCTACTCCATGGACTGGTTCGGTCTCTCCGCCGACAACGGCCTCCCGTTCCGGATCATCGCCGTCGGCTGCGCCCTATGGGCCATCGTCTTCAGCATCCCGATCTTCCTCAACGTTCCCGAGCCCTCCGCCGGCCGGGCCGAGCGCAAGGTGGGATTCTTCGCCTCCTATGCCCTGCTCGTGAAGGACGTCATCGGTCTCTACCGGAACCCCGAGACCCGGACGACCTTCTGGTTCCTGCTCTCCAGCGCGGTCTTCCGCGACGGCCTCGCCGCCGTCTTCGCGTTCGGCGCCGTGATCGCCGGCCAGGTGTTCCACTTCGGGTTCCTGGACCTGGTGATCTTCGGCATCGCGGCCAACCTCATCGCGGGCGTATCGACGATCATCGCTGGACGATTCGATGACCGGTTCGGTCCCAAGAGGATCATCCTCACCGCTATCGGATCGATGTCACTCGCCGGCCTTGCGGTGTTCTTCCTCGTGGACGCCGGGACGATCGTGTTCTGGATCGGCGGCCTGATCTTCTGTGCCTTCGTCGGCCCCGCGCAAGCGGCGGGCCGCTCCTTCCTCGCACTGGGCCGCCCCCTTCATTCGGTCCGGTCGCTGTGCGAGTCGTCGGTTTCCGATTGATGGGTGCATTGCCGAGCGTAGTCGACGGGTGCGAGGTAGCCGAGCGATGAATGCCGGCGGTCGTGG
>NZ_JBNTKF010000007.1:0-154853 GCF_050408675.1 Microbacterium daqui | reverse complement strand
CGTGGGACATGAAGGCCTCCTGTGTTGCGTGAGCGGTTTCTAGACAGCTCCACTCTCGCAACCGGAGGCCTTCACCCCTCAGAAATCACGAGCGATTCACGCAACAACGTCCCTGGACATCACAGTTAAGCGGCCCTCTCGAGGCCACAGAACTTCCTCTTTTGCAAATCGGTGACGCCGTATTTCAGCGGCGTGACGCTCTGTGACGCTCGATTCGAACGGCGTAAAAATCGCTCGTAGCGTGGATGGAGTCCCCAAGAGAGGTTCTGCTCCATGTCTCGCATTCTCGGCCACCGCCGTATCGCAACTGTCCTCGCCGCCGTCGCTGCGGTTCCGCTCGTCATCGGCCTCGCAGGCTGTGCCACCACCCCCGGCTCCGGTGCTGCTGATGAAGCCGACCCGATCAAGATCGGTGTCGTTAACGACGGTGACGCCCAGTGGGCTCCGTTCGTCGCCGCTGCCGCCGAAGAGGGCATCGAGGTCGAGCTGGTGAACTTCGGCTCGTACGAGCAGCCGAACCCCGCGCTGACCGAGGGTGAGCTTGACCTCAACCAGTTCCAGCACATCGTGTACCTCGCGACGTACAACGTCAACGCGAAGCAGGATCTGCAGCCGATCGGCGCGACGGCCATCTACCCGCTGGGTCTGTACTCGAAGAAGTACGACGATGTCGCTGACATCCCCAAGGGCGAGACGATCGCCGTGCCGGACGATGCTTCGAACCAGGCTCGCGCGCTGCTCGTGCTGCAGTCGGCCGGCCTCATCGAGCTGAAGAGCGGTGGCTCCATCTTCTCCGACCTCGCTGACGTCGACACCGACAAATCGAAGGTCAAGGTCACGGCGCTTGAGGCCGCGCTCATCCCGACGTCGCTGCCGGACGTTGCCGCTGCGATCATCAACAATGACTTCGTCACCGACGCCGGTCTCACGTTTGACGACGCGCTCGCGCAGGATGACCCGAGCGACCCCAACGCCCTCCCGTACGCAAACATCTTCGCGGCTCGCGCTGACGACACCGAGAACGAGACCTACCTCAAGCTCGTAGAGATCTTCCAGACCGACGCTGACGTTCAGGCGGGTCTGCAGGAGTCTTCTGGCGACGTCGCGGTGCCGCTGACGACCCCGGTTGAAGAGCTCGTCGCTTCGCTCGAAAAGGTCGAAGCAGATACGCTGGCACAGAAGTAGTCAGGCTTGAAACCCTGATCGCAGAGGATCGGTGGGCATTCGTGCTCTCCGATCCTCTCTGCTGTTGCACTACCGGAGAACGACATGGCTATCGTCACCCTCACAAACGTTTCTCGACACTATCCCGCCCGCACAGCGGGCGGCGATGATGTCGTGGCCGTCGACAATGTTTCCCTCGACATCGAGAAGGGCGACGTTTACGGCATCATCGGATATTCCGGTGCCGGCAAGTCGACGCTGGTGCGTCTCATTAATGCGCTGGAGCCTGCGACGAGCGGAACCATTACCGTCGATGGCGTAGACATCACGGCTCTCAGCGAGCGTGAGTTGCGTCGCGTGCGCGGCGGCATTGGCATGATCTTTCAGCAGTTCAATCTGTTCGCTGCGAAGAGCGTGCGGGCGAATGTTGCTTATCCGCTGAAGCTCGCGGGCTGGAGCAAAGCCGATATCGCCGCTCGTGTCGATGAGCTGCTGTCGTTCGTTGGCTTGGCGGATAAGGCGTCGGCGTATCCGGAGCAGCTGTCGGGCGGCCAGAAGCAGCGTGTCGGTATTGCGCGTGCGCTGGCTACTCGTCCGGCGATTTTGTTGGCTGATGAGGCGACGAGTGCCCTCGACCCGCAGACGACGCATGAGGTGCTTGATCTGCTGCGCCGCGTCAATCAGGAGCAGGGCGTCACGATCGTCGTGATTACGCACGAAATGGATGTCATCCAGACGCTCGCGACGAAGGTCGCCGTCATGGAGGGCGGCCGCATCATCGAGCAGGGTGATGTGTTCGATGTGTTCTCGACCCCGCAGCACCCCGCTTCGAGGCGCTTTGTCGGCACCGTGATCAAGGGCGTTCCGTCTCCAGCAGAAGCGGCCGCTTTGGCGGCTCGCCACATCGGCCGGTTGGTGACCTTCTCTTTCCGTGATGGTGATTCGGCGCAGGCGCGGGTCTTCCTCGACCTTGCCGCGGCCGGTCTCGACTTTGAACTGGTCTACGGCGGAATCAACGACATTCGTGGTCGTGCCTTCGGAAACCTCACGCTCGCGATTCGCGGTGACCGGGCCGCCATCGACCGAACGCTCACCGTCATCGGCGAACGAATTACCGTCACCGAACTCGAGGGGGCACGCTGATGGATCGCTTGATCGAACTCCAGCCTGAATTCTGGAAGGCCGCGCTCGAAACCCTCTACATGACGAGTTTCGCGCTCGTCATGGGAGGCATTCTGGGGCTTGCGTGGGGCGTCATGCTCTACGTTTCTCGCCCGGGCGGCATCATGCCAAATCGTGTCGTGAGCGTGATCGTCAATACGATCATCAACTTCTTCCGGCCGATCCCGTTCGTGATCTTCATCGCCGCGATTTCGCAGCCGCTGGCTCGTCTCATCATTGGCACCGGTATCGGTGTCAACGCCGGAGCTTTCGCGATCGGCCTCGCGGCGTCGTTCGCGATTGGTCGCATTGTCGAACAACATCTCGTTTCGGTGCCGCCTGGGGTCATTGAGGCGGCACGTTCGATGGGTGCTGGTCCGTGGCGCATTCTGTTCACGGTCGCTATTCCCGAGGCTCTCGGGCCGCTGATTCTGGGCTACACGTTTGTGATCGTCGCCCTCATCGACATGACGGCGATGGCCGGTCTGATCGGTGGTGGCGGGCTCGGTGCCTTCGCCCAGGTCTATGGCTTCCGCCAGTTCGAGCCCATCGTGATGTGGGCCGCGATCGTGCTGATCGTCGTCTTTGTGCACGTCGTGCAGCTGCTGGGCAACCGACTGGCCCGCAAGGTCATGCGCCGCTGACGGCGTTATGCATCACGAAATACGTAATGTCGCGACTATTTTGAGGAAACGGTTGTCGGCAGGAGTTGTGATGTTGCATAACGCCCGCAACGAGCGCATCACGAGCGTTCCACTGGCTAAACCACAGGTTCCGGAACCGCGGGTGCCTCTTGCAGCGTGCGTCGCGACTGAAAGTGGCGGGGTTCGCCAGACAGCGGATCGATGAAGTCGAGCTCGCGGGCGAGAAGTTGCAGGGGGCGGCTGAAGTCGTCCGGAACCTCGGGGTGCAGCACCGGGTAAAAACCGTCGTTGAGGATGCCGGCTCCGAGAGCCGCGAGGTGAACGCGCAGCTGGTGCATGCGCCCGGTGTGCGGCTTCAGGAGCGTGTGAATCATGCGGGTTCCCGCATCGGTTCCGCGGCTCTCACCAACCCCGATCAGCTCGATCAATGTCTCCGAGTTCGGTTCCGGTTTCGTGTCAACGAGCACCGTCACCGACTGTCGCACCTTCTCAATGTGGTTGCGATACGTGATCGGAAACGCCTCACCAGCGAGGTGCGTGCCGTCGAAATCTGCGGGCGCGAGCGAAACCGCCTCGTACGTTTTCTGCACGATGCGGTTCTCAAATAGCAGCTGATACGCGCCGCGAGTTTCTGGCCGTGCTGAAAACATCAGTAGTCCCGCGGTCGCGCGGTCAAGGCGGTGGATGGGGGAGAGATCGGGGTTTCCGAGCTGATTGCGCATGCGCACGAGCGCCGAGTTCTGCAAGAACTTGCCGCCCGGCGTCGTCGGCAGAAAGTGCGGTTTGTCGATCACGACGAGGTCGTCATCGACATGCACAACCTCAACCTTGAACGGAATCTCGCGCTCCACGGGTGGCTCGCGGTAGTACCAAATCCACTCGTGCGAGCCGATTTTCGCGTCTCGCGAGACAGTGGAACCATCGGTCGTCACCATTTCGCCGCGATCGAAACGACGGCGGAGGGCTTCAGGATCCATGTGGCCGAAACGATCGACGACGTAGTCAGCAATCGTTTCCCACTCACCCGTCAGCGGCAGATGTAACCGGGTAGCACCGACCCCATCACGAACGGGGAGGGGAGAGGGCATGGCCATCCGACCATTCTCTCAGGCGCGCGCCTGTGCGAACGCTCCGGAACCACGCAATACCCGAGAAAACGCAGAACGCTCCGGAACCACGCAACCGCCCCGAGAAACGCCGGGAGGAAAATACTCAGGGCAGATGCTCGAACTCGATGACGAGTTTGCGCAACAGCGTTGCCAGCCGGTCGCGTTCGCTGTTCGATAGCGACGCGAGCAAAATCGCTTCGGCGTCGACGAGGCGGGTGATGGCGGCGTCGACGCGCACGCGGCCCTCTTCGGTAAGCACGACAATGACGCCACGGCCATCGCCGGGATCCGACTCGCGACGCACCAGGCGACGGCCAACCAGCCGATCAATGCGGTTCGTCATGGTTCCACTCGACACCAGCGTCTGTTGCAGCAACTGCTTTGGGCTCAGGTGAAACGGCTCCCCGGCACGCCGGAGTGCAGAAAGCACATCCCATTCCCAGCTCTCCAGATCACTGCGCCGAAACGCTTCGCGGCGGGCCCGGTCGAGGTGTCGGGAGAGGCGGTCTACGCGCGAGAGAACCTCGAGTGGCGAGAAATCGAGGTCGGGTCGCTGGGCGCCCCACGCGCCAACAATTCGATCAACCTCGTCGGTTTCTTCCGTCACCACCCCATTATGCGACAAGGGGAGGTGCTGAGACGTGGCAGACTGGTACCTGCGGCCCTGTGCCGCGGTCCGCGATGGTGTAATGGCAGCACGACAGCCTTTGGAGCTGTTAGGTCTAGGTTCGAGTCCTGGTCGCGGAGCATGACCGAGAACAACCTCGCCATTGTTGTGCTTGCTGCGGGCCAAGGAACGCGCATGAAATCGCGGACTCCTAAGGTCCTTCACCGCATTGGCGGGCGTACGCTGGTCGGCCACGTGCTCACCACCGCACAGCGCCTGCAGGCGGCACACATCGAGGTCGTTGTTCGTCACGACCGCGACCGCGTCGCTGGTGACATTGCCGAGAGCTACCCCGACGTCACGATCGTTGACCAGGATGAGATTCCCGGTACCGGCCGCGCCGTGCAGGTTGCGCTTGACGCCCTGCCCGCCGACTACGAGGGCGATGTCCTCGTGCTCTCGGGCGATGTTCCGCTGCTCGACAACGACACGATCTCGGCCCTCCTTGACGCGCACCGCTCGACCGGCGCTGCCGCGACGCTGCTGAGCGCGATCCTTGATGACCCGACCGGTTACGGCCGCATCATCCGCGACGATGCCGGCGACGTTGCGCGCATCGTCGAGCAGAAAGACGCGACGGCTGATGAGGCTGCGGTTGGCGAAATCAACGCGGGTGTCTACGTTTTCCAAGCTTCGCTGCTGCGCGAGTACCTGCCGCAGGTGGGCATGGCCAACGCGCAGGGCGAGATGTACCTGACCGACGTCATCGGCCTGCTGCGCGGTGCTGAGAAACGCATTTCGGCCGCCATTACCGACGACCTGCAGGTCGCCCTCGGTGTCAACGACCGCGCCCAGCTCGCCGAGGCCGGCGATCTGCTGCGTCGCCGCATCATTCGCCACTGGCAGCGCGAGGGCGTCACGGTTGTTGACCCCGCCTCGACCTGGATCGACGACGACGTGACGCTCGCCCCCGATGTCACGATCCTCCCCGACACGCAGCTCCTGGGTGCCACCACGGTCGCCGCGGGCGCCACGATCGGCCCCGACACGACGCTCGTCGACTGCGAGGTTGGCGAAGACGCAACAGTTCGCCGCACCGATGGCACGCTTGCCGTCATTGGTGCCCGCGCCACGGTCGGTCCGTGGGCCTACCTCCGCCCCGGAACCATCCTGGGCGCTGGCGGCAAGATCGGTACGTTCGTCGAGACGAAGAACGCCACGATTGGTGAGGGCAGCAAGGTTCCGCACCTGTCGTACGTGGGTGACACCACGATCGGCCGCGGCGTCAACCTCGGTGCCGGCGCGATCACGGCGAACTACGACGACATCGCGAAGCACCGCACCGAAATCGGTGACGAGGTGCACACCGGCTCTCACAACGTTTTCGTGGCTCCCGTGACCATTGGAGCAGGAGCGAAGACCGGCGCTGGCGCCGTGATTCGCAAGGATGTCCCAGCCGGTGCTTTGGCACTCAGCGTCGCGCCTCAGCGCAACGTTGACGGCTGGGTCGAGAACAACCGACAGGGTACGAAAGCGGCTGCTGCCGCGGCCGATGCCCGCATCTCACAGAAGGCTGCAGATGGCAGGCAAGAAGAAGACCGTTGATCTTGATCGTGAACACGACATCGCTCCCGGTGTCGAGGTAAAGAACAAGAAGCGCCTCGTTGTTGTCTCGGGCACCGCGCACCCGGAACTCGCCGCTGCCGTAGCGAAGCACCTCGGTACCGAGGTTGCTCCGACCGAGCACCGCACCTTCGCTTCTGGTGAGCTCTACGCTCGCTTCGAGGTGTCGGTTCGCGGTTGCGACGTCTTCGTGGTGCAGTCGTTCGAGGGCGCTGTCAACAAGCAAATCATGGAACTGCTGATCATGATCGACGCGCTCAAGCGTGCGTCGGCCAAGCGCATCACCGTTGTGGTTCCGTACTTCCCGTACTCCCGTCAAGACAAGAAGGGCCGCGGCCGTGAGCCGATCTCGGCTCGTCTGGTGTCTGACCTGATGGACACCGCGGGCGCCGACCGCGTCATGAGCGTTGACCTGCACGCCGCACAGATCCAGGGCTTCTTCGATGGCCCCGTTGACCACCTCTTCGCGAAGCCCGTGCTGCTCGACTACTTCGAGAAGACGCTGTCGGCTGATGACCGCGAAAAGCTCACGATCGTGTCGCCCGACATGGGTCGCGTTCGCGTCGCTGACACGTGGTCTGACAGCCTCGGTGCGCCGCTGGCCATCATCCACAAGCGTCGTGACCCGAAGGTTGCGAACCAGGTTTCGGTGCATGAGATCGTCGGCTCGGTTTCGGGTCGGGTCTGCCTCCTCGTTGACGACATGATCGACACCGGTGGAACCATTGTGAAGGCTGCAGAGGCGCTGAAGGCAAACGGTGCAGAGCGCGTTATCGTCGCCGCAACCCACGCCATCTTCTCTGACCCGGCGTCCACGCGCCTGCAGAGCGAAGCCATCGACGAGGTTGTTGTCACCGACACGGTGCCGCTGCCCGCCGAGAAGCGCTTCGACGGTCTCACCATTCTTCCCATCGCCCCGCTGCTGGCACGCGCCATCGGCGAGGTCTTCGAAGATGGTTCCGTCACCAGCATGTTTGATGGCGCGGCATAACTCATAGCCAAGCCATAGGGTCTGCGCGGCAATTGCTCGCGCAGACCCTTTATTTTTGACGTGACACCCCAAGGAGACTCCTCATGGCTCGCACCGTTTCGCGCTCCACCGCCGTCGTTTCATCGCTCGCCGGCGTGACCGGCGTGTTTTTGCTTGCCGGTTGTAGCGCGCAGGCGCCGGTGGCGGAGATTCCTGCGACCGACTCAACCGTCGACGCGTCGGCAACCGACCCCGCAGGTGTGACACCGACCGCTGAGGGCGGCTCGGGCGAAGATTCGGCAATGGCAACCTACGCGAGCGGCACGTACACCGCCGAGGGTAGCTATTCGCCGCAGGCGGGTCTCATCGAAACCATCGAAGTGACGATCACGCTCGACGGCAGCACGATCACCGCCGTCGAGGTGGAGGGCAACCCGCAAAAGCCCGAGAGCGTGCGCTATCAGGGCGAGTTCATTGGCGGCATCGCCGACGTCGTGCTCGGCAAATCGATTGACGAAATCAACGTCTCCCGCGTTGCCGGCTCATCGCTCACGAGCGGCGGCTTCAACCAGGCCATCGAGGCAATCAAGGCAGAAGCGGCCGCCTGATGAATGCCCACTGGCGCTTCGACGCGATCGGAACCACGTGGGACATTGAGACGGAGGCTGAGCTTCCGGATGAAGCGAAAGAAGCGACGCGCCGCCTGATCGACGAGTTCGATCGCGAGTGGTCGCGCTTTCGCCCGGACTCCCTCGTTAGCCAATTGGCGCGCGGCGCTGGCGTCGTTGATGCGCCCGCTGACACGGTGCAACTCCTGACGATGTACCAGCAGCTGTCGGACGCAACCGGTGGTTCCGTCAACCCGCTCGTCGGTGATTCGCTTGCCGCGCTCGGCTACGACGGTCAGGTCTCGCTCACGGTGGGCGTACCCCACGCGGCTCCGGCCGACTGGCAGACCATGCTGGCGTGGACGAACGACTCACTCGCTCTGCACCGACCCGCCACGATCGACGTCGGAGCGATGGGCAAAGGCAAGCTCGTCGACCTCACGATTAAGACGCTCGCGGCGTGGACCGAAGGTGATGTCACGGTCGATGCGTCCGGCGATATCGCCACACGCGGCACGCCGATCCGCGTCGGCCTGGAGCACCCCTATGACACAACGAAGGCCATCGGCGTCATCGAGGTACAGAACGAGGCACTGTGCGCGTCAGCCACCAACCGACGTGCGTGGGGTGATGGCCTACACCACGTGATCGACGCACGCACCGGGCAGCCGGTGCGAACAGTGGCCGCCACCTGGGCCGTCGCACCCGACGCCGTGACTGCTGATGCGATCACCACCGCTCTCTTTTTCGAGGGCGGCCCCGCGCTCGCACACGCGTGGGACGTGCAGTGGGTACGAATGTTAACCAACGGACAGGTAGAGTACTCGCCCCGCAGTACGGCACAGTTATTCACATGACACCTGCGTTGCGCGCACTGCGCACTCGAGTCCTCGGACTCCTCGCTCTCACATCGATGTACCTGCTGGTCGTCATCGCGCTCAGCATCCTGTTCATTTACGCCGTGGCACTCAGCTTCACCGGCACCCTCGCGTTCGCGGCGATCGAACTTGTCGCATCGGCGGCGGCGATCGCGGCGGGTGCCTTCGCCATTGACCTGCTGACACATCGACTGACGAACACCGCGCTGCGGTGGGAGTCCACCCTCATCACCGTGCTCATTCTGGTGTTTGTCATGCGCCCCTCGGACGACCCGATGGAACTGGTCTGGCTGACCGTCACCGGCGCGGTGGCGTCGGCATCGAAGATGGTGCTCGCGTGGCGCGGCCGCCATGTTTTCAACCCGGCTGCGGCCGCCGCGGCGGTCATGACGATCACCGGGGTCAGCCCCGCGGCTTGGTGGGTCGGTACGCCGATGCTGGCGGCGGTCGTTGCGGTGCTCGGCATCGCGATCGCGTGGCGCACCGAAAAGCTCCGCGTCGTTCTTACGTTCATTGTGCTCGCGTGGGCGATTTCGATTGCCACCACGCTGACTGCGTACGCGCAGGCTGGCCTCGCCGTCTCTGCAGTCGACATCTCGGTGCAACTGCTCATCTCATCGCCGATTCTTTTCCTCGGCTTCTTCATGCTGACGGAACCATTGACGCTGCCGTCGAGATTCTGGCAACAGCTGCTGGTGGCGGCGGTTGTAGCGTTCTTCGTCGGGTACCCGCTGTCTGTCGGCGTGATTTCGTTGAGCGCCGACCGTGCCCTGCTGATCGGTAACATCGTCGCCTTCGTGCTGGCGGTGCGCTCGCGAAACCTCGGTCGACTCACCCTGACCGATACCCGGGATGTCACGCCGCGCATTCGTGAGCTGACGTTCGCGGCAGAGCCCGGCGCATCATTCGTGCCCGGCCAATATCTCGAACTCACGGTTCCCCACAAGGGCGCGGATATTCGCGGAACCCGTCGCGAGTTCTCCCTCGTTTCCGCACCGGCGGAGTTGCCGCACGTGCGCATCGCGTATCGTGTCTCGCCCGCCGAGCGTGGTTCCACTTTCAAACGTGCGCTCGAGCAGGCACAGCCCGGCGACCGGCTCCGCGGCAGCGGAATCTGGGGAGACTTCACATTACCGGCGTCAGGCCCGCTGCTGTTCGTCGCGGCGGGTATCGGCATCACGCCGTTCGTATCGCATGCGCGTGAGCTCTCCACGCGCGGTGTCCACCGCGACATCGTGGTCGTTTATGTCGCATCGTCGGCGGCCGAATTGGCCTATCACGCTGACTTTGCCGATCACCGCGTCATCATCGTGACGCCCGACGACCCCACGCCGCTCGGCAACGAAACGTGGGCGGGTGGTGAACGTCTCTCGGCGCCGTCGCTTGCCTCCCTGGTTCCGGATCTCGCGACCCGTCATGCCCTCATTTCGGGCCCGCCCGCCCTCATCGCCGACCTGCAACCCGCGCTGGCCCGTGCAGCGAGCGTCAAAACCGACGCGTTCGCCGGCTACTGAGCCGCCGCGTCGGCCGCCGGGATCGCCGGAACCTCGGGCAGCGCGGGCAACCGCAACGTAAAGGTCGTTGAACCCGGCTTGCTCTCCACCGAGAGCTCGCCGCGGTGCGCGATCGCAATCGCCTGTGCGATCGCGAGGCCGAGCCCGGTGCCCCCGGTATTGCGCGCGCGCGAGCGGTCGGCGCGGGCGAATCGTTCGAACAGGGTCTTCTGAACTTCGGGAGCAATACCTGGTCCGTTGTCGTGCACGTGCACGAGGGCGTCGTCGCCGTCACGCTCGACCGAAAGCACGATGTGGGTGCCGGCGGGAGTGTGGGTGCGGGCGTTCGCCAGGAGGTTGGTGACAACCTGATGCAGGCGCCCGGCATCGCCGAGGACGAGCAGCTCGGTCAGGTCGCTGGACCAGTCACCCGTATGGTCGGAGTCTGCGGCCTGCGCGTCAGCGATCGATTCGATCGTCAGCGGAACCAGGTCGACCGGGGAGAGCACGAGCTCCTGACCCTCATCGAGTCGGGCGAGGAGCAGGAGGTCCTCCACGAGGCGCGTCATGCGTACCGATTGCGCTTGAATGCGCTCGAGTGCCGCCGTCGTGTTCTCACTGTTGGAAGGGTCGCGCAGCGACAACTCGGAGTAGCCGCGGATCGACGCTAGGGGAGTGCGCAGTTCGTGGCTGGCGTCAGCAACGAACTGTCGCATCTTGTCTTCGTTTGCGACGCGGGCGCGAAGGGACGCGTCAACGTGATCGAGCATCGTGTTGAGGGCGAGACCGACCTGGCCGACTTCGGTGTGGTCGTCGACGTGTTCGGCCGGCACGCGGTCAGTAATGGCCACGGCACCCTGATCGAGGGGCTGTTGAGCCACGCGCCCGGCGGTCGCCGCGACGGCGCGCAACGGACGCAGAGACGTTCGTATCGTGACGCCGATCGCGAGTGCGAGGAGTATGAGGCCGCCGAGCGTAAGCGCTGTGATGGTCGCAAGCATGAGCCCGATCGTGCGATCCACGTCGGCGCGGGGGAGGCCGATCAGCACGACGTTATCGTCGACGGGAAACGCCATGACGCGGTACGTGCCGACCGCGTCAAACGTGAGGTCGGTGGTCTTGCCGACCGTGAAGGTCATGCCGGTAAGGGGCGCGATTTGCTCTTTCGTCAGTACCTGCACCTTGTCGTTGGCATCGAGGTATGCGCCCGTGAGGCCGGAGTCGAGGTCAAGAATGAGGATCGTCCCGGGCTGTAGAAACTTGCCGGGGCCCGACGACTGGGCATCAAATGACAGCACGGCGGCAGCATCCGGTGCGCCGGTTTGAACGGCCGCGGCGATCCACGGCTGTGCACGCCGCGACGATTCTGAAACGCGCGTCGTGAGCTGATCTTCCAGCACCGAGTTCAACATCGCGGCAGTCAGGGCAGACACGACGATCAGCAACGCCGAAACGATGCCGACAACGACGGTGGTCAATCGAGTCTGCAGTGACCATGCGCGTGGGGTCACTGGGGCGCCTTGATCATGTAGCCGACACCGCGAATCGTGTGAATGAGCGGCTCACCGAGGGTGTCGATCTTCTTGCGAAGGTACGAAATGTAGAGCTCGACGACGCTGGAGCGGCCGCCAAAGTCGTAGTTCCAGACCCGGTCGAGAATCTGTGCTTTGGAGACGACACGGCGCTGGTTGCGCATCAGGAATCGCAACAGTTCGAACTCGGTGGCGGTCAGTTCGATCGACGTGCCCGCGCGCTCCACTTCGTGACTGTCTTCGTTGAGTGAAAGGTCGGCCACCCGCAGCACGGGGTCGGCTTCGGCCGACATGGCGGTGCCCGAACGTCGCATCAGTGCGCGCAGACGCGCGACGACCTCTTCGAGGCTGAACGGTTTCGTGACGTAGTCATCGCCGCCGGCTGTGAGCCCCGCGACGCGGTCACCGACGGCATCTTTGGCGGTGAGGAAGAGCACCGGAACCATGTTGCCTGCTTCGCGTAGACGGCGCAGCACACCCATGCCGTCAAGGTCGGGCATCATGACGTCGAGCACGATCGCATCCGGTGCGAACTCGCGAGCAACGTTCAGGGCTTCCAACCCCGAGCTCGCGGTGCGTACTTCCCAGCCCTCCATGCGCAGCGCCATCGACAGCAGGTCGGTCAGCATCTGTTCGTCATCGACAGCCAAAACGCGTACGGGCGAACCATCGGGGCGGGTGAGGGCGGTTGCGGTGCTCATGATGCCATTGTGACGCCGAACCTATGTGTTTTCTATGGCCTCGGTTATGTCTTGGCTGTGAACGAGTAATGAGCCCCCTGGCATCGACGTTGCCACGGGGGAGCGCACTGGGGAGACGTTGCCCGCGTGCTCGCCGCGCAGGGCCTTGCAATCAGCTCAGGAGACACGGCGAGCGTTGGTGTCGGCGGGCTCACCCTCGGTGGTGGCATTGGCTGGATGACACGTGCGTGGGGGCTGGCGATCGACCAACTCGTCGGCGCGACCGTGGTGACCGCGGATGGCGTGACCTTCGAAGTCGACGCGAATCACGATTCCGACCTGTTCTGGGCCCTGCGGGGTGGTGGCGGCGGATTCGGCGTGGTTATTGCCGGCTTTTAGCGCACGCGATGCGACCTGGCTCGTGATGATGGGTGCCTTTGACACCGGTTTCGATGATGCCGAGCGCGCTGATGTCGCTGCTGCGTGCGCCGCATTGAACGCCGATGGCGCGCTGGTCTACGGCAACTTTTCGTCGGACACAGTCCGGCGGCGGCTCACGCCATGTACGCGCCGGCAACGGCCGCGCGCCTCCGAGAAATCAAGCAGCGGTGGGATCCGACGAACATTTTCTGCCGCGCCCACGTGTTCGTGTAAATCAGGAAAAGGAGCCGCCCCGAGGGAGCGGCTCCTTTTCTTTAGGCCTTTTCTTTAGGCCTTAGTGCGTGTCTTCGGCTTCGACCTCGGTGCGGTCGCCCGACCACAGCGTGTGGAAGGTGCCTTCCTTGTCGATGCGACGGTACGTGTGTGCACCAAAGAAGTCACGCTGACCCTGCACGAGGGCAGCGGGCAGGCGGTCGGCGCGGATGCCGTCGTAGTACGACAGCGACGACGAGAACGCGGGGGCCGGTATGCCGGCCTGAGCGGCGGCGACCACGACGCGACGCCACGCAGCCTGACCGCGGGTGAGCGCGTCAGCGAAGTACGGAGCCGTCATCAGAACGGGCAGCTCGGCGTCGGTCGCGTACGCGTCGGAGATGCGGTTGAGGAACTGCGCGCGGATGATGCAACCGGCGCGCCAGATCTTCGCGATTGCGCCGAGGTCGATGGTCCAGTTGTACTCAGCAGCGCCGGCACGGATCTCGTCGAAGCCCTGGCTGTAAGCCACAATCTTCGACGCGTACAGAGCCTGACGCACGTCTTCGATGAACGCGTCGGCGTCAGCGACGGTGAACGTCTCGTCCGGGCCCGGGAGGTTAGCGGCCACGGCACGCTGCTCCGGGTGCGACGACAGCGAGCGGGCGAACGTGGCTTCAGCGATGCCCGAGACCGGAACGCCCAGGGCAAGTGCGGTCTGCACGGTCCACGCGCCGGTGCCCTTGGCGCCGGCCTGGTCGACGATCACGTCAACGAGGGGCTGGCCGGTCGCGGCGTCAACCTGACGCAGCACCTCAGCGGTGATCTCGATCAGGTACGACTCGAGCTCGCCCTTGTTCCACTCGGCGAAGATGTCGGCGATCTCAGCCGGGCTCTTGCCGGTGCCGCGGCGAATCAGGTCGTAGGCCTCAGCAATGAGCTGCATGTCGGCGTACTCGATACCGTTATGCACCATCTTGACGAAGTGGCCAGCGCCGTCGTGGCCGACGTGCGTGACGCACGGCTCGCCCTCGGCAACCGCAGCGATCGACTTGAGAATTGGGCCGAGGGTGACCCACGACTCGTCCGAGCCGCCGGGCATGATCGATGGGCCGAGCAGAGCGCCCTCTTCGCCACCGGAGATGCCAGCGCCGACGAAGTTGATACCGGTCTCACGCACGGCCTTTTCGCGGCGAATCGTGTCGGGGAAGTAGGCGTTGCCACCGTCGACGATGATGTCGCCCGGCTCGAAGACCTCAACGAGAGCGTTGATCACGGCGTCGGTCGGGCCACCAGCCTTGACCATGATGATCGCGGTGCGCGGCTTCTGCAGCGACGCCGCGAATTCTTCGTAGGTCTGCGCCGCAACGAACCCGGCTTCGGGGTGTGCCTCGAGGAGATCGGCGGTCTTCTCGAAGCTTCGGTTGAACACCGCAACGGTGTTCCCTTCGCGGCTTGCGAGGTTACGTGCCAAGTTCGATCCCATAACAGCGAGACCAACCACACCAATATTTGCCTGGGCGAGGGATTCCGTCACGAGTGTGCTCCTAAACGTCGTGGGTGATGGTTCCAGCGTATCGCGGCGCACAACACGAAGCGCGAAAATGACGTTGGGGGAAACGACAAAGCGCCCGGCACGGGGCCGAGCGCTTTGAATGAAGTTAGTTCTTCTTGTAGCTACCGCGTCCGAGCGTGAACAGCGCACCGATGCAGGTGACGACGCCGAGCGCACCCAGCGCCAGAATGCCGTAGAAAACAATGTGAGAGACTTCAGCGCCGGTCATGGCATCCTCCTTCAGAAGTATGTGTCTAACGCTACCGCGATATCGGGTAATATAGAGAATCGACCTCGGCGAGGGATGCATACGCATCCGTTATCGACGCGGTGATGTGGCTCCTCACGGAATCCTCACGCGTCTGCGTTTGAGTCGATACCCAAAGACCACCGCACATCCAATCGTGATGTGCGCGCCCCAAGGAGATTCACATGTCTGAAGACAACAAGGTCGTCGCAGAGGTTCGCGAGAACTTTGGCAAGGGCTACGCACGCCGTCTGCGCGCTGCTGGCCAGATCCCCGCCGTCATCTACGGTCACGGCACCGAGCCGCAGCACGTTGCACTGCCGGGCCACCAGGTCAGCCTGATCCTGCGCAAGGCAAACGCCCTGCTCGCCCTGGACATCGCTGGCAAGGCTGAGCTGGCCCTGGTGAAGGACGTTCAGAAGGACCCGGTTCGCCAGATCATCGAGCACATCGACCTCCTCGTCGTCAAGAAGGGCGAGAAGCTCACCGTTGACGTTCCCGTCGTCGTTGTTGGCGAGTCGGCACCTGGCACTATCATCAACCTTGACGCTGTTTCGATTGCACTTGAGGTTGAGGCAACGCACATCCCCGAGCACATCGAGGTCAACGTTGACGGTCTCGAAGACGGCCAGCACGTCTACGCTGCTGACCTGAAGCTCCCCAAGGGTGCAACGCTCGTTGCTGAGGGCGACGTCCTCGTTGTTGGCGTTTCGGTTCCGGCCGCTGCTGACCTGGGCGACGAGGCTGCTGAGGGCGAAGCCGCTGCTGAGGCACCGGCCACGGAAGCTGCAGCTGAGTAATTCACTCGCTTAAGCGAGGGGGTGCGAATTTCGTGCCCCCTCGTTTGTGTTAGGGAGAAAACATGGCGGAGACCTGGTTGGTCATCGGTCTCGGAAACCCGGGCCCGCAGTACGAGAACACGCGCCACAACGTCGGCCAGATGGTGGTCGACGAGCTGGCTCGTCGGCGCAACGAAGGGTTCAAGGCGCACAAAGCCAATGCCCGCGTCGCAGAGACCTGGGTGCGTCCGGGAGGCGCGAAGCTGATTCTCGCGAAGCCCAATTCGTACATGAACGTGTCGGGTGGCCCGGTGGCAGGCCTCGCGAAGTTCTATGGCATTGATGCTGACCACATCATCGTGCTGCACGACGAGCTCGACATTCCGTTTGACACCATCAAGATGAAAATCGGTGGTGGCCACGGTGGGCACAACGGTGTTCGCGACATTGCGAAGGCACTCGGAACCCCGGAATTCTTGCGCGTACGGGTCGGCATCGGCCGCCCGCCGGGTCGACAAGACCCCGCCGACTGGGTGCTGTCACCGTTCTCGGGGGACCAGCGCACTCAGCTGCCGCTCCTGGTCGGCGACTCCGCCGATGCCGTTGAGTTGGTTGGTGAGGAGGGGCTCTTGAGCGCCCAGCAGAAGTTCCACGCTCCGCGCGGCTAGCGCACAGGCATAAAAGTGGCCGCTGTCATCGCGACAGCGGGCCACTTTCGTATGTCTTAGCCGAGCGGCATGCCGGCCATGATGCCGCCGATAGCGGCACCGACGGCCCAGAAGATGAACCCGGTGATGCCCAAAACGAGAGCGGCAATACCGTACCCTCGTCCCTTTCGCTGCACGATGGCGATGATGCCGAGCACAATCGCGGTTATGCCGGCGATCGTGCCGATCCACAGCGAAATCTCCAGCCACAGCACGCTGTCACGCACCGATGCAAAATATGACAGGTCGATCTCGGTGATGTCGAATTCGGTGATCGCACCGAACTCTTCTTGGAACTCGGCAAAGCGACGACTCGCTGGCCCACCCAGGGCAAGAGCGAGGATGGCGCTACCGAGAGAAGCGATGAGCGCGAACACCAGGGCGACAACGCCCAGCGTCTTCTTTTGCGGCGGGAGCGTGCCGGGGTACTGACCGTACTGCGGGTATTGCGGCTGCGCGTACGGTGCCGCATACGTGCCGAAGGGGCTCGTCTGTTGCGGCTCTTGGCCCCACGTCGGTGCCTGTGGCTGCTGCTGCTGCCACGACGGTGCCGGCGGCATGACTTGCGTGGCCTGCTGATCCCATGGGGTCTGAGGAGCCTGCGGCTGCTGCCCGTAGCTGGGCAGCGGGGGCAGCGGCGGAACCAGGGGCTGCGCTGGGCGGGCCCCGGCAGTAGCGCCGGTGTCGGGGATGCTGTTGTCCGGCGAAGAATTAGGCGGCTGGTTCACGCCCCCATACTAGGGACTAACAGCGGCCAGATACTAGGTAGCTCTGCTTTGTCGGACGCTCACCGTAGACTCTTCTGGTGAGTTTGTCGGGGATTGTTCGTGCCATTGAAGCTTCCGAGGCCTTCGCTGACCTCAACTACGTCGCTCTGAGCGATGCCAATGTATCGGTAGTCGATGGGCTCGATGCGCCGGTGTTGGCCGCCGCGCTCGCTAAGCGCGCGGCGTCGGGCAAACCCAGCGTGCTGGTTGCCGTAACGCCGACCGGCCGCCGTGCTGATGCACTCGCCGACGCCTTGCATGATCTGACCGATGCTGACGTGCGTGCCTTCCCCGCATGGGAGACGCTTCCGCACGAGCGTCTCAGCCCGAGCGCCGAAACCGTCGGCCGTCGCATTGAAACGCTCCGGGCGCTGCGCGCTTTTGACGGCTCGCGTCCGCTCATTATTACCGCCTCGGTTCGAGCCGCTCTGCAGCCGATCGCCCCCGGACTGGGCGAAGTGCATCCGATCGTTCTCACCACCGGCGCTCGTGGCCACGAGCTAGACGCCATCGTGAACGGGCTCGTTGAACTCGCGTATTCCCGCGTCGACATGGTGTCGCGCCGTGGTGAGTTTGCGGTGCGCGGTGGCATCCTTGACGTTTTTCCGGCGGTGGCGGATCACCCGTACCGTGTCGAATTCTTCGGCGATGAGGTCGACCAGATTCGTGCCTTCTCGGTATCTGACCAGCGTTCGCTCCCGGGCGACGTCACGTCGATCACACTGCCTGCGAGCCGCGAGCTCCTATTGACCCCGGCCGTCCGCTCCCGAGCCGCAGCCCTGGTTCCGGCGTTCCCCGGTGTCGCCGCCATGCTGGAGAAGATGTCGGCCGGCATTCCGGTCGAGGGCATGGAGTCGCTGACGCCCGCGCTGGTCGACGATCTCGTGTCTATTGCCGGGTACTTGCCCCGTGGTTCCGCCGTCGCACTCATCGACCCGGAGCGCTCGCGTGGTCGCGCGGCGACCCTGGGCGATACCAACCGCGAGTTCTTGGAGGCCGCGTGGAGCGCCGCGACCGGTGGCGCTGAGGCTCCCGTCGATCTCGGTGCGGGGGACTTCTTGACGCTAGGAGATTTGCGCAGTGCCGTGCTCGACGGCGGCAACGTGTGGTGGTCGCTCAGTCCATTTGATCCGGGTGACGCGGAAGACGCCGATGACACACGCTTCCCGGGGTCACCGGTGCCGTCGTTCCAGGGCAACGTCGAAGGCGCAACCGGTTTCGTAGCCGATCTCGTGTCGCAGGGGTGGGCGGTCGTCGTTGTCGCGGCCGGTGCCGGCCTCGTGGAGCGCGGGCGCGACGTGCTTTCGGAGCGCGGAGTCGCCGCTCGCGTCGTTGACGATCTGACCGAGGCGCCCCCATCGGGCGTCGTGACGCTCGTGCGTGGTAGCGCAGAGGCGGGCTTCATCAGCCCCGAAGCGCAACTCGCGGTGCTCACCGAAAACGAGTTCTACGGACGCACAATCGGTGGTTCCGCCGGCCCGAAGAAGCTCGCGTCGCGGCGCAAGAACGTGGTCGACCCGCTGCAACTCAAGAATGGTGACTTCGTCGTGCACTCGACGCACGGCATTGGCAAGTTCGTCGAGATGACGCAGCGCGAAGTGTCCAGCGGCGGCCGCAACCCGAAGAAGACCATCCGCGACTACCTCGTCATTGAGTACGCGCCTTCGAAGCGCGGCTACCCAGGCGACAAACTATTTGTGCCGACTGATCAGCTCGACCTGCTGTCGCGCTACGTCGGTGGCGAGGCGCCCGTGCTCAGCAAGATGGGCGGCAGCGACTGGGCGCAGGCGAAGACCAAGGCTCGCAAGGCGGTTCGCGATATCGCGGTTGAACTCGTCAAGCTGTACTCGGCGCGCATGGCGGCCAAGGGGCACGCGTTCGGGCCCGATACGCCGTGGCAGCGCGAACTTGAAGAGGCCTTCCCCTTCGCAGAGACTGCCGACCAGCTGCAGACGATCGACGAGATCAAAGCAGACATGGAGAAGCCGATCCCGATGGATCGCCTCCTCTCCGGAGACGTCGGCTTCGGCAAGACCGAGGTGGCCGTTCGTGCCGCCTTCAAGGCGATTCAAGACGGCAAGCAGGTCGCGATGCTGGTGCCCACGACGCTGTTGGTCAAGCAACACCTTGAGACGTTCACCGAGCGATTCGCGGGCTTCCCCGTCAAGGTGAAGCCGCTGTCGCGCTTCCAGACCGACAAGCAGGCGCGTGACATCGTGGCGGGCTTGTTGGACGGAACCGTCGACATGGTGATCGGCACGCACCGCATTTTGACGGAGCAAGTGAAGTTCAAAGACCTCGGCCTGCTCATCATCGATGAGGAACAGCGCTTCGGCGTCGAGCACAAAGATACTCTCAAGAAGATGAAGACCAACGTCGATATTCTCGCGATGAGTGCGACGCCGATCCCGCGCACGCTGGAGATGGCGGTCACCGGTATTCGTGAAATGTCGACCCTGCAGACGCCGCCGGAGGATCGCCACCCGATTCTGTCGTTCGTCGGCCCGAACAACGACAAGCAGGTCGCTGCGGCCATTCGCCGTGAACTCCTGCGCGAGGGCCAGATCTTCTTCGTGCACAACCGTGTGCAGTCGATCCAGCGCGTTGCCGCGCACCTGGCGGAGTTGGTTCCGGAAGCTCGCATCGCCGTCGCACATGGACAAATGGGGGAGCACGCGCTCGAGCAGGTCGTTGACGCGTTCTGGGAGCGCGAATTCGACGTGCTGGTGTCGACCACGATCATTGAAACCGGCCTCGACATCTCCAACGCCAACACGATCATCATCGACAAGGCCGACAAATACGGCCTCAGCCAGCTGCACCAGTTGCGTGGCCGCGTCGGTCGTGGCCGTGAGCGCGCCTACGCGTACTTCCTTTACGACGATGCCAAGCCGCTCACCGAAACAGCGGCCGACCGCCTCCAGACGATCGCAGTGAACAACGACCTGGGCTCGGGCATGCAGGTCGCACTGAAAGACCTCGAGATTCGCGGCGCGGGCAACATGCTCGGCGGCGAACAGGCCGGTCACATCGCCGGTGTTGGCTTCGACCTGTACCTGCGCATGATCGGTGAAGCGGTCGCGACATTCCGCGGTGAAGAGACCGACGGGCCGACTGAATTGCGTCTCGAGTTGCCGCTCGATGCGCGCATTCCCGAGACCTACATTGACAGCGAGCGGTTGCGCCTCGAGGCGTACCAGAAGCTGTCGGCTGCGGCCTCGCTCACGGCAAAAGACGACGCGATCGACCTCGTGATCGACGAACTACAGGACCGCTACGGAACCATGCCTGCCGAGGTGAAGGGGCTGGTGTCGGTTGCGCGGTTGCGTCGTCGCGCTGCGAAATCGGGGCTGGAAGATGTTGTCGCGATGGGCAAGAACCTGCGTTTGGCGCCCGCGCACTTCCCGGATTCGATTCGCGTGCGCATGCAGCGCCTGTACCCGCAGGCGAAGCTTGTTGCCAGCGGCGACGCACTCGTGGTTCCGCTGCCGACGTCCGGCGGTGAAATGTACGAGTCGGAAGATCTGCTGACGTGGGTCAACCAGCTGTTGAACGCACTGTACCCGCTGCCAGAGAAACCGGCCGAATCGTAGCGATCGCGGCTTGAACGCGGTAGCGTCTGGCCATGCTGTATGAACACCTGGGCGCCACGCCCCGCATTCATCCGGACGCCGTCGTTGCGCCGACCGCTGTGATCTCCGGTGACGTTGTCATTGGTGCCGAATGCCAGATTCTGCACGGCGCGGTGATCACGAGTGAGGGCGGGCCCATCGTTCTCGGTGAGAACGTGATTGTGATGGAGAACGCCGTGATTCGTGCCGCGGCGTCGGCCCCGGTGCACATTGGTGACCACACGCTGATTGGCCCGGGAGCCTCGATCAGCGGGGCGACGGTGGGAGAAGAAGTCTTTCTCGCGACCGGCACGCGCGTGTTCAACGGCGCTCGCATCGGTGACCGGGCCGATATTCGCATCAATGCGGTCGTGCATTTGCGTACGGTGTTGCCGGACGACGCCGTCGTGCCGATCGGCTGGGTGGCCGTCGGTGACCCCGTCGAGATTCTGCCACCGCACGAGCATGACCGCATTTGGGCCGCGCAACGTGAACTGGATTTCCCCGGTTATGTTTTCGGCGTTGACCGGGACACTCCTGACGTTATGGTGCAGTTGACGGAGCGGTACGGGCGCGCGTTGGCGCGTCATCGCGACGACAAACCGGTTGCAGACGCGTAGACTGGCCTAGGTCCTTTCGGGGCTGTGGTGTGTCGGGAAGCCTGGTCGACGATTCCTAACCGAACCTCTGGAGTGAATCGTGAAGTTACTGCGTTCTGCCCGTTTTCCCGCCATCATGCTGTTGTGTGCAGCCGCGGTTGGCCTCATTCTGGCGAACTCGCCGCTCGGCCCGGCGCTCGCCGATCTCCGTGGAACTCACCTTGCCGCGGAAGGCAGCGCGTTCGACCTATCGATCGGGCACTGGATTTCTGACGGCCTCCTCGCGATCTTCTTCTTCACCGCGGCCATCGAACTGCGCTACGAACTCACGAAGGGTGCGCTGCGCGAACCCAGGAAGGCCATGGTTCCGGCGATTGCTGCCGCCGGCGGCGTGATTGTTCCGGTTCTCGTATACCTCGTCTTTGCGAACGGCACGCAGTATGCAAACGGGTGGCCGATTCCGACTGCCACTGACATCGCCTTCGCGCTGGGTGTGCTGGCCGTCTTCGGCCGCGGACTGCCGGGAGCCGTGCGCGCGTTCTTGCTCGCGCTCGCGATCTTGGACGACATTGTCGGCATTTTCTTCATCGCCGTGCTCTTTACGAACGACCTGCAGCCGCTGTGGCTGGCAGCCGCCGGCGGACTCGTGCTCGTGTTCTTCGTGCTGAGCCGCATGAAGCCCCGCACCACGACCGATGCCGCGCTTCGCCAGGCAGCCCTGCTGATCATCGCAATCGCAACATGGGGCATGGTCTACCAGAGCGGTGTGCACGCCACGATCGCCGGTGTCGCGCTGGGCTTTGCCATGGCGCCGCGCAAGGCCGACCGTCTGCGCCACCGGCTCGAGCCTTGGGTCAATGCCCTCGTGCTCCCCATCTTTGCCTTCTCTTCGGCAGCCGTGATGGTTCCGTCCGTCAGCATGGGCGAACTGACTCCCGCGTTCTGGGGAATTCTGGTCGCGCTGCCGGTCGGCAAGATCATCGGTATCGCGCTCGCCGGTTACCTGGCGCAAAAGGCGCTCGGCACGCAGTCCGACAGTCACTTGCCCGTCGGCGACTTGATCGCCGCCGGTGCACTCGGCGGAATCGGATTCACGGTCTCCCTATTGCTCGGTGAACTCGCGTTCGCTGGCGACGCCGAAGTACGCGCAGAAGTGACACTCGCGGTGCTTGCCGGCTCGATCATCTCGATGGTGCTCGCCGGGATCTTCGTATCGTTGCGAGCCCACAAGTACCGAAAGGTTGCCGCCGTTGACAGCTGACCCCCTCCGCCGCTCTGCCGACACCATGCGTGCCGTGCAAGAGAGGTGTGTGTGGAGTCAGCAGATGACGCACGAAGCCCTGCTGCCGTACCTGATCGAAGAGGCGCACGAACTCGTCGACGCGGTTGAGCGTGGGTCGGATGACGACCTGCGCGAAGAACTTGGCGACGTGCTGTGGCAAGTGCTGTTTCACAGCGAGATCGCTTCACGTGAAGGTCGATTCTCGATCGATGACGTCGCCGGAGAGCTGGCCGACAAGATGACTCGTCGTCACCCGCACGTTTTTGCGGGGGAGACCGCTGAGACGCCGGAGCAGGTTCTCGTGCTCTGGAACGCCGCCAAGGCTGCCGAGAAGCGGGAGCGCCGCAGCGTGCTGGACGGCGTCGCCCGATCAATGCCGGCGCTCGCGTATGCGCAGAAGGTGCTGGGCAAAGCCTCGTCGGTCGGCGTCGAAGCTCCCGTGTTGCCGCTCGCGCTCGAGACAGAAGAAGACCTAGGCGTCGCGCTGTTGGCGCTGGCCGGGCTTGCGCGCGAGCGTGGATTAGACGCCGAAGCTCTGTTGCGAGCCGAGGTGCGACGCGTTGAAGCTCGCGTGCGAGACGCGGAGTCTTCCTCCGGTCGTTGAGCGAGGACGCGTAGCGACCGAGAAGAAACGGATCGACGTATCGAGATCGGTCGGGGGCGCCTCCTCGGGGGCGGGTTTCGGGGGATGGGGGTGGAGGTGGAAAGATAGGGGCGTGGCAAATGTGAACCCTCCCCGTGGCATGCGTGACTTCCTCCCGGCAGAAAAGGCGCGTCGTGAACGCGTACTGGCCGTGATCCGTGAGCGATACCGCGCCCATGGTTTTGATGAGATCGAAACCCCCGTGGTTGAGGACTACGCCCGTCTGCACTCCGGAATGGGGGGCGACAACGAAAAGCTGTCGTTCTCGATCCTGAAGCGCGGCCTCGAAGCCAACGACTTTGTCACGTCCGAAGGTGACGTGGCGGCCCTTGCCGACCTCGGCCTGCGGTTCGATCTGACGGTTCCGCTCGCCCGCTTCTACGCGACCAACCGCGGCGACCTGCCCACGGTGTTCCGCTCGATCCAGATGGCTCCCGTGTGGCGCGCCGAGCGCCCGCAAAAGGGTCGCTACCGCCAGTTCGTGCAGTGCGACATCGACATCATCGGTGACGCGTCAGCGCGCGCCGAGGCCGAACTCATCGTCGCAACCCTCGACACCGTCGACGCTCTCGGCCTGGAGGGCGCGAGCGTGCGCATCAACGACCGCCGCGCGCTCGACGCGATGCTCGATGTCTTCGGATTCACTGGCGATGAGCGCCCCGGCGTGCTCATCACGATCGATAAGCTCGACAAGATCGGTGCCGAAGGCATCGTTGCGGAGCTGCGGGAACGCGGAACCACGGCTGCCGCTGTCGACGCATTCGAAGGTTTCCTGCGTCGACCGGTGACGCTGGAATACCGTCCATTCGGCGAGGGCCAGATTCGCAAGGCGCTGCCCGCTGGCGTACCCGATGAGGTCATCGAGCACCTTGTCGGCATTGGTGAGGCTGTCGTCGCGGCCCGCGGCGGCGAAGCACCCCTCGTCTTCGACCCGTTCCTCGTGCGCGGCATGGGCTACTACACCGGAACCATTTTCGAGCTCGCGCACCCGAGCGTGAACTACTCACTCGGTGGCGGCGGCCGCTACGACGGCATGATCGGCCGGTTCCTCGGTCAAGACGTGCCGGCCGTCGGCTTCTCGATCGGCTTCGAGCGCATCGTTGACCTGCTCGAGGCCAGCGAAGCCGACGCGACGCCCGCTCTCGTTCTCGTGCACGACAAGAACGTCACCGTGAACCAGCTCATCGCGCTCAAGGCAGAGTTGATTCGCGAGGGCATGCGGGTACGTGTCGAACAGCGCACGAAGAACCTCAACGGTCTCCTCACGCGCGCGCAGGCCGATGGCTACACGGCGTTTGCCACGGTCACCGCTCACACCACGCGCGAGACGGTCGAGATTAAGACCCTCGGGTAGTCGGTGGCTCGTTTCGGTGCGCTCAGTCTGCTGATGCCTCGGTGACGCGCTTCTTTTCGCGTACGTACACTTCGCGGCGCACGCGAGCGACGACGTCGCCGTCTTCGTCGGTGATGACGGTCTCGAACCACTCGAGCACCTTCGCCCCGCCGCGGGCGAGCTCGCGTACTTGAGCTGCACGCTCTGGGCTGACTTCGAAAACAGCAGTCAAGGTTCCGCGCCCCGGCTTCACAAACTCAATCTCGCCCTTCGTGTCCCACACCACGTAGTCGCGACCCAGCTGATGCATCAGCAGCATGAAGAAGTACGGGTCGGTCATGGCAGACATGGAACCACCGAAGGCGGTTTTCACGTAGTTGCGCGTGATGAGGTTCACGCGCAGGGTGACGACGGCGCGCGTCCAGTCCTCGGAAAACTCGCGCACGCGAATGCCAGCGAAAAAGTTTGGAGCCCACAGGCTCATGCCCAGGGCCAAGCGGCGGGGAGTGATGCGCATTTCTCTAGTGTGTCCGCCCGGTCAAAGGGCAGCAAATTCGGTTGGAGAATCGGCACAATCGTCCGTCTAGACACAGTTGTTCTATTTGAAGTAGAATAAAGCATGTTCATCACCGTGAATCCGCAGAGCGACGAGCCCCTGTTCGCACAGGTCGCCAGCGCCGTGCGTGCGGAAGCCGCGACGGGAGCACTTCGCCCCGGCGACAAGCTCCCGGCCGCTCGCGAAGTTGCAGCCGCACTCGGGATGAACCTGCACACAGTGCTGCACGCGTATCAAGATTTGCGTGATGAAGGGCTCATTGAAATGCGCCGCGGTCGCGGCGCGATCATCACCGAAGCGGCGGCTCCGCTCGCCGAACTTTCTGATGACATCTCCGCGCTCGTCGCGAAGGCGAAGGGCCTTGGGCTCTCCGCAGAAACATTGACATCCCTCGTTAAGGAGGCCACACGATGACAACATCAATCACCCCCACGACGACCCTGGCGCACGCTCGCGCGCGCTTCCTGCTCGTCGGTTTCTGGGTTCCGTTCCTTGCCCTAGTCGGTGCACTCGTTCTGCAACTCATGTGGCTGAGCGAGCTGCCGATCCCTGCCGCAATCCACTTCTCGGGCCGTGGTGGCCCCGATGGCTTCGGCCCGGCATGGACGTTCCCCGTGCTCACCGGCGCTGTCGGTCTCGGCATCTTGATGCTGTCGACGATTCCGATCCTGGTCATGGCGAAGCGCGGCCAGTGGAGTGTCTCACCCCGCTTCCTCGGAGCCATCATCGCGGCAACCGTCATCATGCTCGCGGTGGGCCTCACGATCACCGTTAACTCGCAGCGCGGGTTGCTCGATGCCACCCAGGCTCCCGACGCCGGCCCCTTCATTCTGCTGGGCTCGGCCATCGGACTTGTCTACGGTGTCATCGCGTGGCTCTTGCAGCCGTCGCTCACGATCCAAACCGAGCCCGACGTGGCCATCACACCCGCGGCGGTGGCGACCGGAACCAAGGCGGCGTGGATGCAGACGGCGCGCGCCAGCGGGGCGGCTCTCGGGCTCATGCTCATTGGTGTCGGCACCGTACTCGTAATGTCCATCATCATGACGGCGGACGGGCAGTCCACCGCCTGGGTCATGTGGCTGCTGACAGTGCTCATGGCCGTGCTGTTCGCCTCGATGTTCGTGTTCCGCGTGCGCATCGACGAGAACGGTTTCACGGCACGCAGCATCGTGGGCATTCCGCGGTTCCACATTGCGCTGGAGAACATTGCCGAGGCGCGATCGATCACCGTGAACGGCATGGCCGATTTCGGTGGCTGGGGTCTGCGCTACATGCCCGGAAGTGGCGCGGGAATCATCCTGCACTCGGGTGAGGCCCTGCAGATCGTGCGTACGAACGGCAAGAAGATGACCGTGACGGTGCCTGATTCGGTACGGGGCGCCGAGCTTCTTATGGGGCTCCAGCTGGCGCATGCCCCTTGACCTCGTCGGCGGCACGGAGTTTCCTGGGGGGTGTGAACCTCAGCTCTGAAGCCACCGCTGCCGCCGACGCCTACCTCCAAGCCACACTCATCGCACCAGACGACGTTCTCGAGAACGCACTGGCTCGTCAGCGCGGTGCCGACCTTCCCGACATCGAAGTGACCGCGTTGAGCGGCAAACTCCTGAATCTGCTCATCCGCATGAGCGGGGCCAAGCGCGTGCTCGAAATCGGCACCCTCGGCGCATATTCCACGATTTGGATGGCCCGCGCCGTCGGTGACGACGGTCACGTCACGACGATTGAAGCGGAACCAGACATCGCGAAAGTCGCGCAGCAGAACCTCAACAACGCGGGCGTTGCCGAGCGCGTAGAGATCAAGATTGGTCGCGGCGAGCACGTGCTCCCGACGCTCGTTGGCGCCGAACCCTACGACTTCGTCTTCATCGACGCTGACAAAGAATCCAACACGCTCTACCTCGACTACGCGGTGAAGCTGGGGCGCAGCGGAAC
The DNA here is from genome assembly GCF_050408675.1 of Microbacterium daqui. Lineage (NCBI taxonomy): Bacteria > Bacillati > Actinomycetota > Actinomycetes > Micrococcales > Microbacteriaceae > Microbacterium > Microbacterium daqui. The sequence continues at coordinate 127,737 of NZ_JBNTKF010000007.1, read as the reverse complement.
CGTCGTGGTTGTCGACAACATCGGTCGCGAGGGTGAGATTGTGCGGCCCGACACCACCGACCCCAAGGTGCAGGGAACACGCGCGGGCCTAGAAATGCTCGGCCGTGACCCTCGTTTTGACGCCACCGCGTTTCAAACCGTGGGATCCAAAGGGTGGGATGGCACGGCCATCGCCGTCATTGTGTGACGGTCTGCAACATTGCTTCACCCGTACTCGTGCCTCTCGATAGACTGGCCGAGGACCATCGTCGCTCCACCATTCCCTTTTCCACGAACAAGGAGTTCCCGTGGCATTGATTGAGGCTGTAGGCGCTCGCGAGATTCTTGACTCGCGCGGCAACCCGACCGTTGAGGTGGAGGTTCTGCTCGATGACGGCATCGTGCAGCGCGCTGCCGTTCCGTCGGGCGCATCGACCGGCGCTTTCGAAGCGTATGAGCTTCGCGATGGCGACAAGGCTCGCTACGGCGGAAAGGGCGTGCTCAAGGCCGTCGACGCCGTCATCGACGAACTCGGACCAGCCATTGAAGGTTTCGAGGCGAGCGAACAGCGCGTCATCGACGAGGTTCTGAAGGAGACCGACGGAACCAGCAACAAGGGCCGCGTTGGCGCAAACGCCATCCTCGGCGTGAGCCTCGCAGTCGCAAAGGCTGCTGCTGACTCGGCAGACCTGCCGCTTTTCCGCTACGTCGGTGGCCCGAACGCACACGTTCTCCCGGTTCCGCTGCTCAACGTCATCAACGGTGGCGCGCACGCAGACACCGGTGTTGACATGCAGGAGTTCTTCCTGGTTCCGCACGGCGCCGAGTCGTTCGCCGAGGCACTCCGCTGGGGCACCGAGACCTACCACGTGCTTAAGAGCGAACTGAAGGCGGGCGGCTACGCAACCGGTCTCGGCGACGAGGGTGGCTTTGCTCCCGACCTGCCCAGCAACCGTGGCGCACTTGACTTCCTGATGGCTGCCATCGAGAAGGCAGGCTTCAAGCCGGGCGAAGACATCGCTGTTGGCCTTGACGTCGCATCGACCGAGTTCTACGCCGACGGTGCGTACTCGTTCGAGGGTAAGAAGCTTTCGGCTGAAGAGCTCGTCGCTTACTACGCCGACCTCGTCGCGAACTACCCGCTCGTCTCGATCGAAGACGGCCTGGCTGAAGACGACTGGGAGGGCTGGAAGGCTCTCACCGACGCTCTCGGCTCGAAGGTTCAGCTGGTGGGCGACGACCTGTTCGTCACCAACCCGCAGCGCCTCGCCGACGGCATCAAGAAGGGCGTCGGTAACTCGCTGCTCGTCAAGGTAAACCAGATCGGTACCCTGACCGAGACCCTCGACGCCGTGAGCCTGGCTCAGCGCTCGGGTTACACCGCGATGCTGTCGCACCGCTCGGGTGAGACCGAAGACACCACGATCGCCGACCTCGCTGTTGCAACCAACGCAGGTCAGATCAAGTCCGGTGCGCCTGCCCGCAGCGACCGTGTTGCGAAATACAATCAGCTTCTGCGTATCGAAGAAGAGCTCGGTGAAGGCGCTGTCTTCGCTGGCCGCTCGGCCTTCCCGCGTTACTCGGCATAAGCCGAGCGCGGCAACGCACTCACGCTGAAACACAGAGAGGGGAAATCCATGGCACGACGCCCGGATTTCCCCTCTCGTGTGTCTACGTCCCGCACCGATCCGGTTCGCACGATGACCGCGCGGGGGAGTAAAACCACCAACCGTGCCAAGCGCGTCGACGTTCGTGATTGGCTCGGCGGCATCCGGTTCTCCGGATTCATGGCCATCATGCTGGGGCTGGTCGTGCTCGCTGTCTTCGTGCTGGTCCCGAGTATCGGCACCTACCTCGAACAGCGCCAGCGCATCGCATCGCTGCAAGAAGCCGTCGCGGTATCGCAAAAAGAGGTTGATCGCCTCGAAGCCGAGCGCGACCGCTGGACAGACGCGAACTACATCGCGTCGCAGGCCCGCGAGCGGCTGTACTACGTCAAGCCCGGTGAGGTTGTTTATCTCGTCGACAACGACCTTGACGAATCTCTTCTCCCGCTCGGCCGTGGTCCGGTCAGCGACAAGGTGGAGAAGACGAGCGTCAATTGGATGACGAAGGCGTTGCGCTCGGTGACCGAATCGGGCCTCGCGCAATCAGTAGCCGTCACCGACGAGGCCGCCAACACGCCAGAACCCGGCGAACAGACAGATTCACCGACGCCCTGACCGGTAGCCTAAAGGGGTGACTGTGCCCCCTTTTGAACCCGTACGCCAGGTCGATCTCGATGTGATGAGCTCGCAGCTCGGCCGCACTGTGCGCGGCGTTGTGGGCATCGCTGCCCGTTGCGTGTGCGGCAACCCGACGGTTGTCTCGACTCAGCCGCGACTGGATGACGGCACGCCGTTTCCCACGTTCTACTACATGAGCCACCCGGGCGCCACGGCCTCGATGAGCCGTCTTGAAGCCTCCGGCATCATGGCGGAATACTCCGCACTCCTTGAAACCGACGAAGAAGTTCGCGCCGCCTACCAGCGCGCACACGAGGCCTACCTTGCCGACCGCGCCCAGTTTGGTGACGTCGAAGAAATCGATGGCATCTCCGCCGGGGGTATGCCGACCCGCGTCAAGTGCCTGCACGCCCTTGCCGGTCACACCCTCGCCGCTGGCCCCGGTGTGAACCCGATCGGTGACCTGGCACTCGCTGCCGCCGACTGGTCACCCACGGTCTGCGTTTGCGACGAGCCGGGTCGAGCGGCATGAAGCGTGCGCTCACGATTGTCATCGTCGGCGTTTTCGCCGCGATGCTTTCGCTGAGCGCTCCCGCCATGGCCGTCGAGTTGGCAGAAGACCCGACGCCCACGCCATCGACTACAGAATCGTCAACACCAACACCCTCGCCAACTCCGACAGACCCGATCCGGGGTGCCGAGTACTGGCTCGATGGCTACGGAATCACCGAAGCGTGGAAGACCACGAAGGGTGACGGTGTCACGATCGCCGTCATTGACACCGGTGTCGCGCACACCGCATCGCTCGACCCCGCGGTCGTCGGCGGCGCTGACTTCTCCGGTGCGGGTAGCGAAGACGGCCGCACACCCGTGGGCGTGAAAGACGCCAACCACGGCACGTATGTCGCCTCGCTTCTCGCGGCTCGCCCCGGTGCTGGCGACACCGGTATGGTTGGCGTCGCTCCGGAAGCCGACATTCTCGCAATCTCCGTTGGCTTTGGTTCAAGCGCCACGGTTCCGTTCGTCGATCAGCTCGCCGACGCGATCGTGTGGGCCGTTGACGAAGGCGCCGACATCATCAACCTGTCGCTCACGACCAACCAGCTGTCGTGGGATCAAAGCTGGGACGCCGCGTTTCAATACGCGTTTGACCACGACGTCGTCGTGATCGTCGCCGCCGGCAACCGGGGGAGCGGAACCTCGGTCGTCGGTGCGCCCGCAACAATTCCCGGCGTGCTCACCGTTGCTGGCGTCGACCCGACCGGCAAAGCGAGCCTCGGGGCGTCGACGCAGGGCATCACGATTGGTGTTGCGGCTCCGAGTGAGGAGCTCTTGGGCATCGCTCCCGATGGCAGCGTCGTGGTGTGGGACGGAACCAGTGGTGCAGCTCCCATAGTGGCGGGAGTAGCGGCGCTCGTGCGCTCGGCGCACCCCGATCTTGACGCGGCGAACGTCATTCAGCGACTCATTGCGACGGCGACTCCGGTGCCGGGCGCGGCCACGCCGTCGCCCCTGTATGGTTACGGCCTGATCGACGCGAAGGCTGCTGTTACCGCAACCAACGTCACCCACGTTGATGAGAATCCGATGGGGTCGTTGGCTGAGTGGGTGCGCATTTATCGGCGTGCGGATGCACCGCCGCAACCCCAGCAGCCGGGCGAGGTTCCGCAGGTCCAAATCCCGGAACTGCCACCGGTTGAAGGGCAAGCGCCGAAGCCGAATCCCCTGATGCCTTCCTTAGAATCCATCCGTAACGGGTCTATTCCGCTCATCGCTGTGACATTGCCTGGTATTCTATTAGCGCTCGGCGTCACTGCTGCTGCCCGGAGCATCCGTTCGGCGCGCGAGTCGCGCACGTCGAGTAATGATCACTCAAAGGAATTATCTTCCCGTGCCTAAAATCCTGATTGTTGGTGGAGGCTACGCCGGTTTCTATACCGCGTGGAAGCTGGAGAAGCACCTTCGTAAGGGCGAGGCAGAGGTCATCATGGTTGACCCCCTGCCCTACATGACCTACCTGCCCTTCCTGCCGGAAGTCGCCGCTGGTTCCATCGAAGCTCGTCACGCTGTTGTGTCGCACCGTCGTCACCTCAAGAAGACGACCATCGTTCGCGCAAAGGTAACGAACGTCGATCACGCCAACAAGACGGCGACGATCACGCCCGAGCAGGGTGAGTCGTACGAACTCGAGTACGACCAGATCGTCGTGACCGCTGGTTCCGTTTCGCGCACCTTCCCGATCCCGGGTATTGCCGAGAACGCGATCGGTATGAAGGCGATCGAAGAGGCTGTTGCTGTTCGCGACCGTCTGCTCAACAACTTCGATAAGGCAGCCACGCTGCCCGCGGGCCCCGAGCGCGACCGTCTGCTGACGGTTGTCGTTGTCGGTGGTGGATTCGCCGGTATCGAGACGTTTGCGGAGCTGCGCTCGCTCGCGTCGTCGCTGTTGAAGAACTACCCGCAGCTCAAGTTCGAAGACACGCACTTCCACCTCATCGAGGCCATGGGTCGCATCATGCCTGAGGTTTCGCTGGCGACAAGCGAGTGGGTTCTGAAGGACCTCGGCAAGCGCGGCGCCAACGTTCACCTCGACACGCAGGTTGTCGACGCGACCGACGGCAACGTTGGCCTGTCGACCGGCCAGGTTATCCCCGCCGACCTCATCATCTGGACCGCCGGTGTTATGGCGAACCCGCAGGTCGTGAAGAGCTCGGGTCTACCCGCAGACCAGCGCGGCCGCATTACCGCTGACGCAACGCTGCGCGTTGTTGACGGTGAAGAGATCGTTGAGGGTGCCTGGACCGCCGGTGACATCTCGGCTGTTCCTGACCTCACCGGTGGTGGCGTTGGTGGCTTCTGCGTTCCGAACGCTCAGCACGCGGTTCGCCAGGCCAAGCGCCTCGCCAAGAACCTCGTTGCCGTACTTCGTGGCGAGCAGCCCGTCGAATACATCCACAAGAACCTCGGTGCTGTTGCCGGCCTCGGCCTCTACAACGGCGTCTTCCAATCCGGCAAGCTGGCCCTCAAGGGCTTCGTTGCCTGGGTTGCACACCGCGGTTACCACGGCCTGGCAATGCCGTCGTGGGAGCGCAAGTGGCGCGTGCTGTGGGGCTGGTGGCACAACCTGTGGCTCGGTCGCGACATCGTGTCGCTCGAGGCTGTGCAGACGCCGCGTAAGTTCTTCACTGACTTTGCGTCGAAGCCGCGTCCGGCTGCTGCTCCCGTCGAGGCACCGGCTGAAAAGCCCGCCGAGTCGGTTGCTGACAAGGCCGCTGAGCCGGTCGGCGCCAAGTAAGACGTTCACGAAGGCGGGTGCTTCGGCACCCGCCTTCGTCGTTTCTCCGGGCCTATCGCTAGGCTAGAAACGACCCGCCCCCATAGCCCAATGGCAGAGGCAGACGACTTAAAATCGTCCAAGTGTCGGTTCGAGTCCGACTGGGGGTACTCGCGAACATAGGTCGCCCGCAGGGAGATCGCGTACGCTATCGCCATGATGATTGAGCCGCAACCTGCTGAGAAACCGCGATCGCGGCTGCTGACAGCGGCGGTGTGGGGTGGCGGTTTCGTCGCCCTGATTTGGGCCATCGAGATTATTGACGCGATCATGAATCAGCGTCTTGACAACAACGGTGTGCGCCCGTGGACGGTCGATGGCCTGTGGGGCATCGTCTTCGCCCCTGTGCTGCACAGCGACTGGGCACACCTTATTTCCAACACGGTTCCGGCTTTCATGCTGACGTTTGTCATTGTGCTGAGTTCCGGAACCATGCGGTGGTTAGAAGCGACGGCAATCGTGTGGGTGACGGCCGGGGTGGGCACGTGGCTCATCGGCGGGCTGAATACCAACCACGTCGGAGCATCATCGCTGATTTTTGGTTGGGTCGCGTTTCTGGTGCTGCGCGGAGTCTTTGCCAAGAAGCTCAGTGAAATCGCGATCGGCATCGTTATTGCCGCCGTATACGGATACCTCATTTGGGGCGTGCTGCCGACAGCGCCGGGCGTCTCTTGGCAGGGGCACCTGTGCGGTGCGATCGGCGGTGTGATTGCCGCCGTTGTTCTCGGGCGGCGGTCGGTGCAGGAAAGCGACGCCACGGCTAAATGACAATTTGGTGACGGCCATTTTCGCCGCTGAGAAGCGAGCGTATGCTCCCACTAAAGAGGTGCGTTCGCAGCGCCTCTGAGGGGAGGGCATCATGCGCCGTACGTATCGAGCCGGGTTCGTCGTTTCCACGGTTTTTGCCGCAGCGATACTGATCGCCGGATGCTCGGGCGGTGTCGGGCCTGTAGGGCCACAGGGGACGGGTGAGGCGCAACAGTCGGCGGAGAGCCCTGCCGCTGAAGAGCCGAGCGGAACCACGAGCGAGGGAACAACGTCAGAACCGAGCGCCGGTGGCACATTGTCGGGTGCCTGCCGGGAGATCTCCGAAGCGATGGGGAGCGCAAGCACCGAGATGGGCACCGCCATCCAAGATGGCATGACCAATCCTGAAGGGGTGAAAGAGGCGCTTCTGCTGCAGGCACAAGCACTCCAAGAAGCAGTCAAGGCCACAGCAAACTCCGAAGTGAAGACCGCGCTGCAAGCCGTTGCTGACGATATGAGCACGTTCGCCGCCGTCTTCGAGGGTCTCCCTGACTTGGCCAACCCCTCATCATGGGCCAACGATCCGGTCGCGCTGGAGAAGGTCACCCAGCTGGGTCCGAAACTGCAGGCGGCCGGAACCGAATTACAAGCATCTGTGGGAGAGCTCCTCACGCTGTGTAACTACACGCCCTAGGCGCCATCGCGCAATTTGTGGGAGAACTCTGCCGATGGTTACGTTAACCCGCCACGACCTGTGAGCAATGTCCTCATTCGTGCATATTTGGAGAGAATGCCCCTAGGCTGGCCACGTGCTTGACCTGATGACCCGATCAGCGGCGGCGCAAGGGTGGCGTTCTCCCGAGGTATGGTGGCGGGCGCTAACCGATGCTACCTCGCTCATGCCCGCTCCCGTTGCTGTGATCGCGCAAGACGCGCTCGCCTTCAATACCCGCGACATGCTGGTTCGCGCCGGGGGAGTGCCCATTCGCGTCGCGAGTAAATCGATTCGTGTACGAGCCGTTCTTGACGCGGTGCTGGCGATGCCGGGCTACCAGGGTATCCTCGCGTTCACGCTCGCTGAAGCGCTGTGGCTGTCAGAAACGCACGATGACATCGTGATGGGGTATCCCACGACCGACCGTGCCGCGCTCATGGCGTTGCTTTCGAATGATGTCGCCGCGAGCCGCATCACCCTTATGGTGGACGACACTGCACAGCTCGATTTCATCGACGCTCTCGTCGCGCCCAACGCCCGGCCGGTGATCCGTGTAGCGATTGATGCAGACGCCTCGTGGCGCGCCCCCGCACTCGGCCACATCGGCGTTCGTCGCTCGCCGCTGCACACGCCAGCCGAAGTCGCCGCGTTCGCCGCACGCATCGCCAGCCGCCCCGGCTTCCAGCTGGTCGGCCTCATGATGTACGAGGCTCAAATCGCCGGGCAGACCGACGCGAGCGGACACCAAGACGGCCTCATGCGCTGGATGAAGCGCCAGTCCGGCGCCGAGCTGGCCGACCGACGCGGTGGAATCGTGGCCGGCGTTCGTCGCGTTGCAGACCTCGAGTTTGTCAACGGCGGCGGTACCGGCTCGCTCGAGTACACCGCTGCCGATGACGCCGTGACCGAACTCACCGCCGGCAGCGGCTTCCTTGCGGGAACTCTCTTCGATGACTACCAGGGGTTCCAGCTCGCACCGGCCGCAGCATTCGCGTTCGACGTGGTGCGCAAACCGTTGCCCGACATCGCCACGATTTTGGGCGGGGGCTGGATCGCTTCCGGCCCACCGGTTGCGTCGCGCCAACCTCGAGCAGCATGGCCCACCGGCCTCAAGACACTCGGTCGCGAGGGTGCGGGCGAAGTCCAGACACCGTTGCAGGGGGCGAATGCGCTCGCGCTCGCGGTGGGCGACCGAGTCTGGCTCCGCCACGCGAAGAGCGGCGAAGGATCGGAGCGGGTGAAGTCATACCACGTTGTCGACGACGGTGTTGTCGTCGACGAACTATTGACGTATCGCGGTGAAGGAAAGGCTTTTTTGTGACACGACCAGGTGGAAAATGGCAGAACTGGGCCCGATCGGCGAGCATCCGACCGCAGCGCGTGGAATTTCCGCGCTCCGCTGAAGCGGTGCAGCGGGCGGTGCTCGCGGCGAAAGACCGCGGCATGCTCGTCAAGGCAGTCGGCTCCGGCCACTCCTTCACCGGTATCGCGGTTGCCCCCGGCGTGCTGCTCGATCTCTCCGACCTCAGCGGCATTGTCACAGTTGACACGGAGCGTCGCCTCGTCACGCTGAAAGCCGGAACCAAGCTGCACCAGATTCCGCAGCTGCTGGCACCATACGGGCTGGCGATGGAGAACCTCGGCGATATTGACCGGCAGTCCATCTCCGGCGCTATTTCCACCGGAACGCACGGCACTGGTTCCACTTTCGGCGGCATCTCTACGCAGATCGTCGGTGCGACGCTCGTAACGGCCGCGGGTGAATTCCGCACGATTGACGAGAACAATTCGCCGGAGCTGATTCCGGCGATCGCCCTGGGGCTTGGTGCCCTGGGCGTTCTCATCGACGTCACCGTGCAGTGTGTTCCCGCGTTCTTGATGCACGCGGTTGAGCGTCGGGAGCCGATCCAGGACGTCGTCGCTAACATTCACGAGCGCGCCACTGGCGTCGACCACTTTGAGTTCTACTGGTTCCCGCACACCGAGTTCGCGTTGACCAAGGAGAACACCCGGCTGCCGGAGGGCGACAAGCGCCACCCACTGCCGCGCGCCTCGAAGTGGGTTGACGAGACCCTGCTGGCCAACGGCGTGTATCGCCTGACGTGTGCCCTGGGTCACGTCGCGCCGGCGATTATTCCGCCGGTATCGCGTATGGCGGCGCAGCTCACCGGGTCGCGCGAATACACCGACCTGTCGACGAACGTGTTCACGCAGTCGCGTACCGTGCGCTTCCGTGAGATGGAGTACGCCATCCCCGTCGAGAACGTGCAGGCGGCGTTTGACGAGCTCCGTTCGGTCATTAACCGCAACGGTTGGAAGATTTCGTTCCCCGTCGAAGTGCGCTTCGCGAAGGGCGACGACCGGTGGCTGTCGACGGCTCACGGGCGCGACTCGGCCTACATTGCGGTGCACCGATACTGGAAGGAAGATCCCAGCCAATACTTCCGCGCGGTGGAAGCCATCATGAGTCAGTACGGCGGGCGCCCGCACTGGGGCAAAATGCACACGCTTCGCGCGGAGACGCTCCGCGAGCGCTACCCGCGGTTCGATGACTTCGTTGCCTTGCGCAATGAGTTGGACCCGGAACGGATGTTCCGCAACGCCTACCTCGATCGCGTACTCGGCGCGTGAACTCGCTGAGAGTCAGCGCAACGCACCTCGACAGCGCCGATGGCGCGGATAGTATGTGATTCGAAAGAAGGGGGCTCGCACTTATGTGGGAATGGCTTATTCCGGTCCTGATCGTTGTTGCGATCGTGGTTATCGGTGCAATTTACCTGTGGGCGACATATAACGCACTTGTGGCGCTCAATGTTCGTGTTGACGAGGCGTGGAGCGACATTACGGTGCAGCTCAAGCGTCGTGCTGATCTCATTCCGAACCTGATCGAGACGGTCAAGGGGTACGCGGCGCATGAGAAGGCCGTTTTTGAGAACGTCACTCGTGCTCGCGCTGAAACGCTTTCGGCGACCTCGCCGGCGGCCGCTGGCGTGGCTGAAGGGCACATGGAACAGGCCCTGAAGAGCCTGTTTGCCGTTGCTGAGGCATACCCGGCTCTGCAGGCCAGCCAGAACTTCCTGCAGCTGCAGGAAGCCATCGTCGACACCGAAGACAAGATCCAGGCGTCGCGCCGTTTCTACAACGGCGGTGTGCGTGAGCTGAACACCAAGATCAAGGTCTTCCCGAACAACCTGTTCGCACGCAGCCTCGGCTTCGTCGAGCGTGAGTTCTTCGAGGTGCTGGACGGAGCGGCGATCTCAGAGCCGCCTCGCGTTCAGTTCTAAAACTGAAGCAATGGCCCGGTGCGAAAGCGCCGGGCCATTGTCATTGCCGCGCTCAGTGGCGTGCAGCGCCGTGTAACGCGCCGTGGAGGTCATTCGTGGCCGAGCCCCATGTCGACACGCTGATCGTCTCCAGGCCCTGCCAGCGGGCCGCTAGGCGCAATTCCGCAGCGACTGCCTCGGTGTGCCGGGCAGACGTCGCGTCTTCCCACCACGCCGACTGCACGAGCAGTATCGATCGGGATCGATCAGCCTTCAAGTCGACGCGGCCGACAACATCACCGTCAGCGAGGATTGGTAATGAGTAGTAGCCGAACTGCCGCTTTGGTGCCGGAGTATAGATCTCAATGCGGTACTCGAAGTCGTATAGGCGCGCTGCGCGGTCGCGGAACCACACCAGCGGGTCAAAAGGCGTGAGCAGTGCCGCCGGGGGCACGTTGCGTGCGGCGATCGCGTCGCGGTGTCTCCAGGCGAGGACGTGCTTGCCTCCGCGCGTCCACCCCTCGACGTGAACCGGCAACGCGACGCCCGCATCGCGAAGGTCGGCGAGAGCGCGGGTCGCATCGGCGATTGAGACGCGGTAGTAGTCGGCGAGGTCTGCCGTTGTTGCGACACCGTAGGAGGCGAGCGCGCGACCCATCAGTTCACGGATGGCATCGGCGCGCGACGGGGGAGCGGTGAGGTGCTGAGCGGGGATGACCTGCTGGGCGAGGCCATAGCGCCGTTCAAAGCCTCGCCTGCCAGCGACCGCAACTTCGCCGAACAGAAACATGTACTCGAGCGCCCGCTTCACGCGGTTCCAGTCCCACCACGGGCCGCGCGCACCCTGGTGTGCATCGTCTTCAATCTCGGCGGGGCGAAGCGGACCGCGCGCGGCAAGTTCGTCACGCACCCACTGCATTGTGGCGGCATTCTCCGAGACCCACCCGCCGGCGCCTTCGCCGTACTTCGCGCGATTAGCGGCCATGCGAAAGCCCCACAGTGACCAATCGGCTACCGGTATCAGCGTGGCTACGTGCGCCCAGTACTCGACGTAATCGCCGTCGGCGCTAAAGATGAGGGTGTCGAGCAACGAGGTGTCGTAGGCACCGAGCCGGGCGAACATCGGCATGTAGTGACTGCGTGAGAAAACGTTGACGCTGTCGATCTGCAACACACCAATGTCACGCATGACGCCATGCAGATGGCGCGCTGATGGCGACTGGGGGCGACGTCGGTTAAACCCTTGGGCGGCGAGGGTGATGAGTTGGGCTTGGCGCCGCGAAAGGGAATCGACCATGCCGACAGCGTAATGCGACCCTCCGACAGTCCTAGACTGTGGGAATGGCTGAAGAACGGCGTAACTCCCGCTTCTGGGATGCCGTGCGCGCTCGGCCTCAGGGCTCAGGCGACTCGGCACCCGTTCCGCACGCGCTCCAAATCGCAACGGCATACGCTTGGCGGCTTCTGATCATCGGACTCGCCGCCGCCGGTGTGGTCTTCCTGATCATCCAACTGAAGCTCCTCGTGATCCCGATGCTGATCGCGCTTCTGCTGAGCGCGCTGGTGGCGCCCTTCTTTGATTGGCTCAATAATCACCGGGTGCCACGCTGGTTGTCGATCGTCATTGTGATGGTCAGCACGATCGCGATCGTGTCGGGCTTACTGTGGCTCGCGATCTGGCAAATTGCGCGCCAGCTTCCTGAAGTTCGGACACGAACTGTCGAGGGCATTCAGGCGTTCCAGCAGTATTTGGCCGACAGCGCACTGCAGATTAGTGCCGAAGACTTCAACGTCTGGTTTAGTGAGGGGCTCAAGCTCCTGCAAGAGCAAGCACAGGCCCTCATCCAAGGTGTGCTCGCCGTCGGTTCCACCGTCGGACACATCGCGACCGGCGCCCTCCTGGTGCTGTTCATCCTGATATGCCTACTCACCGACGGCGCCGGTATCTGGCGCTGGACTCTCCGCCTCTTCCCACGCGACGCTCGCCCCGCCGTTGACGCTTCGGCCCGTGCCGGCTGGCGGACGGTACGCAACTATGCCCGCACTCAACTGCTCGTCGCCACGATTGACGCGATCGGTATCGGCGCGGTGGCCTTTGGTCTCGGTGTGCCGATGGCGATCCCTGTTGCTGTGCTCGTGTTCCTCGGCTCGTTCGTGCCGTTCATCGGTGCCGTCGTCACCGGTGCCCTGGCTGTCTTCCTTGCGCTGGTCTACAACGGCCCGTTTATCGCGCTGTGGATGCTCATCGGTGTGCTGGCCGTGCAACAAATCGAGAGTCACCTGCTGCAGCCCCTGCTGATGGGGGCGGCGGTCAAGGTGCACCCGCTCGCCGTGGTTCTTGCCGTAGCTGGCGGCGCCATGATCGCTGGCATCCCCGGCGCCCTCTTCGCGGTTCCGCTTGCCGCCTTTGCCAACGTTGTCGCGGTATCTCTCGCCAGCGGATCCTGGCGCGACGGAACCGTGAATCACGATGATTTGATCTGGAAAACCGTACCGAGAGAAAGGCGGGCTCGATGAGCCGCGGACCCGAGCTGAAAGACATCGAGCACGCTGCAGAGAGCCTGGCCCCGCATATTGGTCACACGCCGCTAGAGCCGTCGCAACACCTCACCGACGTGTTGGGTGCGCCCGTCTACCTAAAGATGGAGAACCTGCAGCGCACCGGTTCGTTCAAAGTTCGTGGTGCGACCTACCGTCTGTCGCGATTGACCCCGGAAGAGCGTGCTCGCGGTGTTGTCGCGGCGTCGGCCGGTAACCACGCGCAGGGCGTGGCGCTCGCAGCGCGTGAGCTCGGTGTCGCTGCCACGATTTTCATGCCGCTCGGTGTTCCGGTTCCGAAGCTCCTGTCGACCCGTGGCTACGGTGCCGAAGTTGTGTTGCAGGGCGAGACGGTGGAAACGCCGCTGCGTCTGGCGGCGGAGTTTGCGGAGCGCACGGGCGCCGTGCTGATTCACCCGTACGACCACATCGACGTCGTGACTGGCCAGGCCACACTCGGCCTCGAAATCTTCGATGACCTGCCTGACGTTGACACCGTCATCATGGGCATCGGCGGCGGCGGGCTCATCGCTGGCGTCGCGTCGGCGCTCAAGCAGCGTGCAGAGGCAGCCGGACGCACCATCCGCGTCATCGGTGTGCAGGCCGAGAACGCGTCGCCGTACCCGCAGTCACTTATCGAGGGTCACCCGGTTACGGTGCAGACCAAGCCGACGATCGCCGACGGTATCTACGTCGCTCGCCCGGGCAATGTGCCGTTCGAGATCATCAAAGACCTCGTTGACGAGGTCGTCACCGTCACCGACGATGACATCGCGCGCGCCCTGCTGGTGCTCTTGGAGCGCGCGAAGGTCGTGGTGGAACCAGCGGGTGCCGTTGGTGTCGCGGCTATCCTCGCGGGCAAGGTGCAGTCGACCGGAAAGACGGTGACTATCCTCTCCGGCGGCAACATCGACCCGCTGCTGTTGCAGCGCATCGTGGCCCATGGTCTGGCGGCGTCTGGTCGTTACATGACGATCCGTATTCCGTTGCCTGACCGCCCCGGTCAGCTGGTGCGCATTTCGGAGATCATCGCCAACGCTGGCGCGAACGTTGTCGAGGTTATGCACACGCGGCACGGCCAGGGCATGCAGATCAACGAGGTGATGATTCAGATCTCGGTAGAGACGCGCGGCCACGAACATCAGCAGGTGACGCTCGAAGCACTCCGCGAAGACGGCTACGACCCCATTCTCATCGCAGACTAAGCCCCGCAAACGCCGATGCCCCGCACAATTCGTGCGGGGCATCGGCGTTTAGTCTTACTGACCGGTGTAGGTCTCGACCTTGACGACCGACACAGCAATCTTCTTGCCGTTCGGGGTCTCGAAGGCGGTCTCTTCACCCTCTTTAAGGCCCATGATGGCGGTGCCCAGGGGGCTCGCCTCGCTGTAAACATCGAGCGAGCTGTTGGCGCCGATTTCACGGCTACCCAGCAAGAAGACCTCTTCATCTCCTGCAATAAGTGCCGTCACGACGGTGCCCGGTTCAACGACACCGCGGCTTGCCGGTGCTTCGCCGACCGTTGCGCTCTTCAGCAACGCTTCGAGCTGACGAATGCGGGCTTCTTGCTTGCCCTGCTCGTCTTTAGCAGCGTGGTAGCCGCCGTTCTCCTTCAGGTCGCCCTCTTCACGAGCGGCCTCGATCTTCTTTGCGATCTCGACGCGTCCGACGGTCGAGATCTCTTCAAGCTCGGCCGCCAGACGGTCGTAAGCTTCCTGGGTCAAAAAGGTGACCGTTTTTTCGTCAGCCATCACTGGCTCCTTCCACAGCGGAGGGGAGATAAGCAACAACGCCCGGCCGAAGCCCGGGCGTTATTCGTTGCCGCTATCTTAGGCAACCCAACAGCCGCTGACAAAACCCGTTGTGGCTTCAGCGACGGTTCGCACGTTTTCGGTGTGCTTTTGTGACCGCTGTTCGCCCGCCGGATACGTCACCAGGCTGTAGCCGACCGCACCGAATTCTTCATCGAGTGCCTCGATCGCGCACACGACGTCGCGCCCGGCCGGCGCAGTGAACTGGAACCGCACTTCGGTGGTTTTCGCGTCGACAACCGAGAACCCGAGGTCGTCGACCGAGACCGCGTTCATGTTGGACGCAACCGTCGTCCACCCGAGGTATCCGAAAAAGGCGACCGCGACGATTCCCACGGCACCCCACGTCAATCGTTTCTTCATAGGGGAGGCGGTGCGGCCGTAGCGGTCATCGAGAGCGGCGGAAGTCATGCAGTTCCTGTTCGGAGATAGGCTTAGTACCAGGCTACGCGCTGTAACCCGAAAAGAGGATTCGATGTACCTGTACTCCCTGCTTGCGGAGGTCACGCCGACGCCGACCCCGACGATCGAGGTCGACCCGGATCTGGTGACGCCCGGCCCGATTGGTTTCGCCGCCATCACGCTGGTCGTGATCTTTGTGATCCTGCTGATCGCAGACATGCAGCGCCGTATTCGTCGCACCCGTTACAGGGATGAAGTACGTGCCGAGCTCGACGCTGAAGAGGCGGCTGCCAAAGAGGCAGATAAGGCCCCGGAACCAGGTCAGAGCGCCGCAGAGTAGCGGCTGACATGCAAAATGGGCGGCTCCCTCAGGGGAGTCGCCCATTTTGTAGGTGTGCATTGCTACGGCATGCCGAGCGACGGCGACAGCGGGTTCAGCGCGATCAGCAAACACGCTGTCCAGTGGCTCAGAAATGCCAGCACCGTGCAGACGTGGAAGATTTCGTGGAAGCCGAAGTGGCCGGGCCATGGGTTCGGCTTCTTCATGGCGTAGACGACGGCGCCACCGGTGTAGAGCAGACCGCCGACGATCACCAACACCATCATCGCAACGTTGGCGTTGAGTAGGTCAACGATGTACATCATTGCGGCCCAGCCGAGTGCCAGGTAGATCGCGACGTAAAGCCAGCGCGGAGCATCCAACCAAAACACGCGGAACAGGATGCCCAGCATCGCACCACCCCACACCAACCCGAGCAGCAGCGCGCCCTTTTCCGGAGGCAAAGCCAGCATCGCAATCGGCGTGTAGGTTCCGGCGATCAACAGCATGATGTTGGCATGGTCAATGCGCTTGAAAATAGCCTTGACCTTCGGGCGCCAATTGATGCGGTGGTAGAGGGCCGAGTTGCCGAACAACAGCATCGAACTCACCATGAAGACGGCGCTCGCCCACTTGGCGCCAGCGCCCTGAGCCAGCACGATGAGAACCACGCCGGCGGCGATCGTTACCGGGAATGTTCCCGCGTGAATCCAGCCGCGCCAGGTCGGCTTAATTTCAACGTTGTCGTTTTCGGTCGCGTCTTCGAGCAGGGGAAGCTGCGGGAGAGGGGCCAGATTCTGCTCAGAGGTCACCCTCTGAGCGTACGCCGTTCTGTATGCCCTGCGCGGTACATGCGTAGGAGCGCGGTAGCGTATCAGGGTGACCTTCGGACAGAACGGCAACGGAGCAGGGCCGCTGTATCGCCTGTACACCGCACGATTGCGGAGACAGCTGGCGCAGCTGACCGTGCCGCATCACGTTGCCATGATGATCGATGGCAACCGTCGGTGGGCGAAACAGCTCGGATACGCCACGCCCGCCCACGGTCACCGCGCCGGTGCCGCCAAGATGCGCGAATTTCTGGGTTGGTGCGATGAGCTGGGAATCAAGGTGGTGTCGCTGTATCTGCTGTCAGCCGACAACCTTCGCAAACGTGATCCCAAAGAGCTTGCCGATCTCATCGACATCATTGCCGAGCTTGCCGACGCGCTGTCGCGTGAACGCAATTGGCGCGTGAAGATCGTCGGCCGCACCGACATTCTCCCTCCCGACCTCGCGCGAGTGCTGCACGACGCGAGCGCGCGCACCGAAGGGCACACTGGCCTGCACGTCAACCTCGCCGTTGGCTACGGTGGGCGCAATGAGATCGTTGACGCGGTGCGTTCGATCCTTGCCGAGCACGATGCTCGGGGCGGAACCATTCAAGAGCTGGCAGAGAACCTCACGCCCGAAATCATTGGCGAGCACCTGTACACGGGTGGTCAGGCTGATCCGGATCTGGTGATTCGTACGTCGGGCGAGCAGCGACTCAGCGACTTCCTGCTGTGGCAGAGTGCCCACAGCGAGTTCTACTTCGTGGAGGCGCTCGGCCCCGATCTTCGTGAGGTCGACTTTCTGCGAGCGATACGCGATTACGCCAGCCGTGATCGTCGTTTCGGGGGCTAGCACAACCCGCCGATCGCGGCACCGTGCCAGAATGGCAGGGTGACTATCGATGAGTTTCGCGCGACCTTTGCTGTCGAGCCGGGCTACCTGAACTGGGCTGCTTTCGGCCCGCTGTCGACCACGGTGATTGATGACGTGCGCGTCGATGCCGACCTGTATGTATCTGGCCGGCAGTCAGGCATTGATCTTCTCAACGAGCATGCTGGCGAAGCACAAGACATGCTGTCGCAGCTCCTTGATGTGCCGCTGGCGTGGATGACACACCAGGCCACGACAACTCATGGCCTGCAGCAGGCCATCTACGGTATCCGCTCGGGTGCGGTGATGGCATCGACGGGGGAATGGCCGAGCATTACGGTCGGCATCACCCGTGCCGCTGACGCGATGGGGCGCATCACGCCGCAGTTCATCACGCCGCCCGACAACATGATGACGCCGGATGCGATCGCCGACGCGCTGACGCCGGAGACGACCGCGGTCGTTGTGAGCCTCGTAGACTTTCGCACCGGTTACCGCACAGACCTGGGCGCCATTCGTGACGTCATCGGCGACGACCGACTGCTCATCGTCGACGCCGTGCAGGGTTTTGGTGTGGTTCAAGCTGACTATGCCGCTGCCGACGTTGTCACAGGTAGCGGCTACAAGTGGCTTCGCGCTGGCCGCGGCGCTGGCTGGGCGTCGTTCTCCGACGAGGCCCGCAGTCGTCTCGACCCCGTGCTGTCTAACGTTGCCGGTATCGCTGGGGGGCTCGTGCTTGATTCCGTTGGCAAACCCGCTGAAACCGCCGCAGCCTTCCAAACGTCCATGCCCGACTACTTGGCGTGCGCCCGCCTTGTTTCGGGTCTGCAAGACGTCATCTCCGTTGGCGTTGACACCATTGAGGCTGAAGTGGGTCGCCGCACCGCTGAGGTCATCGCGATCGCCGACCGCTTCGACATTGATGTCGTCACACCGCGCGGTGCCGCGCAGCGCGGTGGCATCGTCGCCCTGGCACCCCGCAACGACGGTGCCGCCATGCTGGGTGCGTCCCTCACCAACGGCGGCCTCGCGACCACGACGCGCTCTGGTTCCGTTCGTATCGCCGTACACGCGGGCACCGACGACGAAACGATGCGCATGTTTGAAGACGCGGTCGCCGCGTACGCACAGCACGCGCACTAATCGTTCATGAGAATGTCATCGACACGCTGACGAGATCGCCCGAATTGACGGGCGATCTCGTTTACTTTCATCTCAATAGGCAAAGCGCCTATTCGGGTCGGCTGGTAGCGGCACACCCCGTGACTTCGCCGACTTGAGAGCTGGGGGATTCTTCCCGGGTCGGAGCTGACTGTGAATACAGAAACGCGGCAAGGCGCGAACCACAAGACGCACAACGCGACGGATGATTCCGTCGCGTTTGATGTTTCTACGGGCGTTCGCACGTACATCCTGGATACCTCGGTGCTGCTGAGCGATCCGCGTGCGATGTTTCGATTCGCCGAGCACTCGGTGGTATTGCCCGTGGTGGTGATTACCGAGCTTGAAGCGAAGCGTCACGACCCCGAGCTCGGCTACTTCGCGAGGCAAGCACTGCGCCACCTCGACGACCTGCGCATCGCGCACGGGCGGCTGGACTTTCCGGTGGAAGTGGGGGAGGGCGGCACACTCCGTGTGGAACTCAACCACGCTGACGCGTCGGTGTTGCCTGCGGGCGTTCGTCTGAATGACAACGACACCCGCATTCTCGCGGTCGCGGCGTCTCTCGCTCAGAGTGGGGAAGACGTCACCGTGGTTTCGAAAGACCTCCCGCTGCGCGTGAAGGCGGCGTCGCTCGGCATTGACGCCGACGAGTACCTCGCAGAGCAAGCCCTCGACTCGGGCTGGACAGGCATGACCACACTCGACCTCTCGGGTGACGAGATGGCCGACCTGTACGAGTCGGAGATCGGCTCGCACGATGATGTCGCTGGCATTCCGGTCAACACCGGCATGGTGATCCACTCGGAGCGCGGCTCAGCGCTGGCCCGCGTTACGGGTGACAGCTCCTACCGGCTGATTCGCGGCGACCGGGATGTCTTTGGCTTGCACGGCCGTTCCGCCGAACAGCGCGTGGCCATCGACCTCCTACTTGACCCTGAGGTTGGCATCGTGTCGTTGGGAGGTCGAGCAGGAACGGGGAAGTCTGCGCTCGCCCTCTGTGCGGCATTGGAAGCGGTGCTGGAACGCCAGCAACAGCGCAAGATCCTGGTGTTCCGCCCACTGTTCGCCGTCGGTGGTCAGGAGCTGGGCTACCTGCCCGGTGACCAGGGCGAGAAGATGAACCCGTGGGGCCAGGCGGTCTTCGACACTCTCGGTTCCGTCGTCTCGGGCAACGTGATGGAGGAGGTTGTCGAGCGCGGCCTCCTCGAAGTGCTCCCCCTCACCCACATTCGCGGTCGGTCACTCCACGATGCGTTCGTGATCGTGGACGAAGCACAATCGCTCGAACGCAACGTGTTGCTCACGGTGCTCAGCCGTATCGGGCAAAACTCACGCGTTGTCCTCACCCATGACGTCGCTCAGCGCGACAATCTGCGCGTCGGCCGCCACGATGGCATCGCGTCGGTCATCGAAACGCTCAAGGGTCACAGTCTGTTCGGTCACGTCACGCTGATGCGCTCGGAGCGTTCCGCCATCGCGGCGTTGGTCACCGAACTGCTGGAGTCGAACGAGCTCGCCTAGGGAGCGTCTGTGGGAATACGACAAGGATGAGAACACTCTCACGCGAATTTGTATCCGAACCAGAAAATGCGCGCGACAATAGATACGTGGCATTCGTGCCAACCTCCCGTCTCCCCGGGAGATGAAATGAGAGGGTAGACAACACTGTTTCAGTGAGTGTCTAAGCGGTTTCGGGTCCGCTTCCTTCGAGGCCCCTGGCACCAAGTGCCGGGGGCTTCCTCATATCGTGGCTACGGCCAGATGTTCTGACTACTGCCAGCGGTAGCCAGAACCGCGCACCGTTTCGATGCGTTCCGCACCAAACTTGGTGCGCAGGTACCGCACATACACGTCGACGACGTTCGAGCCCGGATCAAAGTCCAAGCCCCACACGCGGCTGAGCAGCTGCTCGCGGCTCAGGATCTGACCAGCGTGCCGCAAGAACTGCTCGGCGAGGGCAAACTCGCGCGCCGAGAGTTCGACCTCGCGGCCGCTCACGATCGCTCGACGACCGATGACGTCGAGCGTGACGTCGCGATGCTGCACGGTCGTGGTCGTCGATGCCAGCGACCCCTCACGCAGACGCACGCGCACGCGGGCGAGCAACTCATCAAACTTGAACGGCTTCGTGATGTAGTCGTTGGCGCCGGTTTCGAGCCCCTCAACGGTGTCTCGGGTCGACGAACGAGCGGTCAACATGATGACGGGGAGCGACGCGCCCTGGCCACGAAGGTGTGTGAGCACGTCAAAGCCGTCCATAGAGGGCAGGCCGACATCCAGGAGCAGGAGGGCGTAATCGCCGCTCAGAGCGAGCTCCAGCGCCTCTGCACCGTCTTCCACGATGGTGGTCGGGTAGCCCGCAGCTTCAAGCCCCTTGGCAACAAACGCCGAGATGCGTGACTCGTCCTCTGCAATCAGGATCCGCGTCATTCTTGTTCCTCTCGCTGCTGCACAACGTCCCCAGCACGCACCGGAGCCGGCAACGTGGTTCCGCCCCCCAAGCGCAGGGGAACGTGGATCGTGAAGGTTGCTCCACCACCCGGTGTCTCGCTGACGCTACACGATCCGCCGTGAGCGCGCGCAATAACGTCTACAATCGCCAAGCCTAGACCGGAGCCACCCACTTCTCGTTTGCCGGCACCACGGTCGAACCGGCGGAAGATCCGGTGGCGGGCTGCCGGCGGAATACCCGG
The DNA here is from genome assembly GCF_050408675.1 of Microbacterium daqui. NCBI lineage: Bacteria > Bacillati > Actinomycetota > Actinomycetes > Micrococcales > Microbacteriaceae > Microbacterium > Microbacterium daqui. The sequence continues at coordinate 106,864 of NZ_JBNTKF010000007.1, read as the reverse complement.
GCCATGGTCGCGCACCCACAGCATCATGCTGTCCTGCGTGCGCGCACTGCCAATTTCAATGACGGAACCAGCGGGCGTGTACTTCGCGGCATTGTCGCAAAGTGCAAGCCACGCCTGCAGGACGCGGTCGGAGTTACCGCGGATGATGCCGTCAGCCACGCGCGTGACTTGCCAGGTGTGGCCGGGAATGACGGAAATGAGGTCGCCGACGCGCTCGGTGAGGCGCCCGATGTCGACGGAGCCCATGGTGTATTCGTCGCCTTCGACGGTAGCGAGGGTGTCAATGTCTTCTACGAGGCGCGTCATGCGGTCGAGTTCAGAGATGCCAATTTCTCGTGCCGCCTGCACATCAAACGGGTCAGACACGTTCATCATCTCGAGGTAGCCGCGCACGATGGTGATGGGCGTCTTGAGTTCGTGGCGAACGTCATCAAGCAGTTGGCGCTGGGCCTTGAGCGAACCTTCGACCTGGTCAAATAGGTCGGAGGTCGACGGTGGGGCGCCGGGAGTTGGTGCGGTGCGCAAGTGTGGTTGCGATGACGGTGGCGCGAAGGGCGGTGGCGCGTCGAACGCGGGTGGGGTGGGAACGGTGGGCGCGGGCGGAACCACGGGGGCTGCCGTGGCTTCTGGTGCGGTAGGTGCGGCGAAGGCTACGCCGGTTGCTGCGGCCGGGGCCGGTGGCAACAAGCGGGCAAGGATGAACCAGGTCACGACCGCCATGACGATGAGGCAGGCACCGACGGTAAAGCCGTAGATCGTGATGCTGGCTTTCAACGGTGCGAGCTCTGCCGAGAGGTTGATGACGTGCACGTAGATGCCGACCTCGGGGCTACCCGCGGCCTGAACCGGAATCGCAATGTAGCGAGCGTCACCCTGCGTCGTTCGGGCGGTTCCGAGTACGGGAGCATTAGCTGCGAGCACCTCGCTCACGATCGTTTCGACAATGCTGTCGTCTTCGGCGAGGCCGAGCGACGACACGTCCGATGCGCGATAGGTCGGCACGCCATCGAGAATGGCGAACGCGGCGGCGTTGGTACCGGGGGCCAGACGTGCGACCGCGTCATACAGCGCATCATTGACGGTGTCGAACGTGACCGCCTCTGGCCGCGTGACGGGCGGCGGCGGGGGCGTGACAAGCACTTCGACGGTCTGCGGATCATGCGCCCCAGACAACGCAGAAACCTGGTCGTTCAGTCTTTCATCGATCGAGTGGACAATGCGGTCTCGTTGCATTGCGAACGCGATCGAGCCGGCGAGCGTGAAGCCGATCAGTTCAACCGAAAGGATTGCGACGATCAGGCGGACGCGCGTCGGAACCGAACGACCAGGTTTATTCATTCTCCGATTATCGGGGAACGCGTACTTATCCGGCGTGCGTCATCGACAGCAGGTCGAGCTTTGCGTCGAGCACCTCTTCGGTGATCTCGCCGCGCGCGACGTAGCCGAGGTCGATGACAGCCTCGCGAACCGTGATGCCCTTGGCAACGGCGTGCTTCGCGATCTTGGCTGCTGCTTCGTAACCGATGACCTTGTTGAGCGGCGTCACGATCGACGGCGACATGCCGGCGAATGCGGCTGCGCGCTCGAGGTTGGCCTCAAGACCGTCAATGGTCTTGTCAGCAAGAACACGCACGGCGTTCGAGATCAGACGGATCGACTCGAGCAGAGCCGTACCCATGACCGGGATAGCGACGTTGAGCTCGAACGAGCCCGTAGCACCCGCCCAAGCAACCGTGGCGTCGTTACCGATGACGCGAGCGGCAACCATGAGGACGGCCTCCGGAACAACCGGATTGACCTTTCCGGGCATGATCGACGAACCCGGCTGCAGGTCGGGGATGTGCAGTTCGCCGAGACCCGTGTTCGGGCCCGAACCCATCCAACGCAGGTCGTTGTTGATCTTCGTCAGCGACACAGCGATGACGCGCACCGCACCGGAAGCCTCGACGAGACCATCGCGGTTGGCCTGAGCCTCGAAGTGGTCCTTTGCCTCGGTGATGGGCAGCTCGGTCTCAGCGGCGAGCAGCTCGATAACCTTCTGTGGGAAGCCGAGGGGCGTGTTGATGCCGGTGCCGACAGCCGTGCCACCGAGGGGCACCTCAGCAACGCGGGGGAGAGCAGCGCGAACGCGCTCGATGCCCAGGCGAATCTGACGGGCGTAGCCGCCGAACTCCTGGCCGAGGGTGACGGGGGTGGCGTCCATGAGGTGGGTACGGCCCGACTTAACGGCGTCCTTCCACAGCACCGCCTTGGCCTCGAGTGCCACCGCGAGGTGGTCGAGCGCCGGGATCAGGTCGTCGATGATCGCCTGCGTCACAGCAACGTGAACCGACGTCGGGAAGACGTCGTTCGACGACTGCGAGGCGTTGACGTGGTCGTTCGGGTGAACCGGAGCGCCGAGCTTGGTGGTGGCGAGGTTTGCCAGCACCTCGTTCATGTTCATGTTCGAGCTGGTGCCCGAGCCGGTCTGGTAGGTGTCGACGGGGAAGTGCTCGTCGAACTGGCCGGTGACGACGTCGTCGGCGGCGGCGGCAATCGCGTCAGCGATAGCGCCGTCAAGAACGCCGAGCTCCTTGTTTGCCAGAGCAGCAGCCTTCTTGATGCGTGCCAGGGCTGCGATCTGCGTCGACTCCAGCCCCTTGCCCGAAATCGGGAAGTTCTCGACGGCGCGCTGCGTCTGTGCGCTGTACAGGGCGTTCACGGGGACGCGAACTTCGCCCATCGTGTCGTGCTCAATACGGTATTCGGTGTCAGCCACGATTCTCCTCATGTTTCGCTGATGTGATGGTCAGGCGTCCGCGTTCGCGGCGCCGACGCTGAAGTGGGGCACAGCCGTGCCCTCGGTAAGTCGGTAGTTGGCCGCAACGATGGCGACCTTGCCTTCATTGACGGCCTCGTTGATCAACTCGGAGGCATTCAGAATGCCGGACACGGTGGCGCGCAAGTGGTCGCGGCCCACCTCTTCTGGCGAGACGGTCTCGGGGGTCGTGTCGGTCGACTTCATGACGCGGTGGACGGCCGGAACGATGGGCGCGATCTGACGCCACACCTGCATGGGCAGCTCGGGCGGGCTTGGCTGTACGGCATCGATCGCGGCGGCGACCGCGCCACACGCGTCGTGGCCGAGCACGACAATGAGCGGAATACCGAGAGCAGCCACACCGTATTCCAGCGAGCCAATGACCGACTCAGAAATGACCTGGCCAGCGTTACGAATGACGAAGACGTCGCCGAGGCCCTCATCAAAGATGATTTCTGCCGCCAGGCGTGAGTCGGAACAGCCGAAAACCATCGCGTGCGGGTACTGCGCAGCCGAAACCTCGAGGCGGCGCATCGCATCTTGGTGGGGGTGCCGTGGGGTTCCGGCAACGAATCGTTCGTTGCCGGCCTGCATTTCGGCCCAAGCCTGGGCGGGGGTGATCTGTGTCACTCGGCGGCTTCTTTCAGTTTGTCAATTTGGGGGGCAAGCTGTGTTGCGGTCTCCTGCATGAGTTTTTCGGGGGAAGAGCCAAAGATCAGAACCTGGTCGGTGCCGGCCACGGTGCTGAGGGCATACGAAATGTTTCCGGCCTTGGACGGGTCGGCGAACGTGTAGGACTGCCATTCAACGTCACCGAGTGTGAGGACCTCGCCGAGTTTTCCGGTGGGGAGTTCTCGCGAAACCCAGCCACCGTCAGCCTCGAGAGCCTGCGAGACGCGCATGAAACCCTGCCCGTCGCCCGGTGCGTAAATGATCTCCCACGTCGTGGGGGCGCCGCTCACGAGCTTCGCCGAGTTCACGCGCCAGTCTGCTGAGACAGGCGGAACCACGACGGGGTGCTTGATGTCGCGTTCGACGCGTTCGGCGATAGCCGCGACGTCGACATCTGACGGGCGCTCAATGTCGCCGCGCGGAACCATCAGGACGATGACAGCGACGATGGCAAGCGTGGCGATGATGGCCGCAAAAAGATTGCGCATCGTCTGGCTACCGCGATAAATGCGCGAGGATTCTGCCTTGCGGGCAGCGGTCTCAGCGGGTGTTTCGGGCCGACCGAGCTCAGCAACTACGCGACCCATTAGTCTTCACCTGCCACGCCGCGTGCGGCATCGAGGCGCTTTTTCGCGCCGAGCAACCATTCTTCACAACGCTGATACAGCACTTCACCGCGCTCCCACAGAGCGATGGATCGCTCGAGCGTCGGTGCGCCCTGTTCGAGCCCAGCAACCACTTGAGTCAGTTCATCGCGCGCTTGTTCGAACGATAGCTCGTTCACATCAGCGAATTCCGCGGTCTGTGCGTCGCTCATACTCTCCATCCTAGTTGCGTTCTGAGCGGCCCTAATCCGCCCGCTCTCCCAGCGAGAGCGCACCAATGGTTCCGTCAGCCAACATCACGACCAGCTCCGTTCCTGCCGGGGCATCCGCGGGCTCGCGCACAATGCCATCGCCCTCACGTTGCACGATCGCGTAACCGCGGTCGAGTGTGCGCAACGGCGAGAGGGCGCCGAGGGAAGCGTGCAGGCGACTGATGCGTGTCGTTTCTTGCTCCAGACGTAGCCCGGTGCGCGCGCGAATGCGGGAAATCGACTGCTCGAGCTGGAGTTCGCGATCTTCGAGCCAGCGGTCGGGATTTGCGAGCACGGGGCGTGAATGCAACTGGTCGATGACGTGATGCTCGTGCTGCAGTCGGCCCGCAAGGCGAGTCATGATGCGCGAGCGGGCGTCGCGCACCAGGGCGAGTTGCTCCGAGACATCCGGAACCACGCGCTTGGCGGCGTCGGTGGGGGTTGAGGCGCGAAGGTCAGCAACATCGTCCAGCAGTGGGCGGTCGTTTTCGTGACCGATGGCGCTAACGATGGGAGTTTGCGCCGCCGCAACGGCGCGGAGGAGGCGCTCGTCGCTGAAGCCGAGCAGGTCTTGGAAGTCACCGCCGCCGCGGGCGATGATGATGACGTCGACCTCGGGGTCAGCGTCAAGCTTGGCGAGGGCGGCGAGAACCTGCGGCACCGACTGCTCGCCCTGAACCGCGGCGTGCTCGACACGGAACGACACGTTGGGCCAGCGCAACTCGGCGTTGCGCAACACGTCTTTCTCAGCGTCGGTGGCTTTACCGGTGATCAGCCCAATGGTTCCGGGCAGAAACGGCAGCTTCTTTTTGCGCGACGCATCGAGCAAACCCTCGGAGCGGAGCTGCTGGCGCAAGCGCTCCAGCTTCTCGAGAAGATCGCCGAGACCGACGTGTTTCATGGCGGAGACGATGAAGCTGAGCTCGCCACGCTGGGCGCGATATTCGGGCTTCACACACACGACGACGCGGTCGCCCGCCTTGATGTCTTGCGGAATGCGATTGCGCACACTCGACCAGATCGTGAGGCGAATGATCGCATCACCATTCATGTCACGCAGCGTCGCGAACGTACCAACGGCTCGATGGTTCCACTCGGTGATCTCACCCTCGACCCACGGGGAGCCGAGGCGTGCGATGTAGTCGCGCATATCGCGGCCGAGGTCACCGACCTGGCACGGCATATCTGCGGTGGAGTCGCGTGGCCGCACTGCGGGCGTGAACGATGGGCCGCTCGCCGGATTGGTCATGCGTGTCCTCTCGGGGCTTGATCAGTTGTTCGCCGATAGAATCAGAGGGTGACTACCTCTGCTGTGCGTCTGCCTATTCCCCGTATCCCTGGGCGTCGTGAGCGACTCCAGAATATCCCGGTTGATGGACCGAAGAAGGTTCTGCTGGCCGCCCCCCGAGGATACTGCGCTGGTGTTGACCGCGCCGTCGTGGCTGTGGAGAAGGCGCTGGAGCGCTACGGCTCGCCCGTATACGTGCGCAAGCAGATCGTGCACAACATTCACGTTGTCACCGAACTCGAGAAGATGGGCGCCATTTTCGTCGAAGAGGTTGACGAGGTTCCGGCGGGTGCACACATCGTGTTTAGCGCCCACGGTGTTTCGCCTGCCGTGGTGAACGCTGCTGCCGAGCGTGAACTGCACGCGATTGACGCGACGTGCCCGCTCGTCACGAAGGTGCACCGTGAGGCTGTGCGCTTCGCCCGCGATGACTACCAGATTCTGCTGATCGGCCACGAAGGTCACGAAGAGGTCGAGGGTACCGCCGGTGAGGCACCTGACCACGTCACCATCGTGAACTCGCCCGATGAGGCCGACACCGTCGTGGTGCGCGACCCGAACAAGGTGGTCTGGCTGTCGCAGACCACGCTGTCGGTCGACGAGACGATGGAGACGGTGCGTCGCCTGCGCGACCGCTTCCCGAACCTGCAAGACCCGCCGTCGGACGATATTTGCTACGCCACCCAGAACCGCCAGGTCGCGATCAAGAAGGTCGCGAAGGACGCTGATCTGGTGATCGTTGTGGGCTCTGCGAACTCGTCGAACAGCGTGCGCCTCGTTGAGGTCGCGCTCGAGTACGGTGCCAAGGCTGCGTACCGCGTTGACTACGTTGACGAGGTCAAGCAGGAGTGGCTCGACGGAGTGAAGACCGTTGGCGTCACGAGTGGTGCCTCGGTGCCCGAGATTCTGGTGCAGGAAGTTCTGTCGGAGCTTGCCGGTGCCGGCTACGCCGATGTCGAAGAGGTTCGCACCGCGGAGGAAGACCTCATGTTCTCCCTACCGAAGGAGCTGCGCCAAGACCGCGCGCTGGGCGGCCGTCGCGACTAGTTCTGCGACTAACGGAACCCGTGGTCTGCGGCCAAACCCGTACGATTTCGCAAATTTTCTACGGGTTTCGGTGCTTTTTACGGGTTTCGCGACTTCGAGTCGGGCCGCGGGTTCCCGCGCTCTGCATTATTCAGCGGGCGCATATGCGTACGCCGTAGCATGGGGGCATGTCTGACCCTGATGCGCGCCCTCGCCCGCAATACGGCGAGTATGCGTCGGAGAGCGAGCAGCGTGCTCACATTCGTGAGCCGCTCGCTGAGCCCGCGCCGACGCCGTTGAATCCGCCGGTGGCTCCAATGCGCCCTGCGCTGTCATATGAGGCGGCGGCACCTGTTGACCCGGCCCGCGCTGCCCGCCAGCCCGATCGCATCGTCACAATCGTGCTGCTCGTGCTTGGTGCGTTGAATGTCGCGACGTCGTTCTTTTCGTTCCTCGACTTCGCGACGATGGTTGACCGGTCGTACGTCATGATGGGCGTCGACGGATCATTCTCGAACTTTGCGGCGGGCAAGACGTGGGGGCTGATCTCGGCTCTTGTCTTGGTGGCGGGCTACATCGCGACTGTCGTGATCGCGCGTGGCCGAATGAAGGCCAATAAGTTGGCGTGGTTCATTCCCATCGGTGGTGCGATCGTGACGTTCGTCGTGCTGATGGCGTGTGTCTCGGTTCCGCTCATGTCCGACCCGGCCTTCGTCGAGTACGTGACCAGCAACGCTTCGTAACTGCTTGACGCAAATGACCCCCGGTTCCGCTCTGGAACCGGGGGTCATTTCTTGCTATTGGTGCGGCTTAGCCCTGCGACTTGCCGAACGAGCCGAGCTGCTTCGTGGCTTCGACAACGCGAGCGGCCATCGCCGACTCGGCAACCTTGCCCCAGGCGCGCGGGTCGTACTGCTTCTTGTTGCCGACTTCGCCGTCAACCTTGAGCACGCCGTCGTAGTTGCTGAACATGTAGCCAGCAACCGAGCGGGTGAACGCGTACTGCGTGTCGGTGTCGATGTTCATCTTGACGACACCGTTGGCGACAGCGAGAGCGATTTCTTCGTCTGTCGAGCCCGAGCCGCCGTGGAAGACGAGGTCGAGCGGCTTCGGGCCGGTGCCGAACTGTGCGGCGATGCCCTCCTGGATTTCGCCGAGGAGTTCGGGGCGGAGCTTCACGTTGCCCGGCTTGTAGACGCCGTGGACATTACCGAACGTGAGGGCTGCGATCCAGCGGCCGTTTTCGCCGAGACCGAGAGCCTCAACGGCCTGAGCGACGTCACCCGTCGTGGTGTAGAGCGCGTCGTTCGAGCCTTCGTGCTGAACGCCGTCTTCTTCGCCACCGACGACACCGATCTCGACCTCGAGGATCGAGTTGATGGCCTTCATGCGGGGGAGGAGTTCGCGTGCGATTTCAATGTTCTCGGCGAGCGGCACTGCCGAGCCATCCCACATGTGCGACTGGAAGATCGGCTGGCCGCCGGCCTTAACCTGCTCTTCGCTGGCCTCAAGAATCGGCAGCAGGAAGGAGTCGAGGGCGTCCTTCGGGCAGTGGTCGGTGTGCACAGCGACGTTGATGGGGTAGCTCTTCGCAACCTCGGCGACGTAGCGAGCCATGGCGATGGCGCCGGTGGCGCGTGCCTTGACAGTGTGGCCAGCGAAGTAGTCAGCACCACCGGTGGTGACCTGAAGGATGCCGTCAGAACCGGCCTCGGTCAGACCCTGCAGCACCGCGTTGATCGACTGCGAGCTCGCCACGTTGATCGCGGGGTAGGCAAAACCTCCCGTCTTCGCGCGCGTGAGCATGTCTGCATACTGATCCGGGGTTGCCAAAGGCATGGGAGTCTCCTTCAGAAAGGTGAAGAGGTGTCTCGCTTACTCTACCGAAGCGCAGGGATACGCGCTTTCTCTGTGACAAGAGTTGATAAGCGGAACCAACTTTGCTGCTGGTGAAAGAATCGCAATTCCTTCGGCTGGAAATTGCGAAACTGCCACGATTCCTGACTCGGGCGTCGTTATTCTGGGGGCATGGTGAGCCTGACGGCAGATATGTCCCCCCTTCGTCCCGACCGAAACCTGGCAATGGAATTGGTGCGTGCGACTGAAGCCGCATCGATTCGCGCGGCTCCCTTTATTGGCCGTGGAGCCAAGGAAGCCGCTGACGGCGCTGCCGTTGACGCGATGCGCGCCTTCCTGCGCACCGTGAACTTCGATGGCCGCATCGTGATCGGCGAGGGCGAGAAAGACAACGCGCCCATGCTCTTCAACGGTGAGCATGTTGGTTCCGGTCAGGGCATGCAGTGTGACGTCGCGGTTGACCCGATCGATGGCACGACGCTCACGGCGCTGGGCCGCAACAACGCACTCTCGGTGATCGCGGTTGCTGACCGTGGCACGATGCTCGACGCCTCCAGCGTCTTCTACATGGACAAGCTCGTCACCGGCCCTGCTGGTGTCGGCGTTGTCGACATTCGCCTGCCGATTGGCGAGAACATCCGCCTGCTGGCGAAGGCGCTCGGCAAGCCGGTTGAGGAGATGGTGGTTTCGGTGCTGCACCGTCCCCGTCACGAAAAGCTCATCCAGGAGATTCGCGAGGCTGGTGCCGGAACGCGACTGATGACCGACGGCGACGTTGCCGGTGGCATCAACGCGGCACGACACAACGCACGCACCGACATGTGTGTCGGTATTGGCGGGAGCCCGGAGGGCATCGTCACTGCGTGCGCCATTAAGGCGCTCGGCGGACACATTCAGGGTCGCCTCTGGCCGCAGACCGACGACGAGAAGCAGCGCGGTCTTGACGCCGGACTCAAGTTCAACGACTACGTCTACGGCGCCGACGAACTCGTCGCGAGCGACAACACGATCTTCGTCGCCACCGGTGTCACCGACGGCCAGCTTGTGGCCGGTGTGCGTCGCGAGGGTGACTACATCTACACCGAATCGGTCGTGCTGCGGAGCGCCTCCGGAACCCTGCGTCGCGTCTCGTCTGAACACCTCGTATCGAAGTGGTTCGGCTGAGTTTCGCTTGATCTTCGGGCATCGCATGCCCGCTGAGAAGGGCCGAGTCGTTACTGACTCGGCCCTTCTGCGTTGCCAAAACGTGGCCGCTTCGTGACGTGTCTTGACGGTGACGCTCAGGTTCTGAGTGGGATGATGGATTCACGAGTCGCGCGAATGGCGTGCGTCGTGTACCTAACGAGGTCGAAAATGGCAATCGAAGCGAATCGTCCGGCCACCGCCGCGCACGCCGTCATTGCAGACGCTACCGACCCAGCACGCCGCAAGGACGTTGTGTTCCGCAAGCGTCGCCCGGCCGGTGAAGAGATGAGCTCCTGGTGGCCCGTCGCCGCCTTCGTCTTTGTGACGATCTCTGTTGTTTCGCTCCTCAGTTTCATCCCCGGGTAACTTTCTCCTCCCCGAGGGATCGGCCGTTGTGTTGCTCCGCCGCGAGACACTTCACCATCATGAACGCGCCCGGAATCTCGGCGAGCACGAACGAGAAGTCTTCCGAGCCCATGATGCCGTGCGGCTTAATGGTGACGCTGTCTTCGCCGTACATCTGGTGAATCTGGTCGACGGCGAACGCATGCTCGGCATCAGCGTTCACCGTCGGAATGTACTGCGTCGTTAAGCTGATATCTGCGGTGCAGCCGTAGCCGTACCGGGTCGAGAGCCGTGTGCGGCTGTGATCTGTGGCCGCCGCTGCCGCGCACCGTGATTTCGAGTTCGCTCGAACCGGCCAGAATGGTGCCCGGCTTCGACTCGACCTGGCCGAGTGGGCCCGGGCCAACGTGCAGCGCGTACGCGGCGATGGGCTTCTCGCGGGCCGCGTCGAGGATTCCCCCGCGCAACATGACACTGGCGCCGTTGTAGCCTTCTTCGCCCGGCTGGAACATGAAGATGACGGAACCATGGAGCTGGTCACGACGTTCGCTGAGGAGGCGTGCGGCACCGATGAGGCCGGTCGTGTGCAGCTCGTGTCTGCATGCGTGCATGTTTCCGTTCGTCGAGCGGTAGGGGAGATCGTTGACTTCGGTGACGGGCAGGCCGTCCATGTCTCCGCGCAGCAGGACAACGGGCCCGGGGTGTGCGCCGCGAAGCACGGCTGTCACCGACGTGGTGTCGGTGCCGACGGAGATTTCGAGCGGCAGGCCTTCGAGTTCGCGGAGCACGACGGCCTGCGTCTGGGGGAGGTCGAGGCCAACTTCGCGAATCTGGTGTAGCTCGCGCCTGATCGCGACGAGTTCGGGGAGAAGGTCCTGGGCTGCGGTGGCGATCTCGGCAGAAGATGACATGACGCTCCATTGCGTATCGAGGCTAAGGTCTGTGCGTCCATAACTAGCAGGTCAACGGCGCCGGTGGCGGAACGATCTCATTAGTTGAGACTGGCCGTCGTGTTGTTAGTCTTTGGCGCGGCGCCGGATGTCGTCGGCGAGGTCAGCCTGCCAGAGCGTGTCGTTCTCGGGTGTGAGCTCGGTGACCTCGGACACAAGTTCGGCCTCGGTAACCGCGTCAGCCACCGTGTCGGCCTCAGCACTCACAAACTCGGCGGCGACGAGCGGACGCGGGGTCGCGGAGATCTCTTCCTGCTCCCGCATACTTGCGAGCTTCGTCGCGTCGATGCCGGGGAACTTTCGTGCGGTGACGAGAACCCGCGACTCGAGCGAGCCGGCGAACTTGTTGTAGGCGCCGACGGTGCGTTCGATCGCTCGGCGGAGGTCATCGGCGTGACCGGCGAGCGCACCGAGGCGGTCGTAGAGCTGGTTGCCGAGCGCGAACAGTTGGTGTGCTTCGGCGGACACATCATCTTGCGTCCACGTGTAAGCCACCGACTTCAGTACGGCCCACAGGCTGACGGGGGAGGCGAGTGCCACCCGCTGGCGGAAGGCGTAGTCCAGCAGCGCCGGGTCAGCATCCAATGCCGCTGACAGCATCGCCTCGTTCGGCAAGAAGCAAATGACAAACTCGGGGCTCGACTCCAAGCCGGTCCAGTATTGACGCTTCGCCAGTGCATCAACGTGCGACTTCACGGCTCGGGCGTGCTGGGCGAGAGCAGCGGCGCGCTCAGCCTCTGACTCGTGCGCCGAAGCTTGCAGATACGCGTCGAGTGGGGCCTTCGCATCCAACGCGATTGCCTTGCTCCCTGGCAGGCGCACGATCATGTCGGGGCGGCCCGTCGCACCAGACTCAGTCGTGATGCTGGTCTGAACGTCGAAGTCGACATGGTGCGTCAACCCAGCCGCCTCAACAACGCGGCGCAGCTGGGTCTCACCCCAGGTTCCGCGGGTCGTCGTCGACCGCAACGCACTCGCCAACGTATTCGTCGCGTTTCGTAGCGACTCGTCGTTGATCTGTGCTTGGCGTAGCTGCTCGCCGAGTTGGCCGAACTGCTCTTGGCGGTCTCTCTCCATCGACGCCATCGCGCGCTGCATATTGTGCAGAGTCTCGGCGACCGGGCTGAGCGCCGTAAGCACCCGGGCTTCTTGGCGCTCGCGTTCGCGGTGCGCCTCTTGCTCGTCACGGGCGCGTTCGGTGTACTCCCGATAAGAGGCCTGTTGCTGCATCAGCTGCTCGCGCAGCGCCGTGACGTTGGCCTCGCTTGCCGACAGGCGAGACAGCAACACGGTGTCGTCAGCGGTGACGCGCCCACGCGCAAACCAGCCCAGAGCGAGGCCACCGGCGAGTGCCAGAACGACGAGAGGAACAGCGATCAAGGGATCCATGTGTTCAGTCTGCCCGGGGCCTCCGACATTGCTCGCAAGTAAAGCGAAAAGCCCGAAAAATCAGGAGAGAACGAGCGAATCCGCGAGCGTCGCAACCTGAATCTGCCCGACGCGCACACGCGTCTTGGCGGCCAGTTCACGAATGTCAGTGGCGTCAACGCGGCGAGCGGCATCGATCATGATGTGTGCTGACGCGAGTGCGTCGGCCGTCGCCTCGTGGTGCGAGAAATCAGTGAAGCCGGCAGCCGCCGCGGCAAAGGGGAGGCGGTACGACTCGAGGTCGTAGACCTGCCGCGCGACCTGCAGGCTGCAGACGTACTCATACGGCGGGCAAACGTCGCCGGTGGCCTCGCACGCGCGCCGAATCACGGCCATATCGAAGCCCGCATTGTGCGCAACCATGACGTCATCGCCAGCGAAATCCTCGAGAAACTCGAGCTGGTCACTCCACCCGATCGCGGTCGTGACATCTTCGGCGTGAATGCCGTGAATCTCAACGTTGCGCGCATGAAACTCCTCGTACGGAGCGGGCGGCTGAATGAGCCAGCCCGTCTGCTCAACGATCTTTCCCGCGCGCACGCGCACGANCAACGTTGCGCGCATGAAACTCCTCGTACGGAGCGGGCGGCTGAATGAGCCAGCCCGTCTGCTCAACGATCTTTCCCGCGCGCACGCGCACGAGGCCGACGGAGCACGCCGAAGCGTTGCTGGAGTTCGCCGTCTCGAAATCGATCGCGGTGAAATCCAATGACATGTGCTGACTCTTCTCCTGCGGCGCGCAACGCATGTGCAGGCGCGCCGCAATCCAGTTTATCGCGGACGCCGAGCGCGGGTGGCTGTCGGCGCCCGGTGCTAGGTTCACATCATGGCCAGTCGCGAAGAAATGTCGACCTCGTTCGGAGCCGCGTCGGCGGCGTATGACGTGGGGCGCCCCGAGTATCCGGCGGAGTCTGTGGCGTTCTTGCTTGAGCCGCTCGAACGCCGCGCGCGAGTGGCTGACGTGGGCGCCGGAACCGGCAAGCTGTTGCGCTCGATTCTGCGGGTTCGTGACGTGGATGCAGTGGCTGTTGACCCCGATGCGGCGATGCTCGAGACGCTGGCCGAGCGAACGCCGGGCGTTGGCACGAGAGTCGGAACCGCGGAGCAGCTGCCGCTGGAAGACGCGAGCGTAGACGCGGTTGTGATGGGTCAGGCTTGGCACTGGGTGGAGCCGGTTGCGGGTTCTCGTGAAATCGGGCGAGTATTGCGCCCGGGCGGTGTGCTCGGCCTGATCTGGAACGTCCGCGACGAGCGCGTCGAGTGGGTGCACAAGTTGACCCGCATTCTGCATGCGTCCAGCGCCGAAGAGATGATCGCCGACGGCCACATTCCGGTACACGAGCCATTTGGCGAGTTCGAAGAGCACGTGTTCGAGTGGGAGCGCGTAATGACGCGTAGCGACATCGAGTCGATGGTGCGTTCGCGTAGTTACTTCATCACCGCGCCGGAGGCTGACCAAGAGCGCATGATTTCTGAGGTCGGCGTGCTTCTCGATGGCCTCGGCGTTGTGGGGGAGCAGACCATCGCGATGCCCTACGTGACGAAAGCGTTCCGCGCAACGCGCCCCTAGGTTCCGCTCGCCGCCCTGCTCAGCGCAAGAATCGCGCGCGAAGCCGCGTAGACTTGTTGCCCGTGGCTCTTACTATCGGAATCGTTGGCCTGCCCAACGTCGGCAAGTCGACTCTTTTCAACGCGCTGACGCGCAACAACGTGCTCGCGGCGAACTACCCGTTCGCGACGATCGAGCCGAACGTTGGTGTCGTGAACCTTCCCGACCCGCGTCTTCAGAAGCTCGCCGACGTCTTCAACTCCGAGCGTTTGTTGCCCGCGACGGTATCGTTCGTTGACATCGCCGGCATCGTGCGCGGTGCGAGCGAGGGCGAGGGCCTGGGCAACCAGTTCCTTGCGAACATTCGCGAAGCCGACGCCATCGCCCAGGTTGTACGTGGCTTCACCGACGGCGACGTCGTGCACGTCGACGGCGAAGTTAACCCCCGCAACGACATGGAGACCATCAACGCTGAGCTCATGCTCGCTGACCTCCAGACGCTCGAAAAGGCGATCGTTCGCTACGAAAAAGAGGTCAAGCAGAAGAAGGCTGACCCTGAGGTCCTTGCGGCAGCGAACGCTGCGAAGGATGCGCTGGAGCGCGGCATTTTGCTGTCGGGCAGTGGCATCGACGTCACGCCGATCCGCGAGCTGGGTCTGCTGACCGCTAAACCCTACATCTACGTTTTCAACGTCGACGAAGCGATTCTGACCGACGACTCGAAAAAGGCCGAGCTTGCTGAGCTCGTGGCTCCCGCTCAGGCTGTCTTCCTTGACGCGAAGATCGAGTCTGAGCTCATTGATCTCGACCCGGAAGATGCGCAGGAACTGCTCGAAGCTACCGGTCAGACCGAGTCGGGTCTCGACCAGCTCGCTCGCATTGGCTTTGCGACGCTGGGTCTGCAGACCTACTTGACCGCGGGGCCGAAGGAAGCGCGTGCGTGGACGATCCCGCAGGGCGCGAAGGCTCCGCAGGCTGCCGGTGTCATTCACACCGACTTTGAAAAGGGCTTCATTAAGGCCGAGGTCATCTCGTTCGAAGACCTCATTGCGACTGGTTCGGTTGCTGAAGCTCGCGCCAAGGGCAAGGCTCGCCTCGAGGGCAAGGACTACGTCATGCGCGACGGCGACGTGGTGGAGTTCCGGTTTAACGTCTAGCGTTATTGACGCTGGTCGTTATATCCTGGTCTCGTGATCAGATCGTTCGGCAACAAGTACGCCGAACGGCTGTGGCGTCGTGAGCGCGTGCGCTCGATCGATCATCGGATCCATCGGGTCGCACTGCGCAAGCTTCGTCAGGTGGGATCGGCGGAGCCCATCGAGGATCTTCGGGTCCCGCCGGGCAACCGGCTCGAAGCGCTGAAGGACGACCGCGCCGGACAACACAGCATCAGAATTAACGACCAGTGGCGGATCTGCTTCGTGTGGACGGACGCCAGACCGGAGGAGGTGGAGATCGTTGACTACCACTGACAGGATCGAGCCGATCCACCCAGGTGAGGTCCTCATGGAGGACTTCATCGAGGGCTTCGGCATCACACAGAACAAGCTCGCCGTGTCGATCGGCGTCCCGCCCCGGCGGATCAACGAGATCGTGCACGGCAAGCGGGGGATCACCGCAGACACGGCGCTGCGGCTCGCGAGGTACTTCGGCACGTCGGCCGAGTTCTGGATCAACCTGCAGAGCCACTATGAGCTCGACCGCGCCGAGGACGCAGCAGGTGAGCAGATCGCGGCGATCGCGCCGCTACAGGTCGCGTGACCAGCTGCGTCGTGCAACGCCCCGGAGGCGTCTGCATCGCGGTCACCGACCTCGGCGGCGACGGCCCTGTCGTCGTGCTGCTGCACGGGCTTGCCGGGAGCTCGCGGGAGTTGCTGCGCACGGCGCGAGCGTTGCAGGACCATCGGGTCCTGCTCGTGGACCAGCGAGGGCACGGTGCGAGCACGCGGCTTCCCGATGATGTATCCCGCGACGCCTTCGTCGGCGACGTCGTGGCGGCGATCGAGGAGCTCGCCCCAGGGAGTCGAGCGACGCTCGTCGGGCAGTCGATGGGAGCCCACACTGCTTTTCTCGCAGCAGCAGCGCGCCCAGACCTGGTCGACGGGCTCGTGATGCTCGAAGGTCATGTGTCGGGGAGTGACGATCCGCGCGAGGCTGCTGGTCTCGGCGCGTACTTCGCGTCCTGGCCGGTTCCGTTCCGGGACGAGGCCGCTGCCCGCGAGTTCCTCGGTGATGACGCGATCGTTGATGCCTGGGTAGCGGATCTCCAGTCGACGGATGATGGGCTCGTCCCGCGTTTCGACGCCGCGGTCATGCAACGCACGATCGAGGCTGTGCATGAACCGCGCTGGGACGAGTGGGAAGCTCTGCAGGTTCCAACGCTCGCGATTTTCACCAAGCACGGGATGTTCAGCGATGCCGACAAGGGCGAGCTGATCCGGCGCAGGCCCGAGACGGTCAGAGTCGATCTCTCTGGCGGCAGCCATGATGCGCACCTCGACGCCTTCGACGAGTGGATCGACGTGCTTCGCCGCTGGTTATCTCGCGATCGGATCACCGGCACCCGCAAGACCGGGTCGTTTGCGTCGCTGCGGGCAATCATGTCGGCGCCGATTATCGGCGGTGAGGCTACGGCATTTGTGGCGAGTGAGGCGGAACCAGCTACGCGGGCTTGAGGTGTTGGAGGTTGCGAAGTGGTGACCAGGCTCCGAGATAGGGGTAGTCGATGACAACACCGGTAACGCCATACTCGCCGAAGGACATCGCCCAGTCGAGGGCTTCCGGTAGCGGAACGCCAAACAGCGGAACCGGTTCGTCGGTCGGGATCACACCGTTTGCGTGAGCCGCTGATTGTGCGAGATTGCGCGAATACGGGTCACGATTCGCACACGCTTTTCGGTGCGCACACTGAGTGTCGGTGGCACGTTGTAGCGTCATCGGCATGGCAACCCTCGACGATGTGCGACGCATCGCCGCAGAACTCCCCGGCAGCGAAGAGCGCACATCCGCCGGAGGCGTGACGTGGTTTGTGCGATCCAAGCCGTACGTGTGGGAGTGCCATCCGTGGCCAAGCATCCCCGATGAGGTACGAGAAATCATCGGCAACGAGCTGGTGCTGGGCGTCAAAATCGCTGACGCCATCGAAGCGCGGGCGCTACGCCACATGGATGCACACACGTTCCTGCCGCAAACGACGAAATGGTCGGAACCAAAGATTGCGTTTCGCATGGCAGGGATCGATGCCGAGCACTTGCGAGAACTCGTCATCGAAGCCTGGCGTGTGCAGGCTCCTCGCTATCTCCGCCGAGAATATGACGAAGCCCACCCGGCGGCAGAAGACGCTATGCCTCTTCCGTAACCGCCGTCTGATCCGCATCCACAGGTTCCGGAAGCCGCGAGAAGAACAGCGAAGCAGCACACGCCAGCATCACGAGCCCCGCGCCAACGATCAGCAGACGGTAGTCGAGAATCAGCGCGAGGCCAGCGCCCGTCGCAAGCGACGCGAGTTGCGGAACCGTCAATGCGACGTTCATCGCGGCGCCAACACGACCCTGCAGACGCGCGGGAGTCGCGCGCTGACGAGTCGTCGTCGTCGCAACGACCATCCACGGAATACCCACACCCGCGAAGAAGACGCCGACGAGCGCAAACGGCATCAGCACGATACCGAGGTAATCCACCGCCATCAGCAGCGACGATAGACCGATGATGCCGAGCCCGAAGCCCTGAGCTGCGGCAGGGGAGGCGCGACGCAACAACCGCGCTGCCGTCAGCCGGCCCGCGATCAGTCAGCAGGCCAATCGCGGGCGCGAGAAATACCGGCAGCGCCAACGCAAGAAACACCATTTCGGCCGCAGAAGACGACCCGGTGAGATCCTTCACTCACACGGCGAGCGTGAGAAACAGCACGCTGTCGGCAAAGTTGCCGACGGTCCACCCAGCCAGCAACCTGCGGAACGCGCGGATCTGCAGCAGCCGACTCATGGTTCCGTTCGATCCGCGACAGCGTACATTTCGGCAATCAGACGCATCGGGCGACCACCCTCGGGCCGCTCATTCGTCTCCCACCGGTCGATATACGGCTGCATCAGCGCATTGATCTGTGCACTCAATTCACGCGCCTCGCCGGGCGTCAGCCATAAGGTCGAACGGTTTGACACCATCGTTCCCGCAAAACCCTCGGGAGCGGGGGAGAGACGTGCCTGACGCAGACGCATTTCATCCCACGTGTGCAGGGCATCTTCAAAAGCCTCACTCGGGGCCCGCAAACTGGGGTCGGGGTTCGCGGGATCCCAGTGCTGGGTGATGTCGAGCACCCGCCACGGGCGCGCGCGACCATCGCTGCTCTCATCGCGCTCGATGTAGCCAAACTTCGCAAGCTGACGCAAGTGGAAGGAGCAGTTCGCGGGGCTCTCGTCGAAATACTCGGCCAGTTGCGACGCCGTTGCGGTGCCCAAGATTGCCAAACGTTCGAACAATCCGAGACGCAACGGGTGCGCCAAGGCTCGAAACGCGGCCGGATCCTTGATCTCAATATCCGAAAGAGTAGTTTCACATCTCACAATGCGCAAGAGTTCTTTCACATTTTCTAAATGGCACTCGAACACCGATATGACGCCGTATTGCGGCGCGTGTCGTCACAAAGCCCTTCGCGCGCGTAGGGGCGCGACGATTTTGGAATGACCCTGATAACACCGGAAGAACTCGTGGCCCTGCGGCAAACGGGCGCCGGCGTTTGTCTGCTCGACGTGCGCTGGCGACTCGATGCACCCGAGGGGCGCCCGGCCTACCTCGACGGCCACATTCCCGGCGCGATTTACGTGGACCTCGAAGCTGAACTCACCGAGCGTCCCGACCCGCAGTGGGGCCGGCACCCGCTGCCCACGCATCGGCGGCTACAAAAAGCCGCTCGCCGCTGGGGGCTCCAAAAAGACGACATCGTCGTGATCTACGACGACCTGCAATCGGTCGCGGCGGCTCGCGCGTGGTGGCTCCTCGCGAACTCGGGCATCGCCGACGTGCGCATCCTCGACGGCGGGCTGCGCGCCTGGCTTGCCGCCGGCTTTGCACTCGACACCGGTGACGTGCAGCCCCGGCAGGGCAACGTCGAGCTCACGCCACTGTCGGCACCGATTGTCGGTATTGATCGGGTGGATCCGCCGGCAAACGGAACCATTCTGCTCGACGTGCGTCAGCCGGAGCGGTATCGAGGTGCTCCCGTTGCACTGGAGCGTATCAGCGGGCACATCCCCGGTGCCGTCAACCTACCGACGACAACCCACTTAGATGCCGGCAGGTTCCGCTCTCCCGAGGTGATCTCACGACTCTTTGCAGCCCAGGGCATTGGGCCGCAGACGCCGACGATCGCCTATTGCGGCTCGGGAATCGCGGCCACGCACACGATCTTTGCGGGCTCACTGATCGGACTCGACATTGCGCTGTTTCCCGGCGGTTGGAGTCAGTGGTCGTACGCGCGTGGCCGTTGGGCGGTCGAGGGCGAATCCGCAAACGGTACTCGCACGCGGGTATAGCTCGGCGTTTGTGACGCGGCATGACGACACGTTGCGTGCCGTGTCACAACGTGAAACCGCGTGACTTTTTACGTTTCTGACGGCGCAGACCGCTCCTAACGTGGGGGGACACCGTGATAGTCACGGATCCACGACAGGAGGACCCTCATGCCCCGCACCGCCATCCGCGCGATCGCCGGTACCGCTATGTTCGCGACAGCGTTGTCTCTCATGTCGTGCGCCTCGGTGCCAGCCCCAGGAGGGGCGGCGGCAGAGGCGGGTGACCCGGTCGCCGGCGGCACGCTTACCTACCTCGAATTCCAGCCGTACACGAACCTGTACCCGCCGCAGTCGGGCTTCTACCCGAATGGCGCGCTCATTAACAACATCGCCGCGCGACTGACGTGGCAGAACCCCGAGACGCTCGAAATTGAGCCGTGGGTCGCCACCGACTGGGAAGTGAACGCTGACGCCACCGAATACACGTTCAACCTGCGCACCGATGTGACCTTCTCTGACGGCACGGTGCTCGACGCTGCAGCCGTTGCGAAGAACTTCGACGTCTACGGACTCGGAGACGCGGAGAAGGGCCTCACCGTGTCGGAGGCCATCAACAACTACGCGTCGAGCGAGGTTGTTGACGCCGACACCGTAATCTTCCGCTTCACCGCACCCGCGCCGGGCTTCTTGCAGGCAACGTCAACGAACAACTCTGGGTTGCTCTCCCCGGAGACGCTCGACCGCACCCTTGAAGAGCTCGGCGCGGGCAACGGTACCGACATCATCGGCGCTGGCCCTTTCGTGATCTCCGAAGAAAAGCTCGGCACCGAGATCACCCTGACCGCGCGCGAAGATTACGACTGGGCGCCCGAAAGCCTCGAGCACGACGGGCGTGCGTACCTCGATGAGGTCAAGCTGCTGATCACGCCGGAAGACTCGGTGCGCATCGGTTCGCTGCTCGCCGGCCAGGCTGACTACATCCGTTACGTGCAGGCCTTCGATGAGGCTCGCGTCGAGTCGAGCGGCTTCACGCTCTACGCGCCGCAAACGCGTGGCGTGAACAACTCGCTCAGCCTGCGCTTCACGAACCCGCTGCTGAGTGACCTCAAGGTTCGCCAGGCGCTCGTCGCCGGGGTCAACGCACAGGAGGTCGTCGACACAATCTTTACACCGAACTATCCGGTCGCCACCTCGGCGCTCAGCAAGACGGCCCTCGGGTACATCGACCACGCAGCTGACTACGCCTACGACCCGGAACGCACCGAGAAGCTTCTCGACGAGGCTGGCTGGAAACTCGGCGCCGACGGCATCCGTGAGAAGGACGGCGTCAAGCTCTCCCTCGACGTGTATGAGGCCAAGCCCCAGCCGCAGTCCAAGCAGACGCTCGAACTCGTGTCGCAGCAGCTGGGGAAGGTCGGCGTCGAACTTAACGTGCTGTCCGGAGACGCCGGAACCTACGCGCAAGACATCAAGGATCCGCTGAAGACGCCGCTCTACCACTCCATGGTCGGACGCAGCGACTACGACGTCATCAAGAGCCAGTACCACTCGCAGAACCGCAACACGCTGTTGTCGAACGACGCTGAGCTTGACCGCCTCCTCGAGGTTGTCGCCTCGGAGCCCGACAACGCCAAGCGTGCCGAAGCTGCCGCGGCGGTGCAGGACTACCTCGTCGCCCAGGCCTACGTGATCCCGCTGTTCGAAGAGCCGCAGGTGTACGGTGCCGCACCCTACGTGCACGGCATCAGCTACGAGTCGGTCGGCCGCCCGAGCTTCTACGACGTCTGGCTGAGTGAGCACTAATGCGTTACGTCGCAAGACGGGTCGGGCAGGCGGCGATCGTGCTGATCGCCGCCTTCACGGCCACGTTCTTCCTACTGCAGGCGCTTCCGGGCGATGCGATTCTCATCAAATATGAGAACCCCGAACTGGGGCTCACTCCCGAGCAGATCGAGTCGATTCGTGTCGCGTACGGTGCTGACACACCTGCGTGGGAGCAGTTCCTCCACACGCTGGGTGGATACGTCACGGGTGACTTCGGATATTCCACGCAATACGGAACCCCGGTGCTGCGCCTCATCTCCGAAGCACTTCCCGAGACACTTGCGCTCGCAGGAGTCGGATTCGTGCTCGCCCTCATCCTGGCGTTCGGCCTCGCCTTCTTGGCGACGCTGGCCCCGTTCGCGTGGCTGCGTTCAGCACTGCACTCGCTGCCGGCGCTGCTGGTTGCCTTGCCGGTGTTCTGGATCGGCATCCTCCTCATCCAAACCTTCTCATTCGGACTCGGCTGGGTACCGATCATCGGAGCCGACCCCATTCAGGTGCTGATCCTCCCGGTGATTACCCTCGCGGTTCCGATCTCCGCACCGCTCGCGCAGATCCTGTTGCGCAGCATTGACGAGGTAAAACTGCAGCCTTTCGTCACGGTCATTCGTGCGAAGGGTGCGGGCGAAGGGTGGGTGCTCACGCGCTCGGTGCTGCGAAACGCACTGCTGCCGACCATCACGATCGCGGGCATCCTATTCGGCGAACTCATCGGTGGCGCGGTCGTCACCGAGACGGTCTTCGGTCGCAACGGCATCGGACGCCTCACCGAACAGGCGGTCGCCAATCAAGACATCCCGGTGCTGCAGGGCATCGTGCTGCTGGCGGCCCTCACGTTCGTGATCGTCAATCTCATCGTCGACCTCGTGTTCCCGCTGCTTGACCCGCGTCTGCGCAAGCCGAGCGAAAAGCGCGTAACAACGGCACCCCGAGAGGAGGCCCTCGCATGACAACGCAAACCGTGACCGAAACTGTCGAGGCCACCCTCACTGAGCCGACCGCCCCCGAACAAAAAACCCCAACGGTCGAGACGCGCAAGGAGCCACCGAAGCGCCGCTTCGCGGTTCCGCCTCTCGGGCTCACCCTCGCCATCACGGTGCTCGCCGTGGCGATCGCGTGGGCGTTCGTGCCGGCCCTCTTTACCGGATACGACCCGCTCACGGGTGTGCCGGCGGAAAAGCTGCAGGCCCCGAGCCTCGCGCACCCGTTCGGCACCGACTCGATCGGCCGTGACCTGCTCGCCCGCGTGATTTATGGTTCCGTGCACTCGCTCACCGGTGCCCTCATCGCGGTGTTGGTCGGACTCGTGGTCGGCACGACGCTCGGCGTCGTCGCCGGATCGATCGGCGGCCTCGTCGACGACATCGTGATGCGCATCGTTGACGTGCTGCTATCGATTCCGTCGCTGCTGCTGTCGCTGTCGATCATCATCCTGCTGGGATTCGGAACCGTGAACGCGGCTATCGCCGTCGGCATCGGTTCGATCGCCGCCTTCGCACGCCTCGTGCGCAGTGAAGTCGTGAAGGTACGGGCGAGTGACTACATCGAAGCCGCCTTCGGCAGCGGCGGAACCACGGTGCAGGTGCTCGTGCGGCACGTGTTACCGAACTCCCTCACGTCAGTGTTCGCCCTTGCCGCGCTGCAGTTCGGCACCGCGATCCTCGCGATCTCGACCCTTGGGTTCCTCGGGTACGGCGCCCCGCCGCCCACACCCGAGTGGGGTCTCTTGATCGCCGAGGGCCGCAACTACGTCTCCACGGCGTGGTGGCTCACGACCCTGCCCGGCCTCATCGTGGTCGCGGTCGTCGTGAGTGCCAACCGTCTCAGCTCAGCGCTCGGAAGGAAGACGCGATGACTCTCCTCGACATTTCTGACCTCGTCGTTTCGTACCGCGCTGGCCGCGCCCGTCGTGAAGCTATCCACGGTGTCTCGCTCAGCATTGCTGAGGGCGAAGCCATCGCCCTCGTCGGTGAGTCCGGCTCCGGTAAGACCACAACGGCGCAGGCCGTGCTCGGGCTCTTGCCAGACGGTGCCCGCATTGACAGCGGAACCATTGAGCTCGGTAGGCAGGAAATCTCCGGCTGGTCACAGCGCCGGTTGGCAACCGTGCGTGGTGCGCACATCGGGTTGATTCCGCAAGACCCGGTGTCATCGCTTGACCCGGTGCGCACGATCGGCGTGCAGGTGGGGGAGATCTTCCGCCTGCACGGCGAGCGTGACCGGGCCACGATTCGCAAGAACGTGCTCGAGCTCCTCGAACGCGTTGGCATCGATGACCCGGTGCGCCGCGCTGCCCAGTATCCGCATCAGCTCTCCGGCGGCATGCGCCAGCGCGTGCTGATCGCGACCGCCGTGGCCCTACGCCCGCGCCTGCTCATCGCCGATGAGCCGACGAGCGCGCTCGACGCCACGGTCGCCCGCCGCATCCTCGACCTCATCGACGAACTGCGCGCCGAACAGGGCACGTCGGTGCTGCTCGTGACGCACGACCTCGCGGTCGCCGCCTCGCGCGCTGACCACCTCGTCGTTCTCAACGGCGGGCGCGTGGTTGAGTCGGGCGACGCGCGCAAGATCCTTCAGAATCCGCAGGACGCGTACACCCGCCAACTTCTCGCCGACGCGCCTGCGCTCGCAGCAGAGGGGTTTCGGCGCATTCCGGTTCCCCTGTACTTGCGTGAAGCATCGGTGGTCGCCGCCGAGAAGGTCAACGCGATCGAGGTCAGCGGCCTCGTGAAGTCATACCAAACGCGCGGAGCGAGCGACTTTCGTGCCGTTGATGACGTGTCATTCACGGTGCGACGCGGAACCACGCATGCGCTAGTGGGGGAGTCGGGCTCGGGCAAGACGACGACCGCACGCATCATCGCCGGCTTCGCGACGCCCGACAGCGGAACCGTGACGGTCGCCGATCGTGATGTCACGTCTCTTGCGGGGCGTGACTTGCGAAACTACCGTCGCACGCTCCAGCTGGTGTACCAAAACCCGTTCTCGTCGCTCGACCCGCGCCAGAAGATCGGCGCGATCGTGGCCGAACCACTGCAAAACTTTGGTCGCGGAACCCGTGCCGAGCGCACGAAGCGCGTCGCTGAGCTCATCGACCGGGTGTCTCTGCCGCAAGCGGTGCTGACCCGTACGGCTGCCGAGCTTTCTGGTGGGCAACGCCAGCGTATTGCGATCGCCCGAGCGCTCGCGGCACACCCCGAAGTGGTGGTGCTTGATGAAGCCGTTTCGGCGCTTGACGTCACGGTGCAGGCACGCATTCTTGAGCTCCTCGTCGGACTCCAGCACGAACTCGGGCTGACTTACCTGTTCATTTCGCACGACCTCGCCGTCGTGCGCTCACTCAGCCACACGGTGTCGGTCATGCAGCGCGGTCGCGTTGTCGAGTCCGGCACGACCGAGGCCATCTTCACCCAACCCACACATGACTACACGAAGGAACTGCTCGGTGCTGTTCCTTCCCGATCGGAGGTACTGGCATGACCGCTCCCACCCTCGCGTTCTTCACGCGACTTCTCGACGACGCATCCCCGGCCGAACGCTACCGTTTGGCGACCGAACAGATTCAGCACGCCGAACGCTTCGGCGTCGGCCGTGCTTGGGTCGCACAGCACCACTTCCGTGCCGCGGAGGGCGGACTCCCGTCGCCGTTCGTCTTCCTCACTCACGTCGGTGCGCACACCGCGACGATTCGTCTCGCGACCGGCATCATCACGCTGCCGCTGGAAGACGCCGTCAAGGTGGCGGAAGACTCCGCCGTCGCCGACCTCCTCACCGGCGGTCGCATTGACCTCGGTATCGGCAGCGGCGGCACCCCATCGTCGTTCTTGCCGTTCGGGCAAGACCCGGCCAACAAGGCCGTGGTTTTCGACGAGAAGCTCGCCGTTTTGCGTGGTGCCTACCGCGGCGACGAACTGCCGGGCAGTAATCACCTGTACCCGGCGGCGCCGCACCTCGATGCGCGCATTTGGCAGGCCACGTTTTCTGCGTTCGGTGGTGCCCGCGCCGGTGCCGCCGGCGACGGACTCCTGTTGTCGCGCACGCAGCCCCGCCCGGCCGAGAACCGGACCGCGTCGCTAGCTGAGATTCAGGTTCCGATCATCGAGCAGTACCAAGATGCGCTACCCGCCGGAACCACGCCGCGTGTGACAGCGTCACGCACGATTTTCGTCGCCGACAGTCGCGAAGACGCGTTGCGCTTCGCCGAGGTCGGGCTCACCCGCGCAGTCGCCGGGTTCCGTCGTCAGGGCCAAGGAATCATCGGAGACACGCTCGTTGACTACATCCGCGGTACCGACACCCACTTGGGCACGCCCGACGAGGTCGCCGAATCGCTCGCGGCCGACGCGACGCTGCAGCACGCGACCGAGATCGCCTTCCAGGTGCACTCGGTCGATGCACCCCACGAGCACATTCTGCGCTCGATTGAACTGTTTGCCACCGAAGTTGCGCCGCAGCTGGGCTGGGCCACCACCGAACCCGTACTCGCGGGCGCACGTCAGGAGAACGCATGACCACCGTCGATATTGTTGATGAGCTCGTCGGGGCGACCGATGAACTCCGCGCGCTGCGTGAGCGCCGCCCGGTCACGATTGAGCAGCTGCAGGCGAGCTTTGACGCGCTGTTCTCACCGGTCTCGTCGGCTCACTTCTCGCTCACCGAGCGTGACTACATTGCCGCGTTCGCAACGCGGTTGACGTCTGACGATGCAGTTGCCGAGTTCTACGCAGAGCGTGCCCTCGCGCGCGACGCGCAGCGTGGTTCCGACATCCTCGCGTACGCCGCCGAACACACGACCGGAGGCCCGTTCGGGCAGTACCGCGAAGCGGGGCTCGTCGACGAGAGCACCGACGGCCACCGCCTCGTGCCGAACGACGTCGACATTGCCCAGTTCGGCGAGCGGCTGGCGGCCGCTCTCGCTCACACGCACCTGCTGGTGGTGCGTCCCCGCGAGGCAGACGACGCCGCCATCGCAGCGCTCCTGGCCGCTGGCTGGAGCCCTGATGGCATTGTCACGCTGTCACAACTCGTATCGTTTCTCGCGTTTCAGCAGCGCGTCATTTCCGGCCTGCGGGCCGTTCAGGAGGAGATCGCATGACCGCCACGATTGCCGAGGTGCTGCATCACGAAGCCGAGCACCCGCATGCCTTCACCCGCGGCGAGGTGGGCTGGCTGCCGTGGCTCGAGCCGGTCGCCATCGATGAGCTGACCCCGCGTCACTATCAGGGCCTCGTTGACCGGGCGCGCGATCAGAGCGACTACTTTCGGCTGCTTGCTCGTGACCCCGAGATTCTGCGGGCGCGCACCCTCGTTGACAAAGACATCTTCTACAACGCGAAAGACGGCCTACCCCGCGCCGAGCGCGAACTTGCCGCAGCGGCTGCCTCGCGCGTCAACGGTTGCGTGTTTTGCGCGTCGGTTCACGCGCGCTTCGCAGCGCATTTTTTGAAAGACACCGCTCCCGTCGACGCGCTCCTCGCTGACGGTCTGCTGGCTGATCTCGGCCCGCGCCTCAACGCACTCGTTGAAGCCGCGGCCGCACTCACCGTAGTGCCGACGCGATTCGGCACCGCGGAGGTGACAGCCTTGCGCGACGCCGGTTTCACAACGGATGAAATCGTCGACATCGTGCATTCGACCGCGTTCTTCAACTGGGCCAACCGCCTGATGTTGTCGATCGGTCGACCGGCAGCACCCGCTGGGGAGTAGGGCACGCCACCAACAAGCGGGGCGGAACCACGTGGTTCCGCCCCGCTTTCTTGTGGCCTTACGCCGTGACTATCGGCGCGGCGATGGGCTCTTCGTCGGGGTCGACAACCTTCTCGTCTTGTGCTGGGAAGACGACTTTTTGCACGATGATTAGAATGCTTGCGGCCACCGGAACCGCGACGAGCGCACCGAGCACCTGACCGATTGCGGCACCGCCGACGGCCGCGATAACGACGAGCGCGCCGGGAATCGACACCGCTTTATTCATGATGCGCGGGCTCAGGATGTATGCCTCAATCTGCATGTAGATGAGGTACCAAATCCCGGCGACAATCGCCGTGAGGGGCGAGGCGAGGAGGCAAATGAGCGATATGACGATGGCGGCCGACAGCGTTCCGACCATGGGGATCATGGAACCAATAAAGGCGATGAGGGCAAGTAGCGCAGGCATCGGGGCGCCAATGATGAGCATGAGAATGAGGGTCAGCACGCCGTTGATCGCGGCTAGGCTCGCTTGGCCGACAACGTAGCGCCCAACCGCGCCAGAGACGTCTTCGACGAGACCGGAGAACCGTTCGCGGTTATACGCCGGCACGAAGCGTGCTGCCGTCTTCTTCATGGTGCGGAGCGAAGCGATGAAGTACAGCGTGAGAATCAGCACGATGATGACGCCAGTGACACCCGAGGCGATGCCACCGGTGACGGCGGTCACGCCGCCGAGTAGGCTGAGAATGTTCTGCGGGTCTTGGAAGAACTTCAGCGCATCGTTCAACCCCGAGACGATTTGCTCGCCATAATCTTTCTCAATTTTCTTGTACCAATCCGCAGACATGATGTCGTCGACCAAATCGGGTAGTGAGTTCGCGAGGTTTGCGATTTGTTCGACGATGACCGGGATGATGGCGATCAGGATGCCAGCGAACACGGCGATCACTCCGAGCACCACGGCGGCGATGGCTGCGGGACGAGGAATCTTGCGTTCCATCGCCGAGACGATCGGGTCAAGGCCGAGCGAGATGAACAACGCGATGCCGATGTAGAGCAGAACGGTGCCGAGCTGCCCGACGATGCCACCGAGCACGAGCGCCGCGATAACACCGAGCGTTGCCAAGAAGCCCCAGACGAACGGCTTCACTCGATGCTTTCCGCTCAGAATCTGATGAGCAACACTGGGCTGCGGCGGCGTCTCGGAGCGCTTGCGCATGAGGGTCCTGTCTATTCCGGAGGTCGGCGTGGTGTTTGCGACCTGGGTTTACGAAGCGGGCCGGTGATCAGCGCATTCCGTCACGCCAGGGTAGCGCAATGCGGTGCTTGCGACGTGGTGATGTTGTGATGTGCAAACGGCCCCCGTGCGGGTGCGGTCGGGTTACGATTGCCCCATGACGACTCCTACTCCTGCGACGCCGGTTCAGCCTCTGGCTCCCGTTGCGGACGCACTGAACCTGCTGAACATCGAGACTGAAGCTGGCGGCTCCTGCTGCGGCGGCAGTAACTGCTGCGGTTAAGCGCCAGCGTCGATAAACGAAAAGCGGCGGGTCACCCGTGAGGGTGACCCACCGCTTTCGTTGTGTCTTAGAGCGGTTGAGTGAGCGGCTCGGGTTCTGAGGCGGGCATCGCGTCAACATCGTCGGCGGGCTTGCGCACCAGGAAGGCCAGCACAACGATCGGAATCGAAATGAATGCCGCCAACAGGAAGGCCGTGCGCGTGCCTTCGGCACCAGCCAAGGGTTCCGCAACTCCCGACTCCATAGCCGACGACGTCACGGCAGTCATGACGGTGATGAGCACGGCAACACCCGCGGCACCAGCCACCTGCTGAATCGTCGAGATGATGGCAGAGCCGTGCGAATAATACTGGCGCTTGAGCGAGCCGAGCGCCGACGTGAACAGCGGTGTGAAGGCCATAGCCAAACCGATCGACAGGAGCGTCTGTGCCACGACGATGACCCACGCCTGGGTGCTCGGCGTGAGCGCGGTCGCGTAGAACCACAGCACGGCGCTCGTCAGCATCGTGCCGGGAACCATGAGCACGCGCGGGCCGACAGCGTCATAAATGCGACCGATGACCGGACCGAGCAGACCCATCGCGATGGCGCCCGGGAGCATCATGAGGCCGGTCTGCTTCGCATCAAACGTCGCAACACCCTGCAGGTACAGCGGCAGTACGGTGAGCGCGCCGAAGAAGCCGAGCGAGAGCAACAGCATCATGACGGTTGCGATCGAGAAGTTCTTCGACAGGAAGACGCGGAGATCGAGGAGAGCATCGTTGACGCGCTGGAGTGAAATCTGGCGCCAAATGAACAGCGCGAGCGCGACGCCACCGACCGACAGCGCGATCGTCATCGTCAACGTGGAAGCTGCCTGCGCGGCAGCGATCTCAGCGGGCGACGCCGTCGGATCTGGGTGTGCGCCACCCACCTGGCTCACGCCGTAGACGAGGCCACCGAAAGCCAATGCCGACAGAATGACGCTCAACACATCGAGCGGTGCCTTCGACGGGGTGCCGGTGTTGATCATGAACTTGGCGCCGGCGAGCAGCGCGATAATTGCGATCGGCAGCACGACACCGAACACCCAGCGCCAGCCCCACGCGTCAAGGATGAAACCGGCCATTGTCGGGCCGATGGCTGGTGCGAGCGACATCACGATGCTGACGCGACCCATGAAGCGGCCGCGCGATGCCGGCGGCACCAGGGACATCGTCGTGGTCATGAGCAGCGGCATCATGATGGCCGTACCCGAAGCCTGCACGACGCGAGCGACGAGCAGCATTTCGAAGCCGAGCGCGAGGAAAGCGATCGTCGTACCGGCGGTGAACAACCCCATTGCCAGCAGGAACACCTGGCGGGTGGTCAGACGCTGCAGCATGAAGCCGGTCATCGGAATGACGACGGCCATCGTGAGCATGAACGCCGTGGTGAGCCACTGGGCGTCGGTCGCGAGAATGCCGAGGTCGTCGATGAGGTGCTTAATCGCCACACCCATCGTGGTTTCGTTCAAGATCGCGACAAACGCCGCACCGAGCAGCAGCGCGATCAAGCGCGTATCGCGTGGCGACATGGTCGTCACTGGTCCCGTTGTCGGGGAAGTCATATTTTTCTCCAAGAAAGTCGCCCGGAGTGGGCTGAGGCCAGTATCAGACGAGGGTCAGACAGTGGTCGGGGGCTATCGTGCTCCAACGAATGTGAAACGAATTCTGTTCCCACATCCGGGGTCGAAATTGTGTCGTGCCATGATGAGCGCACACACACGGCGAAAAAGGGCAGAAGGGCAACTTTACGTCAGGATTTTCGTCGTCGCATTGAAAGTGCTGCGCATGAATCGTTCCTCACGGTGGTGGAGGCTTGTCGCCGGGCTCGTCATCGGTGGCGTCGTTGCGGCGCTTGTGATGTTTCTTTTGGCGTCGGGCTGACATACCAAATCGCAGACACCGACATCCGGACGACGCAGTTTCGCCGCGCGATCGTGGTGCAGTCGCTCTTGGGGTATCTCTTCGGTGCCATGATCCTCGCCACCGTCATCAACCTGATTTCCGCTCTGGGCTGAGTGATCTGCATGACTTGTTTTGTGGTTCCGCCACTCGTGTCTGAACCCCTCGATAGGGTCATTGCATGAGTATGGGTGGCGGTATGGGGCGCGGCGGTGGTGGCGGCGCGTTCCGTGGGGTCGACGCGCAAGCACAGCGACAGGAGAACGCGAACGCACCTCGTATCGCGGGGTTGCGTGGCCGCATCTTCTCGCTGTTTCGGCCATATCGGGGGCGCATTACCGTCACGATGCTGCTCGTGGTTATCGGTGCCGGCATTGGCGTGATTCCGCCGCTCATCATTCAACGGATCTTCGACGACGCACTGTTTCCGCCAGCTGGGCACCCTGACATGACGCTGCTGGGCATTCTGGTGGCCGCGATGGTGGGGTTGTTCATTTTGGGCGCGCTCGTCGGGGTTGCCCAAACATGGTTCACGTCGACCGTCGGTAACGCCGTCACGGGTGACTTGAGAGTGAGCCTATTTCAGCACCTGCAGTCGATGGAGCTGGGCTTTTTCACCCGCACCAAGACAGGCGTCATTCAGTCGCGCCTGCAGAACGACGTGGGTGCCGTCAGCGGCGTGCTGACGAACACCGTCACGAGCATTCTCGGCAATACCGTGACGGTGATCGCATCGCTCGTCGCCATGATTCTGATCGACTGGCGACTCACGCTTCTCGCCGTCGTGCTGATGCCGATTCTGGCGCTCGTGCAGCGTCGTGTCGGGCAGGTGCGTGCCCGCATTGCGGGGCAGACGCAGGAGTCGCTGAGCGAGCTGAGTGCGATCACGCAAGAGACGCTGAGCGTCTCGGGCATTCTGCTCTCGAAGTCGTTCAATCGGGAGCGCACCGAGAGCGACCGTTATCGCGCAGAAAACAGCAACCAGGTGCGATTGCAGGTCAAGCGCGCGATGAGCGGCCAAGGCTTTTTCACGGTCGTTCAGGTGTTGATGGCCAGTGTGCCCGCGGTCGTTTACCTCGTCGCCGGGTGGCTCCTGACCGGTGGGTCTGGGGTTATTACCGCCGGAACCATTGTGGCGTTCACGACGGTGCAGGCGCGGTTGTTGCAACCGCTCATGGGGCTCATGCGCGTCGCGCTCGACATTCAGACGTCGTCTGCCGTGTTCGCGCGCATTTTTGAGTACCTCGATCTCAAGCCCGCGATCACCGATGCGCCCGACGCCATCACGGTCGCCGAGGCGCCCGGCCCAATAGGGCGCATCGAATTTCAGGATGTGCAGTTTCGGTATCCAGACGCCTCGGAAGACCTCGCGCCAACGCTGCGCGGTATCTCTTTCGTTGCTGAGCCCGGCCAGCACGTCGCGTTTGTGGGGCCGAGTGGTGCGGGTAAATCCACTGTGCTGTATCTGGCCCCCCGCTTCTATGAGGCGACCGCTGGTCCCGTTATGTTCTCTGGTGCCGACGTGCGCGAGCTCATCCAGGATTCGATCATCGACCACGTCGGCATCGTGTCGCAGGAGACGTATCTCTTTCACGCGACGATTCGCGAGAACCTGCGGTACGCGAAGCCCGACGCCAGCGACGCCGACGTCGAAGAGGCGTGCCGAGCGGCCAACATTCACCACGTTATCGAGAGTTTCGAGCACGGCTACGACACGGTCGTAGGGGAGCGTGGCTATCGTCTGTCCGGGGGCGAAAAGCAGCGCATTGCCATTGCGCGTGTTCTCTTGAAAGACCCGCCGGTGATTCTGTTGGACGAGGCAACGAGCGCGCTCGACACCGTCTCTGAGCGCGTCGTGCAAGAGGCGCTTGATGAGGCGTCGCGTGGGCGCACCACGCTGTCGATCGCGCACCGGCTATCGACTGTGATTCACGCCGACGTCATTCACGTCATTCAGGCGGGTCTCATCGTTGAATCGGGCACGCACAGTGAGCTGATCGCGCAGGGTGGTCTCTACGCCGAGCTGGCGGCGCAGCAGATTGCGGCGTCGCGCATTTTGGATGACGACGAGCCGCTGGGCGTTGTCGGCAAGGTCGCGGGCCGCCGCGCCGATCGCGCGCCTGACGCGTCCGCCGAGCCTGGCGCTGAGGCGACGGCCGGTGCCACCTTTGGTGCCGCGCTCGGCTTCATAGCGCCCCGGCCCGGTGGGCGTACCGACGCTGAAGCCACCGGAGACCTCGACACTGGAACCATCAGAGTCGACCCGCAGTAGCGTGCGGTGACCGCGAATGCGGCGTGCCAGCATTGGGCGACGCGCACGTGCGAATCAGACCGGCATCGCCCGGAGAATTGTGGGCCGCGGCGTCAGACCCACGCGACAACGCGGTCGTACACCTCACCGATCATCGGTGCGTCGGGATTGTTCGGGTTCGCCGGTGACTGCGTGAGGAGTGCGCGGTCTTCGGCCGTCGGCTTGAGTGTGCGTGCGAACGTGCCGAGGAGTGCTCGCGACTCGGGCGCCAGGTCAAAGATGCCGGCCAGGCGGGGGAGATCCATGCGGCGAATCTGCGTCGTGCGTGCCGCAGTCGCTTCAGCCGAGGTCTCGCGGAGAACATCCAGCCCCGCCGCCATTTGCTCAACGCAATCGGCGAGCACGCGAGGGTCTGCCTCACGCTGCGTGATGCTCGAGCCGTCGTTACGAATGCGCCACTCCACGACGACCTCATCGAGCAGATCAATGCCCTGCGCAGCCGCATACAGTCGCTGGGCGACAACCTGGTCTTCGTACAGCACGCTTTCGGGAAAACGCACGCCAGTGCGCGTCCACAGGGCGTGGCGGCTGACCTTCGACCACGCCACGATATTGCCAACAACCGCGGGGTGGTCGGTGAGTGTGACACCAGCGCGAGCTGGCGTTACCGACGCGCGCACCCACGGCTGTACGTCACCACACACCCACGCACCGTCAACCTCACGAAGCCGCACGTAGGTTCCGACAGCCATCTCGCTACCCGACGATTCGAGGCTCGCGACCATGTGTTCGAGCGCCTCGGGGCGCATCACATCATCGGCATCTAAGAACGCGACGTACTCGGTGTCAACGAGCGACAGCCCGTGGTTGCGGGCAGCGCCGAGCCCGAGCGAATCCGGGTGCCGGATGGCGTGGAACCGCGCGTCAGTATCGGCGTAGCGGCGAAAGATCGCACCGGTTTCATCGATCGATCCGTCGTCGATTAGAACGGCGCGGAACCGCGGCTCAGTTTGCGCGAGCAGAGAGTCGAGGGCGGCGGGTGCGAGTGTCGCAATATCGCGGCCAGCGACGATCACGGTGACAACGGCAGAGGACACCATCTGATCCTATGGCCGAAGGTTGGTGCTGGGGTCGCCTGCGGCTCACGGAACCCGGACGGTTACCGGTATGCTGGAGCCACAATCGAACACGACCCATGGCCCGCGCGGGAGAGTCCACCACGGACACCGAAGGAGCAAGCCTCCCCGCCAATCTCTCAGGTCCGCGTACCGCGAAGGTCTGGTCACTCTGAAAAGCGATCCCGCTGGGATCCGCCGACGGTGAAAGCGCGCACGCGTGAAACTCTCAGGCTCATGACAGAGGGGGAGTCTGGGGTACCGACCGGTGCCCTGGCGACCCATTGTCAGGAGAGAGATGTCAGAGAACCGCTTCACTCCGCTGAAAGACCGTCACGAAGCGCTGGGCGCTTCCTTCACGGACTTCGGCGGCTGGATGATGCCCGTCCGCTACACGTCAGACCTTGCAGAGCACAAGGCGGTGCGCGAGTCGGCAGGTCTGTTCGACATTTCGCACATGGCCGAGTTCATCGTTGATGGTGCTGACTCTGCCGCATACCTCGATTACGCGCTCGCTGGTCGCCTGTCGGCGATGGCCGTGGGCAAGGCGAAGTACTCGCTGTTGCTTGCCGAAGACGGCGGCATCATCGATGACCTCATCGTTTACCGCATGGCAGACGAGCGCTTCTTGATCATCTCGAACGCTGGCAACCACGACGCCGTTGCTGTCGCCCTCAACGAGCGCATTGGCGACTTCGCGCTTGAGCTGTCCGACATCTCCGACGATGTCGCGCTCATCGCCGTGCAGGGCCCGGAGTCGGTGGCGATTCTCGAGTCGATGACCGAGCTCGTCATCACCGCGACGCCACTCGCTGACTCCGCTTACTACACGTGGACCGAAGGCGACTTCGGCGACGTTCCGGTGTTCATCGCCCGCACCGGTTACACCGGTGAAGACGGCTTCGAGCTCCTGGTTCCGAACTCCGCCGCAGGCGAGCTGTGGGACGCCGTGCTCGCCGCCGGTGCCGACCGCGGCCTCGTGCCCGCCGGTCTTGCCGCCCGCGACACGCTGCGCCTCGAGGCCGGCATGCCGCTGTACGGTCACGAACTGAGCCGCGAGACGGTTCCGTCGCAGTCCGGCCTCGGCCGTGTTGTCGTCGCCGCGAAGGAATCCTTCGTTGGTAAGGAGGGCCTCGCCGCCCGCGACGTCACGGACGCTCCTGTGCTCATCGCACTCTCGGCTGAGGGTCGCCGCGCGGGCCGCGCCGGCTACGGCGTCTTCCAGGGCGACACCCAGGTCGGCGAAGTCACGTCCGGCGCGCTGAGCCCGACGCTCGGCTACCCGATCGCGATGGCCCTCGTGCACCCGAGCGCCGCCGAAGCAACGGATTTGACCATTGACGTGCGGGGCACCCGCATTCCCGCAACCATCACCACCCTTCCCTTCTATCGGAGAAACTCATGACCGCTGACCTGAAGTACACCGAAGAGCACGAGTGGATCGCTGTCGACGGAGACGTCGCCACGATCGGTATCACCGACTACGCAGCTGAGCAGCTCGGCGACGTTGTCTTCGTCGAACTCCCCGCTGTTGGTTCCACCATCACGGCAGCCACCGTTGTCGGCGAGATCGAGTCCACCAAGTCGGTCGGTGAGCTGTACGCTCCCGTCGCCGGCGAGGTCATCGAGATCAACGACGCCGTCGTCGACCAGCCTGACCTGGTCAACGCTGACCCGTTTGGTCAGGGCTGGCTGATCAAGGTTCGTTTCGAGGGCGAAATCGCCGGAACGATGGACGCTGACGCCTACGCAGCGCTCACCGGAGCATAAGCGTGACGATTTTTGCTGACCGCCACATCGGCACCACGAGCGAGACCCAGGCGGTCATGCTCGATGCCGTTGGCATCACTGCTGAAGCAGGGGAGCGTCCGCTTGACGCCCTGATGCGTCGCGCGGTTCCGACGTCGATTTTTGCGAATCGCGGAACCTCGGATGTGCTCCCTGAGGCTGCAAGCGAAGCGGAGGCACTCGCCGAGCTTCGTGCGCTGGCATCGCGCAACACCGTCAACAAGGCCATGATCGGCCTCGGCTACTACGGCACGCTGACCCCGTCGGTGATCCAGCGCAATGTGCTGGAGAACCCGTCGTGGTACACCGCATACACGCCGTACCAGCCGGAGATCTCGCAGGGCCGCCTCGAGGCGCTGATCAACTTCCAGACCATGGTCTCGGAGCTCAGCGGCATGCAGACGGCCAACGCGTCGATGCTCGATGAGGGCAGTGCCGCCGCTGAAGGCATGCTGCTCGCACGTCGTGCTTCGAAGGTGACGTCGCCGGTGTTCGTCGTGGACTCGGGCGCTTTCCCGCAGACGAAGGCGCTGCTGGCAACGCGTGCCGCAGCCGTCGGTGTCGAGCTCGTCGAGGTTGACCTTGCCGGTGGCGAGGCTCTGCCCGAGGCGCTGTTTGGCGTGTTCGTGCAGTACCCGAGTGCCACGGGCCTCGTATGGGACCCGTCGAAAGTTATCGAGACTGTGCACGCGGCTGGCGGCCTTGCCGTTGTCGCCGCTGACCTGCTGAGCCTGACGCTGCTGGCCTCGCCCGGCTCGCTCGGCGCAGACGTCGCCGTCGGAACCACGCAGCGTTTTGGCGTGCCGATGGCGTTTGGTGGTCCGCACGCGGGCTACATGGCCGTTCGTGCGGGCCTGGAGCGTCAGCTTCCCGGCCGTCTCGTCGGTGTCTCGCAGGATGCGTCTGGCCACCCGGCCTACCGCCTGTCGCTGCAGACGCGCGAGCAGCACATTCGCCGTGAGAAGGCGACGAGCAACATCTGCACCGCGCAGGTACTGCTGGCCGTTATGGCGTCGATGTACGCGGTCTACCACGGTCCGAACGGGCTGCGCGCAATCGCAACCCGCACCGCGCAGATGGCGTCGCAACTCGCGAAGAACGTCGTTGCTGGCGGACTCGAGATTGCCCACGAGTCGTTCTTCGACACCGTGACCATCAAGGTTCCGGGTCGCGCAGCCGACATCGTCGCTGCCGCACACAACGGTGGATACCTGCTGCACCTCGTTGACGCCGACACCATCTCGGTGTCGACCGACGAGACCACGACGCTCGCTGACCTGGCCGCTGTGGCTGGCTTCTTCGGCGTTGAGGCTCCCGGTGCGTTTGGTCTGGCTGCGCTGGAAATCGGCAAGCTCCCCGACGCGCTGCGTCGTACGGATGACTTCCTGACGCACCCGGTCTTCAACGTGCACCACTCTGAGACCGCCATGATGCGCTACCTCAAGCAGCTCGCTGACCGCGACTACGCGCTGGACCGCGGCATGATTCCGCTCGGCTCCTGCACGATGAAGCTCAACGCGACGACCGAGATGGCTGCCATCACGTGGCCGGAGTTCGCGGGCATTCACCCGTTCGCTCCCGTCTCTGACGTTGAGGGCTACCTGGAGCTCATCACGCAGCTCGAGGGCTGGCTCGCTGATGTCACCGGTTACGATGCCGTCTCGCTGCAGCCGAACGCTGGTTCGCAGGGTGAGCTGTCAGGTCTGCTGGCTATTCGCGGTTACCACCTGGCTAACGGCGACACGGCGCGCGACATTTGCCTCATCCCATCGTCGGCTCACGGCACGAACGCAGCCTCGGCTGTGCTCGCGGGCATGAAGGTTGTCGTTGTCGCGACCACCGAGTCGGGTGACGTTGATCTTGACGACCTGCGCGCCAAGATTGAGAAGCACGCTGACACGCTGTCGGCCCTCATGATCACCTATCCGTCGACGCACGGTGTGTACGAGCAAGACGTGCTCGACATCACCGCTGCCGTTCACGCGGCCGGTGGCCAGGTCTACATCGACGGCGCCAACCTCAACGCCCTGCTCGGCTACTCGCGCTTCGGCGACCTGGGTGGCGACGTGTCGCACCTCAACCTGCACAAGACGTTTGCCATCCCGCACGGCGGTGGCGGCCCCGGTGTGGGTCCCGTGGCAGCGAAGGCGCATCTCGCGCCGTACCTGCCGTCGCACCCGCTCGCACAGCGCGCGGAGCACGCTGGCGGCTACGTCTTCGCTGGTGGCCCGGTTTCGGCCGCACCGTACGGTTCGAGCGGTGTGCTGCCGATCTCGTGGGCGTACGTGCGCATGATGGGCGCCGCGGGCCTCCGTGACGCAACGGCTGCGGCCGTGCTGTCGGCAAACTACGTTGCCGCGCGTCTGCGTGAGTACTACCCGGTGCTGTACTCGGGTGAGGGCGGACTCGTCGCACACGAGTGCATCCTCGACCTTCGTCCCCTC
This sequence comes from Microbacterium daqui, assembly GCF_050408675.1. NCBI lineage: Bacteria > Bacillati > Actinomycetota > Actinomycetes > Micrococcales > Microbacteriaceae > Microbacterium > Microbacterium daqui. The sequence continues at coordinate 68,837 of NZ_JBNTKF010000007.1, read as the reverse complement.
AAGGACGACACCGGCGTCACCGTTGACGATGTGGCTAAGCGTCTCATCGACTACGGTTTCCACGCACCGACCATGTCGTTCCCGGTTGCCGGAACCCTCATGGTTGAGCCGACCGAGTCGGAAGACATCGTCGAGATCGATCGTTTCATCGATGCGATGATCGCGATTCACGGTGAGGCTCAAGAGGTCAAGGCTGGCACGTGGCCTGCGGAAGATAACCCGCTCGCCAACGCACCGCACACCGCACAGTCGGTCATCGCAGGGGAGTGGGCTCACCCCTACACCCGCGATGTCGCCGTCTACCCGGTGTCGTCGCTGATCCGCACGAAGTATTGGCCGCCGGTGCGTCGCATCGACCAGGCATTCGGAGACCGCAACCTGGTCTGCGCGTGCCCGCCGATCGAGGCCTTCGCCGACCTCGGCTAATCTCTCGCACACGAAAGGGGTGGGCGCCGCACTGCGGCCCCACCCCTTTCGCGTCCCCCGCGACCCCCGCTGCACCCGTGGTTCCGCCCCGTGGTTCCGCACCAGGAGAGCGGAACCGAGGGGAGAGTTACGCGGTGAAGAGGGTGGGCCAGAGGGCAGCGGCGAGGGGGTAGCCGACGAAGGCCACGATGTCGATGAGGGTGTGCGCGATCACGAGCGGCATGACGCGGCCCCAGCGTTGGTGGGCCCAGCCGAACACGATGCCCATGACAAAGTTTCCGAAGATTGCGGGCACGCCCTGGTAGGAGTGGTACAAACCGCGCAGTGCTGCCGCCGACAGAATGATGGCCCACGTACCCCACCCGAGCCGGCGGAGGCGGTCGCCGAGGTATCCCAACAGAATGACCTCTTCGAGCAGTCCGGCACGCGCGGCCGACAGCAGGAGGACGGGAATCAAATACCAGGCGATACCCTCCGACGCCTGTACCGCGATCGTCATGCCGGCAGCACGACCCGCGAGGTACAGCCCGAGGCCCGGGATACCGATGGCGGCACCCACGGCGAGAGCGCGCAGAAGATCGGAACCAATGCGTGAGAAGTCGAGGCCGATCTTGCGGAGTGCAGACTGGCCGGGTTCCCAGAGCAGGTAGATTACGAGCGCCACGATGGCGAGGTCGAAGAACACGTCCAGGAGGCCGTAAATCACGTCCCAGACGGCGTGGTCGTCGCGTGAGGGATTGAGTTGCGCCGTTTGGTCGCTAATGGGGGTGGGGTTAAGCAACGACCGCACGAGCGAGATCGTGGAGTACAGCGCCGACCGCCCGAGTGACAGGCACAGCACAATTACGACTTCCCAGACCAGGCGGGTTCGTGACACGGGGCTGGCTGCGGGCGAAAACGGGGCGGACATCATGCTCATTCTGCCGCATACACTACGCCGTACGACCACATATGGGAGATCCCTGCCTGCACCGCCTGATGGCAGTGCGGCGCTCGGCATTTCCGCCCGAATCAATGGCGGTGCCACGCAACTTGCCCAACCGAAGACTCAGCGACTCCGGAACGAACGTGCAGTTTGTGAGCAAACCCCTCAGTTGAGTTAAGGGTATGTAACGTTTTCGCGTGACGTTTTGACCATGCCCACCTGGCGCGCTTAATGTTTCCCTATCCGTGTCCCAGGTTTCAATCAGATTCCTGGTGCACAAAGACCCCTTGCACAGGAGGAAATAGTGTCTAACAAGACATGGCGCAAGCGCGCCCTAGCAACCACCGCGGGTCTGGGCTTCTCTGCCCTGATCCTCGCTGGTTGCACCACGCCCGGAGCAACTGACCCCTCGACGAAGCCGTCTGAAGGCACCGGTTCGGGTGAGGTCGTTGACGCAACGATCACGCTGGCTGAGGCCAACGAGGTGACGTCGTTCAACGTCAACACCCCGCAGGCAAACCTCGACATCAACTCGAAGCTGAGCTACGCAACTCACGACACGTTCGGTTACGTCAACGACAAGCTCGAGATTGTTCCCAACGAGGGCTTCGGAACCTACGAGAAGGTTTCGGACGACCCGCTGACGGTCAAGTACACCCTGAACAAGGGCCTCGAGTGGTCTGACGGCGACGCTATCGACACCGACGACCTCGTCTTCGGTTGGGCTGTTGAGTCGGGCTACTTCGACGATGCATCGTTCGACGCTGAAGGCAACGTCACCTCCGGTACGCAGTACTTCACGATCGCTGGTTCCACCGAGGGCATCCGCGACTCGAAGATCACCGAAGTGAGCGACGACAAGCTGTCGCTCACCATCGAGTACGACACCCCGTTCGTTGACTGGAACCTCGTTTGGCTCCTCGAGCAGCCGGTTCACGTCGTCGCCGAGAAGGCTGGCGTCACGGTTGATGAGATCGTCGGCGCCATCACCGACGGCAAGAAGGGCGACACAGCAGCTCCGGCCGCTCCGATCGAGCCCCTCGTCAAGGCAGCAGAGGTCTTCAACTCGGCATTCGACGCAACGTCGCTGCCGGACGACCCGTCGCTGTACCTCTCGAACGGCCCGTTCATCGTTGACTCGTGGGAGCCCACGCAGTCGATGACGCTGAAGGTCAACGAGAACTACAAGGGCACGCTGAAGCCCGCGTACTCCTCGCTCGTCTTCCGCTTCATCGGTGACTCGCAGGCACAGGTTTCGGCACTGCAGAACGGCGAGGTTGACATCATCAACCCGCAGGCTGCTACCGACACGCTGACGGCACTGCAAGCCATCCCGACCGCAACGGTTCTCACGGGCGACCAGCTGTCGTACGACCACGTTGACATCAACTTCAAGGGCGAGTTCGCTGACCCCACGGTTCGCGAAGCTTTCATGAAGGTCATCCCGCGTCAGCAGATCGTTGACACGCTGATCAAGCCGATCAACCCCGAAGCAACCGTTCTGAACTCGCAGGTCTACGTGACCTCGCAAGGCAAGGTCTACGAAGACTCCGCTAAGAACAACGGCTCGTCGGCATACGCTGACGTTGACGTTGAGGGTGCAAAGGCTCTGCTCGCAGGCAAGACCCCGACGGTCCGCATCCTGTACAACATCAACAACCCGAACCGTGTTGCGGCATTCGAGGCAATCTCGGCTAAGGCAACTGAGGCCGGCTTCGTTGTTGAGAACGTCGGTGACGCTAAGTGGGGCTCGATGCTCGGTAGCGACGTCTACGACGTCTCCATCTTCGGTTGGATCTCCCCGGGTGTCGGTAACGTCTCGATCCCGCAGATCTTCGCGACCAATGGTGGCGGTAACTACAACGGCATCAGCGTTCCTGAGATCGACGAGCTCGCTTCGCAGATCATGGTTCAGACGGACGACGCTGGCATCGTAGAGATCGGTCAGAAGGTCGACAAGCTTCTGTTCGACAACTACTACGGTCTGCCGCTGTTCCAGAGCCCGGGTGTCATCGCACACTCGGACCGCGTATCGGGCGTTACCTACATGGCTAACCAGACCGGTCCGATCTGGAACTACTGGGAGTGGACGGCAGCGGCTAACTAAGCCCCTCGCCTTCGACTAACACATACAAGCAGGGGGCGTCGGAATTCCGACGCCCCCTGGCTTGTGCGTTGATTTCCATTCCCCCGGTATCGGCAACAGCGACGACGCACCACAAGTGCTCTCGTTGCGCAGGGCACATGCCTCATACCGTTTGTCTCCATGAAGGGACAGCCCATTGACTAGCTACATCTTGCGGCGAATCGGGGTTTCGATCCTGATCATCCTCGCCGCGTCCTTCCTTATGTACACGCTCGTTGCGTTGGCACGCGATCCGCTGGAAGATCTCCGCACGAGCAGCCAAGCCAACAAGGAAATGCTCATTGCGCAGCGTATCCAGTGGCTGGGTCTTGATGACCCGATTCCGGTGCGTTGGCTCAACTGGGTCGGCGGCGCCGTCCAGTGCGTCGCTCCCGGACTGCTCGCTTGTGATCTGGGTGTCACGATCAGCAATCAGTCGGTCGCGGTCCTTCTCGGACGCGCCATGGGTTCCACGCTTCAGCTTGTGACCGCAGCCACGATTCTTGCCATCATCCTCGGCATCATGGTTGGCATCATCTCGGCGCTTCGTCAGTACAGTGCCGTGGACTACACGTTTACCTTTGTGAGCTTCTTCCTGTACTCACTGCCGTCGTTCCTCATGGCTGTCGTGCTCAAGGTGTTCCTGGCGATCGGCTTCAACAACTGGCTTCAGGCGGGGCCATTCATCAGTTGGCCTGTCATCATCATTGGCGCGCTCGTTGCCGGCCTCTTCTGGCAGGCGATCATAGGCGGTAAGAGGCAACGTCGCCTCACCGTTTTTGTCGCGTCAACGCTCGTCACCGGAGCCATGCTGTACGGTATGGGCGTGACCCAGTGGTTCATGAACCCGGGTCTGGGCCCAATCCTCGCTCCGCTGCTCATCGCTGCCATTGGTGCCGGAATGGTGATGCTGATCGCCGGATCCCGCGCGAACTACGCGTGGAAGACGGCTGGTGTCACCGCAGGCATCCTGATCGTCGCCTACTTCGTGCTGATGCCGATACTTCCGAGCGTCACCGGAATCGGTGTCGTCGGAATCGCCGTCGGTCTCGGTGTCGTGGGTGGCGTTGTTGGTTATCTGCTGGGCGAGCACGACCGCGGACAGGCAGCGCGCATCGGTGTGCTGACCGCTCTGCTCGGCTACGGCGTTATCCTGTTGGATCAGTTCATGACCCGTTGGCCGGAATACGTTTCGCTTTCGCGCGGACGCCCCATCGCGACGGTGGGATCATCGACGCCGAACCTGCAGGGTGACTTCTGGATTCATGGCATCGACACGTTCACGCATCTGTTGTTGCCAACGATTTCGCTCATGCTGATCTCGTTCGCCGGCTACACCCGATACGCACGTGGTGGCATGCTGGAGACGCTGAACCAGGACTACATTCGCACCGCGCGTGCGAAGGGTCTGCCGGAGCGGACGGTCGTGGTTCGCCACGCATTCCGCAACTCGCTGATTCCGATCACGACCATTGTTGCTGCCGACGTGGGAGCGATCCTGGGTGGAGCCATCATCACCGAGCGCATCTTCGCGTTCAGTGGTATGGGTGCCCTGTTCAGTAAGGGTCTTGACGAATCCGACCCGAACCCGGTGATGGCGTACTTCCTGATCATTGCGATCTTCGCCATCCTGTTCAACTTCTTGGCAGACCTCGCCTACTCGGCGCTTGACCCGCGAGTGAGGGCAAAATAATGGCTAATATCGAACCCGGCGTACCGGCACAAACCGGACCCGCGCCGACAGAAACCATTCGCAACATCGGCGAAGACCAGGGCATCAGCCAAGGACGGCTTGTATTCAAGCGGTTCGTTGGTCACAAGCCCGCCATGATCAGCTTTGTTTTGCTGATTCTCGTTATTGGCTTTGCGGTCAGTGCTTCGGGTGCCTTTGGCATTCAGGGCTGGTGGAAGTGGACGTACACAGAACTGCTTCCCCCGGTGGAGCAGGGGCGCCCAACGCTGCAGCTGTGGCCGTTCTCCCTCGGTGACCACCCGTTCGGTCAGGACACCGTCGGTAAGGACTATTTCGCGATGGTCATGCGTGGCGTCGTGAACTCCACGGTCGTCATGTTCATCCTCGGTCTTGTCGCAACCTTCATCGGAATCGTCGTTGGTGCCGTTGCGGGTTACTACCGCGGCTGGGTGGACGCCGTGCTGATGCGTCTGACCGACATCGTCATCATCATCCCGATCATCGTGATCGGTGCGGTGGTTGGTTCCGCCATGGGTGCCCTCGGCCCGGTCGTGCTCGCACTGTTCCTCGGCTTCTTCGCTTGGACCGGTATGGCTCGACTCGTTCGTGCTGAGTTCTTGTCGCTGCGTGAGCGTGAATTCGTTGAGGCGGCACGCGTTGCCGGTGCCTCGGATGCGCGCATCATCTTCAAGCACATCCTGCCCAACGCCATGGGTATCGTCATCGTTTCAGCAACGCTCGCCATTGCGGCAGCCATCCTGCTGGAGACGTCGCTGTCGTTCCTTGGCTACGGTATTCAGGCGCCCGACGTATCACTCGGTAGCCTCATCAGCCGCAACGAGTCTGCGTTCCAGACTCGTCCGTGGCTCTTCTGGTGGCCAGCCGTCTTCATTGTGCTGCTCTCGCTGCTCGTCAACTTCGTTGGTGATGGTCTGCGTGATGCCTTTGACCCGCGTCAGAAGAACGTGATCTTCCGTCGCGTGAAGGAGCTTCCGCAGGATGCGCCTACGCCGACGACGGCGGTCTCTATGGATGTACCGGGCGGCCCGAGTGCCTCAGACACTCGAGCCGACGTGGAGCGCCGCGAAGGACACTGACGATGACCCGGTTAGCTGAAGAAGAAGCCCGCCACGATTCCCGCGGCGAGTACGGTAAGAACGAGCAGGGGGAGCGGTTCGATGTTGCGTCGAACCGTGACCTCGCCAGCCTCGCCAATGGCGATCTGGTTCGCGTTCTTCAGCTTCTCCCAGCGCTCACGGATGACAATGGCCGCGTCGCCCGAGTCGGTTCCGATGAGATCTGCGTGACGCGGGCGTTCGCCCGCAGCGCGCGTCTCGCGGTTCGCGGCTCGGCGGCCGGCCGTGTACGCCGTGACGAGACCGGGCGCCGGAGCCGACCACGCCGCGAACTTCTTTCCCGGCGTGTAGAGGGTAAGCGCATGCTTCGTGTCCACCAGAATGAGTGCCACCCACGGCACGAAGATATGGTGCGTCACGTTTTGGATCAGCACACCCTCGTCGCTCACCGTGACATTCGGACGCCACAGCGCGAAGTACGCATAAGCCACCAGGAAGAGGCCGGTGGGGTAAACCCACGTCAGGCGCGAATCGCCGCTACTGGCCGCGATCACTACGAGCACGACGCTCAACACCCACAGGATCACCGTCACGATGCGGTTGAATCGGGAATGGACGGTCGTCTCGTTGCTCTTCACACTTCTATTTTCCCCTCTCGTATGGTGAGGAACACACGATGAACATGCCAGAAGAACGAAAGCGTCGCGAAGGCGCCCCCCTTTTGGAAGTCGACGGACTCTCCGTTGACTTCGCCGTTGACAACTATTGGGTGCCGGCAGCTAAGAAGCTGACCTACAGCGTGCGCCCCGGAGAAGCACTCGCGATCGTGGGTGAATCCGGATCCGGCAAGTCGGTCAGCTCGATGTCGCTCCTGGGTCTGCTTCCCAAGAACGCGCGCGTCACTGGTTCCGCTCGCCTCGATGGCCGCGAGATTCTGTCGCTCAAGGGCGACGACCTTCGCCGCATTCGTGGTCGCGAAATTGCCGTGATCTTCCAGGAGCCGATGACGGCGCTGAACCCGGTCTTCACGGTCGGCTTCCAGATCATTGAGACGCTGCGTATGCACTTCGGTATGACGCCGAGTGCGGCCAAGACGCGCGCTCTCGAACTGCTCGACATGGTTGACCTGCCTGACCCGCTTAAGGCGTTCAACTCCTACCCACACCAGCTCTCTGGTGGTCAGCGTCAGCGCGCGATGATCGCGCAGTCGATTTCCTGCGATCCGAAGCTGCTGATTGCTGATGAGCCGACGACGGCGCTCGACGTAACGGTGCAGGCTGAAATCCTCGACCTGATGCGCGACTTGCGTCACCGCGTTGATGCTGCAATCCTCCTCATCACCCACGACATGGGTGTGGTTGCTGACCTCGCCGACGACATCGTCGTCATGCGTAAGGGTGAGATTGTGGAGCGCGGAACCACGCAAGAAGTGTTCGCGAACCCGCAGCACCCTTACACACAGCAGCTGCTGGCTGCCGTGCCGCGTCTGGGCGCGGGTCTCGATGGTGAACAGCGCATCGACACCACCGCCGCACTCCGCGGTGACACCTCGGCCATTCGTATCGCCGAGGCGGCCGCTGCGGAAGACGCTGAGCGTGCGTCCAAGGGCGCTCCGGTGCTCGAGTTCAAGGACGTTGCGATCGACTACCCGAAGAAGGGCCGCGTGCCTGCCTTCCGCGCCGTCGAGCACGCATCGTTCACGATCTACCCCGGCGAGGTCACCGGCCTCGTTGGTGAGTCGGGCTCCGGTAAGTCCACCATGGGCCGCGCGGCTATCGGCTTGCTGCCGATCGCCGAGGGGCAAGCCTCGGTTGTCGGTCACGACATCTCGAACGCCAACCGTCGTCTGCTGCACGAAGTGCACAAGGACGTCGGTATCGTCTTCCAAGACCCGTCGTCGTCGCTCAACCCGCGTCTGCCGATCGGTCAGTCCATCGGTGAGCCGATGCTGCTGGCCGGTGTCGCAAAGGGTCGCGCGCTCGACATCAAGGTGCAAGAACTTCTTGACGCCGTTGAACTGCCGCGCTCCTACCGCAACCGCTACCCGCACGAGCTGTCGGGTGGTCAGAAGCAGCGTGTTGGTATTGCCCGCGCGCTCTCGCTCGAGCCTAAGTTGCTGATCGCCGACGAGCCCACCTCGGCGCTCGACGTTTCGGTGCAGGCGACGGTGCTTAAGCTGCTGCGCGCTCTCCAGAACGAACTCGGCTTCGCCTGCCTGTTCATTAGCCACGACCTCGCGGTTGTTGACTCGCTCTCGGACCGCTTGATCGTGATGAACCACGGCTCGATTGTTGAGCAGGGCCCCACGGCTCAGGTGCTGAACGCTCCGCAGGACCCGTACACGCAGCGTCTCATCGCTGCGATTCCGGTTCCGGACCCGGAGGAGCAGAAGGTGCGCCGCGATGCTCGCGCCGCCCTGCTGGCATCACAGGAAGTCAGCTAACGGGTCCGGCGCGGCTGAGAAACCTGTCAAAGCCCCCGACGATCGCCCGATCGTCGGGGGCTTTTCTGTAAGCGTGTAAGATAGATAGGCCCGATTCCGGGCACATTTACCCAACGCAAGGACAACATCCATGGCGCATGCCCTCCGTCCGGATCTCCGAAATGTCGCAATCGTCGCACACGTCGACCACGGCAAGACCACGCTTGTCGACGCGATGCTTCGTCAGACGGGTGCCTTCAGCGACCACGGAAACACCGAAGACCGTTCGATGGACTCTGGTGACCTTGAGCGCGAAAAGGGCATCACGATCCTCGCGAAGAATACGGCGATCACCTACAGCGGAAAGCACTCCGATGTTCCGGTGACGATCAACGTCATCGACACCCCGGGCCACGCTGACTTCGGTGGCGAGGTTGAGCGCGGTCTGTCGATGGTTGACGGTGTCGTGCTACTCGTTGACTCGTCTGAGGGCCCGCTCCCGCAGACCCGCTTCGTGCTGCGCAAGGCACTTGAGGCGAAGCTCCCCGTTATTCTCGCGGTCAACAAGACCGACCGTCCCGACGCTCGTATCGAGGCCGTTGAGGGCGAAGCGCAAGACCTTCTGCTCGGCCTTGCTTCTGACCTCGTTGACGACGTGCCCGACCTTGACGTCGACGCGCTGCTCGATGTTCCGGTCGTCTACACCTCGGGTCGTGCTGGCGCCGCGTCGCGCAACCGTCCCGCTGACGGCGACCTGCCTGACAACGATGACCTCGAGCCGCTGTTCGACGCGATTCTCGAGCACGTTCCGGCACCGTCGTACGACGACGAGGCTCCGTTGCAGGCGTGGGTCACGAACCTCGACTCCAGCCCGTTCCTCGGCCGTCTCGCGCTGCTGCGCGTTTTCAACGGCACGCTGAAAAAGGGTCAGACGGTCGCTTGGGTGCGTGCTGACGGCACGACGAGCAACGCTCGCGTCACCGAGCTGCTGAAGACCCGCGCCCTGGAGCGTTACCCCGCCGAAGAGGCTGGCCCCGGCGACATCGTTGCTATCGCTGGTTTCGAAGACATCACGATCGGCGAGACCATCGCCGACCCCGAAGACATTCGCCCGCTGCCGATGATCCACGTCGACGACCCCGCGATCTCGATGACCATCGGAACCAACACCTCGCCGCTGGTCGGCAAGGTCAAGGGCCACAAGCTTACGGCTCGCATGGTCAAGGACCGCCTCGACCGCGAACTGATCGGTAACGTCTCGCTTAAGGTCGTCGACATCGGGCGCCCGGACGCCTGGGAAGTTCAGGGCCGTGGTGAGCTCGCTCTCGCGATCCTCGTTGAGAACATGCGTCGCGAAGGCTTCGAGCTCACCGTTGGCAAGCCGCAGGTGGTGACGAAGAAGATCGACGGCAAGGTTCACGAGCCGTTCGAGCACCTCACGATCGACGCTCCGGAGGAGTACCTCGGTGCGATCACGCAGCTGCTCGCAGCGCGTAAGGGCCGCATGGAGGGCATGACGAACCACGGAACCGGTTGGGTTCGTATGGAGTTTGTCGTTCCGTCGCGCGGTTTGATCGGTTTCCGTACCGAGTTCATGACCACGACGCGCGGTACCGGTATCGCCAACGCCATTTCGCACGGCTACGAGCCTTGGGCTGGGCAGATCGTGACGCGTCAGAACGGCTCGATCGTTTCTGACCGTTCGGGTGTCGTCACGCCGTTCGCGATCATCGCCCTGCAGGAGCGCATGAGCTTCTTCGTTTCGCCTCAGGACGAGGTGTACGAGGGCATGGTCATCGGCGAGAACTCGCGCAACGACGACATGGACGTCAACATCACGAAGGAAAAGAAGCTCACCAACATGCGCGCAGCTTCGTCTGACTCCTTCGAGTCGATGACGCCGCCGCGTCTGCTGTCGCTGGAGGAGAGCCTCGAGTTCGCTCGTGAAGACGAGTGCGTTGAGGTTACTCCGGAGAAGGTTCGCATCCGCAAGGTTGAGCTCGACGCCAACGCACGTGCCCGTGCCACGAGCCGCCTGAAGAAGCAGGACGCCAACGCGTAAGCGGTAGCTCCCAGACACCGTGCCCGTACCTTTTGGTGCGGGCACGTTGCGTTTCAATGCGAAGATGAATCTCGTGTCTGAAACCGATGTCGCTGAGGCTAACGCGCGCCGTGCGTGGCGTGACGCCATTGGTGTGTCGCTCGCGACCGGCGCGTACGGCATTTCGTTTGGCGCCCTCGCCATGTCGAGCGGCCTGGACATGTGGCAAACGTGCGTGCTGAGCCTGTTGATGTTCACCGGCGGTTCGCAGTTCGCGTTTATCGGAGTGATCGGTACCGGCGGTGTCGCCGCCGCGCCTGCCGCCATTGCTTCCTCGGCTCTCCTCGGCATTCGTAACCTCGCTTACGGCATGCGCCTGTCGTCGCTCATTGGGGGCAGCAAGGCTAAGCGCATTGCTGCGGCTCATCTCACGATCGACGAATCCACCGCTGTCGCGCTCGCGCAGAACGACACCCGGTCGAGACGAATTGGGTTTTGGGCGACCGGTATCGGCATCTTCGTCGGCTGGAACCTCATGACGCTTCTCGGAGCGATCGTCGGTGACGTGCTTGGGGACCCGCGGGCGTGGGGCTTGGATGCCGCGGCCGCCGCAGCGTTCGTCGCTCTCTTGTGGCCACGACTGAAAAATCGGCAGGCGATCGCGGTGGGCGTTGCAGCCGCCGTCGTGGCAACGGCTGTCACCCCGATCGTGATGCCGGGTGCGCCCGTGCTCATCGCCGCATCTGTTGCGGTCATCGTGGGCTGGTTCAACCTGTTTGAGCCTAAGGAGCAGGCCGCATGACGCTCTGGTCTGCCGTGCTGCTGGCGTGCATCGCGTGTATGCTGCTGAAGCTCGCCGGTTATCTCACGCCGACGCATTGGCTCGAAGAGCCCCGCACCGCCCGAATCACCGATCTGCTGACGGTCGCGCTGTTGGCAGCCCTCATCGCCACTCAGACTCTTGCGAGTGGTCAGAACATTGTGCTCGATGCCCGCATTCCGGCGGTCCTCGTCGCGGCCATCCTGCTCACCGTGCGTGCGCCGTTCCTGCTCGTCGTGCTGGCGGGTGCCGTGACCGCCGCGTTGCTCCGGCTATGGGGGCTGGCCGCCTGACGCTCGGTCAGCACCAAACCTTCCCGAGTACGATGGCGGGGTGCAGCTTTTCTCCCGCATTCTGACCTGGGTCATGGCGTTTGTGCTCGGTGCTCTTTTTGGCGCCGCCGGAACCATTGGTTACGCCTCGATGCCGGCAGGACTCCCGCTGGGCTTCGTCGTCGGAATCGTCGGCTGCGCCGCGATTCTCGTCGCGATCCGCATGATCACTGAGGATCGCATTGCCGCCGCCGTTGCGGGAGCGGGCATGCTGGGCGCCCTGCTCCTTTTTTCGGGTGTCGGTCCCGGTGGTTCCGTCGTGGTTCCGGACTCCGTTCTCGGCATGGTCTGGTCACTCGGACTCACCGCCGTGGTGGTCGCGATCGTTGCGTGGCCGAGCGCGTCACGGCTCCGTGCCCTCAACCCGAAGTAGACTGATCCTGTGACGTACGTGATTGCTCTGCCGTGTGTGGACGTGAAAGACCGCGCCTGCATTGATGAATGCCCCGTTGACTGCATCTACGAGGGTGAGCGCATGCTTTACATTCACCCCGATGAGTGCGTTGACTGTGGTGCGTGCGAGCCGGTCTGCCCGGTTGAGGCCATCTACTACGAAGATGACCTGCCCGAAGAGTGGGCCGACTACTACAAGGCCAATGTTGAGTTCTTCGACGGCGTGGGCTCGCCCGGTGGGGCGGCAAAGGTTGGCGTGATTCCGAAGGATCACCCGGTCGTCTCGGTTCTGCCGCCGCAGGCATGAGCGTTCGCGACCTCGCCGACTACCCGTGGGATGCGGTGGCGCCGTTCGCTCAGCGCGCCCGCGAACACGCTGACGGCATCGTTGACCTGTCGATTGGGTCACCCGTCGATGAAACCCCCGCCGTTATTCGTGAGGCTCTTGCTGCGGCGACCGAAGCGCACGCGTACCCGCAAACTGTCGGCACGGTTCCGCTTCGCGAAGCCATCGTCTCCTGGTTTGAACGCCGTCGCGGCGTCACCGGACTGACGCCCGATCACGTTCTACCGACGATCGGGTCAAAAGAACTCGTCGCACTGTTGCCGACTCTGTTGGGTCTCGGCGCAGGCGACATCGTCGTGCACCCGCGTGCGGCGTATCCGACGTATGAGGTCGGCGCCGTCGTCGTGGGGGCGACCCCGGTTGCTGAGGATGACCCCGCGTTGTGGCCAGCCGGAACCAAGCTGATCTGGTTGAATTCGCCCGGTAACCCTGATGGCCGCGTTTGGAACGCCGCAGAACTTCGAGCGGCCGTTGCGCGTGCCCGTGAACTCGGTGCTGTCATCGCCGGCGACGAATGCTATGCCGAGCTCGGGTGGGAAGCGCCGTGGGACACCGAGGCGATTCCCTCGATTCTTGACCCGCGCGTCACTGACGGTGATGCGACTGGTGTGCTGTCGGTGTACTCGCTGTCGAAGCAGTCCAACCTGGCTGGCTACCGCGCCGCATTCTTGGCGGGCGATGCTGACCTGGTGAATCGCCTGCTCACCGCACGTAAGCACCTCGGCTTGATGTTGCCGTTGCCGGTACAGCACGCCATGGCGGTCGCGCTGAACGATGACGTACACGTGGCGCAGCAGAAGGAGCGGTACCGCGCCCGCCGCGAAACGCTCAAGCCGGCGCTCGAAGCCGCAGGTTTTCGCATCGACAACAGTGAGGCGGGCCTGTATCTGTGGGCGACCGAAGGTCGTGACGCGTGGGAGAGCATCGAAAGACTGGCCGAAATTGGCATCCTGGCTGGCCCCGGCGTCTTCTACGGTCCGTACTTTTCGCAGCACGTGCGTCTGTCGCTGACAGCCACAGACGAGCGGATCGCGGCGGCGGCTGCGCGCCTGCGCCAAATTTCGTAGGTTATCTCCACCGAATTCCAGGATCCTTTGCGGCGGTCAACAGTACTGCCCGAGTCCTACTAGGCTGTAAATGTGTGGCTTCTTTTGTGGAGCCCTGACCGGCCGCGTCACCGCGCGGCACATACGACTCTCGTCGATACAGATCGCAAGGAGGCACCGTGACGGACGCGGCAACCCAGCCCGAGAAGGCCACACTGTCGATTGGCGGTACAACCGCTGAATTCCCCGTTCTGCAAGGAACGGATGGCACCCCCGCCATTGACTTCGCAACGCTGACCAAGCAGACCGGCCACACGGCGCTGGACTACGGCTTCGTCAACACGGCGGCAACGAAGTCTGCCATCACCTTCATTGACGGCGATGAAGGCATCCTGCGTTATCGCGGTTATCCGATCGAGCAGCTCGCCAAGAACAGCTCGTACCTCGAGGTTGCTTGGCTGCTCATCTACGGTGAGCTGCCGACCGCTGACCAGCTCGGTGAGTTCGATGAGAAGATTCGTCGCCACACGCTGATCCACGAAGACCTTAAGCACTTCTTCTCGGCACTGCCGCACACCGCGCACCCCATGTCGGTGCTGTCGTCGGCTGTTTCGGCGCTGTCGACCTACTACGAAGGTCAGTCAGACCCGCACAACCCCGAGCACGTCGAACTCAACACGATTCGCATGCTCGCCAAGCTCCCCGTTCTTGCTGCGTACGCGCACAAGAAGAGCATCGGCCAGGCTTTCCTGTACCCCGATAACTCGCTGAGCTTCGTCGACAACTTCCTCAAGCTCAACTTCGGTGTGCTCAGCGAGCCCTACGAAGTGAACCCCGTAATGTCGCGTGCGCTTGAGCGTCTGCTCATCCTGCACGAAGACCACGAGCAGAACGCATCGACCTCGACAGTTCGCCTTGTCGGTTCGACCGGCGCGAACCAGTTCTCGTCGATCTCGGCGGGCATCAACGCCCTGTACGGCCCGCTGCACGGTGGCGCGAATGAGGCTGTTCTTGAGATGCTCGCGAAGATTCGCGACTCGGGCGAGGGCGTCAAGCGCTTCGTCGAGCGCGTCAAGAACAAGGAAGACGGCGTCAAGCTCATGGGCTTCGGACACCGTGTTTACAAGAACTACGACCCGCGCGCCAAGCTCGTCAAGGAGTCGGCAGATGAGGTTCTCGCCGAGCTCGGCGTGAAAGACCCGCTGCTTGACCTGGCGAAGGAGCTCGAAGAGATCGCTCTCAACGACGAGTACTTCCAGTCGCGCCGCCTGTACCCGAACGTGGACTTCTACACCGGCGTGATCTACAAGGCGATGGGCTTCCCGACGCGCATGTTTACCGTGCTGTTCGCGATCGGTCGCCTGCCCGGTTGGCTCGCGCACTGGCGTGAGCTCAACACCGACCCGCAGAACAAGATTGGTCGCCCGCAGCAACTGTACACAGGTGCACCGGAGCGTAACTACCCGGGTCTGTAAGAAGACATAGACGGAACCCCAGCAGATTTTCTCTGCTGGGGTTTCGTTGTTTTCTGGTTGGTTTAGGCGTGGAGCGCTTCGTTGAGCGTGACGCCGACGCCCTGGCGCGCGACAGCCTCAATCGCACCGGTCAGTGAGTTGCGGCGCAACAGTAGACCGTTTTTGCCGGAGAGGTCCGAGCCCTTCACGATGACGGGGGAGCCGTCGGCTTGGAGTGGCTGGTCGATCATGATGATCTTGGAGCCGGCGGTGACGTAGAGGCCGGCTTCGACGACGCAGTCGTCGCCCAGCGAAATGCCAATTCCGGCGTTTGCGCCGAGGAGCGTGCGCGCACCGATCGAGATGCGGTGGGAACCACCACCGGAGAGGGTGCCCATGATCGACGCGCCACCGCCGATGTCAGAGCCGTCGCCCACGACGACGCCCTGCGAAATGCGACCCTCCACCATGGAAGCGCCCAACGTTCCCGCGTTGAAGTTGACGAATCCTTCGTGCATCACCGTGGTTCCGGGGCTCAAATACGCTCCCAAGCGCACGCGCGAGACATCGGCGATACGAACGCCCGCGGGCAGCACGTAGTCGGTGAGGCGGGGGAACTTATCGAGTCCCTGCACCTGGATGCCGGCGGCCTGCAGGTCGAGGCGGCGTGCGGCCACGTCAGCGGGAAGCATCGGCCCGGCGTTCGTCCACGCGACGTTCGGGAGGTGGCCGAAGATGCCGTCGAGGTTCAGCTCGTTCGGGCGTACCAGCAGGTGGGAGAGCGCCTGCAGTCGCAAGTACGCGTCTTCCGTGGAGGCGGGTGCCGCGTCAAGGTCAATTTCGAGGACGATCGCCTCTACGGTCACGCCGCGGCGGTCATCCGTGCGGCCCGTCAGCGTGGGCTGTGCGCCGTTGGGGGCACGGCCCACTGCCGGTGACGGAAAGAGCGCGTCAAGCACCGTTCCGTCGTGTGCTGTGGTCCGTAGACCCTCACCCCAAATCCACCGTTCATCATTCATAACTCAACGGTAGTGGCCGTCATTCGCCGGCGCTGTGAGTATTTCGTCAATTTTCACGCCGCTAGAGTAGTTCGCATGTCGACGCTTAATCTCACCGTCTCTTCCGTTCAATTGACTCGTGACCTGTGCGATGTTCCGAGTGTTTCCGGTGATGAAAAGCAGTTGGCTGACCTCATTGAGGCGGCGCTGGCCGCGTACTCGCACCTCGAGGTAATTCGCGATGGCAACCTGATTGTCGCGCGCACCAATTTGGGGCGCGACCGTCGCGTGATCATCGCCGGTCACATCGATACGGTCCCGATCAACAACAACCTGCCCACCGAACCGCGCGAAATCGACGGCGTCGAGTACCTGTGGGGTCGCGGCACGGTCGACATGAAGGCGGGCGTCGCGGTGCAGCTGAAGCTCGCAGCAGAACTGGTTGCGCCGGTCGTTGACATCACATGGCTGTGGTACGACAACGAAGAGGTCGACAGCTCGCTCAATGGCCTCGGCCGGTTGGCTCGCAACCGCCCTGATCTCATGCTGGGTGACTTCGCGATTCTCGGCGAACCGTCCAATGGTGCGGTCGAGGGTGGCTGCAACGGCACCCTGCGCGCCGTTGTGCGCACTCACGGTACGCGTGCGCACTCCGCTCGGGCATGGATGGGGGAGAACGCTATTCACGCCGCTGCGGGCATTCTGGGGCGTTTAAACGAGTACACGCCGCGGGATGCCGAGGTTGAGGGCCTCGTTTATCGCGAAGGGCTGAACGCGGTCAGCATCAGCGGAGGTGTGGCGGGCAACGTGATTCCGGACCTGTGTGAGGTTGAAGTGAACTTCCGCTTTGCGCCGGATCGTTCGACCGATGCCGCGCAGGAGTACGTTCGCGAGTTCTTCGATGGGTTCGAGGTTGAGTTCACTGACCTCGCCGCCGGCGCACGCCCTGGTCTTGACGCGCCGCTCGCGCAGGAGTTCTTGGCCGCTGTCGGTGCTGCCGCGAAGCCGAAGTACGGCTGGACCGACGTTGCGCGCTTTTCGGAGGCAGGGATTCCGGCCGTGAACTACGGCCCTGGTGACCCCTCGCTCGCACACCACGATCACGAGCGCGTGGAGATCGCGCAGATCGTGGCCGTCGAGACTGCTCTGCGCGCGTGGCTCGCATAATCGCACGCTTTGATGCGCCCGCTCGCCCCTCGGCGCTGGTGCAGGTGGCGGCGATCTATCTCGTCGCCCGTGTCGTCACGCTGACGATCCTGTTTATTGGGGCCTCCGCATCGGGCCCGCTGTCGCGCTTTGGCGCGGCGGCGACCGTTGGTGACTTCATTCTCGGGTGGGACGCGAACTGGTACTGGATCGTCGCCGACGTCGGCTACCCCTCCGACCTCCCGATGACCGATGATGGCCGGCCGATGGAGAACGCGTGGGCGTTCATGCCGGTGTACGCCTATCTCGCGAAGATTGTGTCGTTGCCATTCGGCTCGTGGGTCGTCGGCGCCGCGATCGTGTCGTTGGCGGCCGGATTTGGCGCCAGCTATGCGCTGTACCTGCTGATGCGCACGCGGCTGACCGAAACGCAATCGCTGTGGGCGGTGGTCTTCTTCGCGAATGGACCGCTCGCCGCGCTCTTTCACGTCGGCTATGCCGAAGCGCTCTTCCTCTTCTTCCTGCTGATGGCGCTGTATGTGCTGGTGACTCGGCAGTTCGCGTGGCTGTACCTGCTGATTCCGCTCATGGGGTACACGCGTCCGGGCGTCTTGGCCTTCTCGCTGATGCTCGCGCTCTACGGCATTTGGCGATGGTTCCGTCGCCGCCGCGACCCGTTGCCGCTCACGCACATCAACCACATCATCGCGGCGGGCTTGCTTGCCGCGGTTGTGGGTTTGAGTTGGCCGGTCATCGCGGGCATCGCAATGGGGGATCCGACTGCATATTTGCAGACGGAACTGTCGTGGCGCCGCAATTGGCTGCCCGATTCGGCACCGCACTTCTTGCCGTTTGACGGGTGGATTCTGGGCCTCAACTTCTGGTTTGGGCAGTGGCAGATTCCGGCCGTACTGGGGTGGGTGCTGTTCGGTTTGTTGGTGGCCGGAACCATCTGGCTGCTGGTGCGGGCACGTGCGGTGCGTGCGCTGGGTATGGAGGTTCGCCTGTTTTCGGCGAGCTACCTCCTGTATCTGGTGGCGGTTTTCTTTCCGCAGTCTTCGACGCTGCGATTGCTGGTTCCGCTGGCTCCGCTGTGGGGCGCGCCCGCACAGATCAAGCCGTTGTGGGGACGAATCGCGGTGCTTGTGGGGTGCCTGATTTATCAGTTCATCTGGATTTTCGAGATGTACGCGTACGGCAATGCCATCACCCGAATTCCCTAACATTTCAGCCGCGAATGGGCAGCGTCCGGGAAAACGATAAACTAGACGTATACCAGGACGAAAGGGGCCCGCAATGGCAGCCATGAAGCCAAGGACCGGCGACGGACCGATGGAAGCCGTGAAGGAAGGACGCCTCATTATCGTGCGCGTTCCGCTGGAGGGGGGCGGACGACTCGTTGTCTCCGTCAACGATGACGAAGCCAAGGAACTGCATGAGGTTTTGAGTGGCGTCGTAAACGCCGCCTAACTTCTCACAACACAAATGGCCGGGTGATTTTCACCCGGCCATTTGTGTCGCTGCCTACTCAGGCAGGAGGGTCAGTTGGAGGAGGCCTTCGTTGAGCGTCGACAGGGCGCCGACGACGGCGGGGGATGCCTGGGTCTCTTGGATGAGCGAACGGTAGGCGCGCGTGGTTTCGTCACGCTGCACTGGGTCAGCGACCTTCCCGCCGTTTAAAACGCGGGGGATGAGTACTGTACCGCCGGGGCGTACCAGTCGGAGGCCGTGTTCGACGTAAGAAATGACGTTCTCGGGGTCGGCGTCGATCAGCACGATGTCGTACGACGCTTCGTTCATGCGGGGGAGCACCTCGAGCGCGCGTCCCGAAATGAAGCGGGCACGGGATGCCGGAACCTTCGCATCGTGGAAGGATTGGCGTGCGACACCGAGGTTCTCGGGTTCGCTGTCGATCGTCGTGAGGATTGCGCCGGGGGCGCCGTGGAGTAGCCAGAGGCCGGATACGCCGGCTCCGGTGCCGATCTCCACCATGCTGGTGGCGGCGGTGGCTGCCGCGATGACTGCGCACTGGGCGCCGATGCCCGCGCTGATGGGGTGCGCACCGATCTCAACGGCATGGGTGCGGGCACGCTGAATGTGCTCGGGTTCGATAATCGACTCCCGGGCAAAGCGGGCAATAGCATCGTGTTCGCTCATGACTCCTCCGCATTAAGGCTACGGGGTGGTGTCTTGGCATTCGCTAAGGCGCGGCGGGTAATCTGGTTGCTATGAACTTCGGGCTCTCTGCCGACAAGCTGATCGTGATCGCTGTGATCGCGCTCATGGTCGTCGGCCCTGAGCGTCTGCCGAAGTATGCCGAGGGCTTCGCGCGTCTCGTGAAGCGGGTCGGCGAGTATCTGCGTGGCGCGAAGGATCGTGTCTCGAGTGAGATGGGTCCGGAGTTCGAGGATGTCGACTGGCGCAAGCTGGATCCGCGTCAATACGACCCGCGTCGCATCATTCGTGAGGCGATTCTTGATGAGGTCGTGCCGTCGCCCGGTGGTGGTGGCGCTGGTGCCGGTGCGCCCATCGTTGGGAGTATCGCTGCGCTCGCGCCGGGCGGAGCCATGACGCCGACACGAACTGTCGAGCGCCTCGAGGCCGGCGAACTCCCGCCCTACGACAGCGAAGCGACGTAACCAGTTTGAAGCGGTCGCCTGCTCAGCACGCGCTGAACGGGCCACTGTAAAACGCATGTGCGCCTAATTCAGCGGCTTCGCTCCCTCGGGCAGACCACCGCCGGCGGCAACCGCAACTGTCAAGTCTTGTAGCGCCGTCAGCGCAACGCGCTGCGACCACGGCCCGTACGAGACACGTGCCACACCGAGCTCCTGCAGGCGGTCGCGTGACAGCGAACCAGGGACTCCGATCATGGTGAGTTTGCGCGGGCCAAACGCATCGACGAGCGCGCGCACCTGATCTTCGTTCAGCTTGCCGGGCACGAACACAACGGGAGCGCCGGCCGAGAGATACGCCTGGCCGCGCTCGATCGCATCGTCCAAGACCGCTGACGGGTCGCGCTCGCCCGCCCGCAAGAAAGCATCGGTGCGGGCGTTCAACACGAAACGAATGCCCTCCTTGTCGCCGGCGTTCATGACGGCCTCAACGGCGCGCGTGGCTTCGGCGATGGGCTTCATCTGGTCTTCGATGTTCGCGCCGACAACACCAACACCAATCGCGCGACGCACCGCTTCGCCAGCGTCGCCGTAGCCCGCCTCGAGGTCTGCGGTCACCGGCAGATCGGTTGTCGCCACAATGCGACGAATCATCAGGAGGTGCTCTTCAAACGGAATCACCTCGCCATCCGGATACCCGAGCGTCGCAGAAATCGAGTGACTCGCAGTAGCCAGCGCTGTGGTTCCGGGCGTCTCAGCCACGACCTTCGCAGAAATCGCGTCCCACACATTCACGACGCTCAGAATTGCGTCGCCTTCGTGGAGCTTCAGGAGGGCGGCCGACTTCTCTTCAATCGTCATGGCCACAGTCAAGCAGATTCTGCAGTGAGAAGGAAGAGCGAGCTAACCCACAGACAGCGGCAACGACTTGCCGCCAAGTCCGCGCCCGCGATTCTTCACCGCGGTCGCCAACGCCACAATCGCAACGGCCGCCGGGTCATCAGGCGAAGCCACCACGACAGCATCACCGGTATCGCCACCGGTGCGTAGCGCGACGCTCAATGGCACCCGCGCCAAGACCTCAACCGGGGCGTCAGGCGTCGACAGGGCCGCCGCCACCTCGTCGCCGCCGCCAGCACCAAAAAGATCCAAGACGGAACCATCGGGGAGCGTCATCGCCGCCATGTTTTCGACGACTCCAATAACGTTCTGGCCGGTCTGACGGGCAACGAGTCCGCTGCGCACCGCAACGTCACTCGCCGCGGCCTGCGGCGTCGTCACGACGAGAACCTCGGCGTGCGGCAGAATCTGGCCCACCGAGATCGCGACATCGCCGGTGCCGGGAGGCATGTCGAGCAACAGCACATCAAGATCGCCGAAATAGACGTCGGTGAGAAACTGCAACACCGTGCGGTGCAGCATCGGGCCACGCCACGCGACGGCGCCGGTCGCTTCGCCCGCCTGCAAGAACATGCCGATGGAAATTACCCGCACGTCGTGCGCAATCGGCGGCAAGATCATGTCGTCGAGCCGCGTCGGCGTCGTACCGGCAGGAATTCCCATGAGCGCCGGAATCGAGAATCCGTGCACGTCAGCGTCAATCAGCCCGACCCGCAACCCCTGCTGGGCGAGCGCAATCGCAAGGTTTGCGGTGATCGTCGACTTGCCGACGCCACCCTTACCGCTCGTCACCGCAATGACGCGCGTCAACGACTCCGGGCCGAACGGCATGACGCGAGCCGCGCGACCTTCACGCAGCTTTTCGGTCAGCTCAGCACGCTCGGCAGGTGTCATCACGCCGACCTGAATCTCCGCGTCTGTCACCCCGGCAACGCCCAGTGCCGCCGCGCGCACATCCGACTCAATGCGCGTCGCTGCCGGGCACCCCACAATCGTGAGCACCATGTCGACACGAGCCGTGGTTCCGTCGACCTGCACGCCACGGATCATGCCGAGGTCAGACAGCGGGCGACGTAGTTCTGGGTCGGTCACGCTGCCAACAGCAGCGCGGACGGCATCAGCGGTGGTCACTGGTCTCCTCAGCACTGTCCGACGGCTGGTCGCGACGGTCAAGCTCGTCAAGCAGCGAACGCAACTCTTGGCGCAGCATGTCGCGCGTCATGACCTCTTTCGTCATGTCGTCGATCGACATGCGCAGCGCCACGACTTCGCGGGCCAGGTACTCGGTGTCAGCCAGGTTACGCTCAGCGCGCTGACGGTCTTGCTCAATCTGCACGCGGTCGCGGTCATCCTGACGGTTCTGCGCCAACAAGATGAGTGGAGCAGCATACGACGCTTGTAGCGACAGCATGAGGGTCAGCGCAGTGAATCCATTGGCGGCCGAGTCAAAGCGCATGCTCGGCGGCGTGAGCGTGTTCCACGCGATCCACGCGATACAGAACAGCGTCAGAATCGCGAGGAACATCGGCGTACCCATGGCACGCGCGATCCACTCCGTGAAGCGGCCAAAGCGATCTTTCGACTCCGCCGACGTGCGACGACTCACGCGCCCGAGGGGCGTCTCGAGCTGTTGTCCGCGCGCCATCATGAGCGCGCTCCGTGCTGCGTTTCGGTGTCGTGCGAACGCCAGTCATCTGGCAGCAGGTAGTCGAGCATGTCATCGACAGAGATCGCGCCGACGAGTCGGTGGCTGACATCGACAACGGGCAACGACACGAGGTCGTACGACGCCAAAATGCGCGCCACCTCAACCGCAGATGCCGAGGTCAACACGGGTTCTGCCGTGTCATCGATGATGGAACCAAGACGCTCGTGCGGGGGATAGCGCAGCATTTTCTGGAAGTGCACGACGCCCAGTAGGCGCCCGGTCGGCGTCTCATACGGCGGCAGCGTCACGAACACGGCCGCGGCAAGCGCGGGGTGCAGTTCGTGGCGTCGAATCAATGCCAGGGCTTCGGCGACGGTGGCGTCGGCCGACATAATGATCGGCTCGGTTGTCATGAGGCCACCGGCGGTGTCGGGGCCATACTGCAGCAGCGCGCGCACGTCTTCTGCTTCGTCAGGCTCCATAAGTTCGAGAAGTTGCTGCAGGCGACCTTCAGGAAGCTGAGCCAGCAGGTCAGCCGCGTCATCTGGTTCCATCGCATCCAGAATGTCGGCGGCGCGCTCATCGCCCAGCTGCTCAAGAATGTGCACCTGTTCGTCTTCCGGCATCTCCTCGAGGGCGTCAGCAAGACGCTCATCGGGTAGCTCGACGGCGACGCTCAGCATGCGCGCTTCGGGCAGATCGAGCAGGCTATTGGCAAGGTCAGCAGGCTTCATGTCAGACATTGACTGCACGAGGTGTTCGGCGGACTGCGCGTGACCGGGGCTGTGCTGCTCGCGCACCTCTTGCCACGTCGCGAACGTCGTCGCCCCCTTCGCGAAGGGGGAAGCGCTCGTCTTCGGCTTGCGGAGGAAGAGCTGGCTCACATCCCACTCGCCCGAGCGGGCACGCTCAATCGCGACGTCTTCGATCGTTGCGGTGCCGGAACCATCGGCAAAGTTGATACGACGGCCAATGAGCTCGGCCATCACGCGGATCTCACCCGCACGCTGCTGAAAGCGGCGCACGTTAATGAGGCCAGTCGTAATGACCTGACCTTGGGAAATGGATGTCACGCGGTTGATCGAGACGAAAACCTGGCGGCGGCCGGGAATCTCGCACACGAGACCGATGACACGGGGCGGGTCAGATTTTCGGTAAACGACGACGACGTCACGGACTTTACCGAGACGATCGCCGGAGGGGTCGAAAACGGTGCACCCGACCAGGCGCGCAACGAAAACCCTCTGAGTGCTCACGCTTCCAGCGTAGTCCTGATACTGAACTGTCAGGCAGTCCCACACGGCGCGTGGAACAATGGCCTCATGAGCATGATGGGTGCAAATATCGGCAAGAACGACATTGGTGAAACGGTCGCGTCATTTCCCGAGTATGAAGCCGCTCAGAAGGCGGCATCACAACTGATCGAAGCCGATATTCCACCGCGCGATATTGCCATCGTCGGCAACGGTCTGCGCTCGGTTGAACGCATCACCGGTCGCCTCGGCTACCTCACCGCTGCGCGCGGCGGTCTCATCAACGGCCTCATGCTCGGTATCGGCGCCTGGGCTATTCAGGCCATCGTGAACCCGGAGATTCCTGGCGCGGTATATTTCGCGACGCTTTTCATCTGCATGACGATCGGTATGGCGCTGTCGTTCATGTCGTACTTCATCATGCGTCGTCGCCGTGCCTTCGCGAGTGTCATGGCCGTTGTCGCTGACCACTACGACGTCACCGTCAAGATGACCAGCATTCACAAAGCCCGTCAGATTATGAATGAGGCTCGTGGCATGCGTCCGCGCGCACCCAAGTTCATCGACAATTCGCCGCCCAAGTATGGCGAGCGCCTTCCCGGATACCGGCAGCCGGCGTCGTCCGCCGCACACGAGGTTCCGTCGCACGACAACACGGCGAACCGCCCCACCACTGACCCGCACACGTCATGACGACGCGTCAGTTGATGGTTCCGCTGCCCAAGGGCGACGCGGCCATCACGATCGACGTTGAACGTGCGAGCGACGCGTGGGCGATGATGCCAATCGCGCACGGTGCCGGTGCAGGCATGAACCACGCCTTCCTGGTCGGGTTCGCGGAGGGCATGCGCGCGCAGGGTGTCTCCACAGCGCGCTTTAACTTTCCCTACTCCGAGGCCGGTCGGCGTATGCCGGGGCCGGCCGCGCACGCCATCGCCACGTGGCGCACAGTTGTCGCTGAGCTGGCGGCGCAACCAGTGCTGTGGGCGTGCGGGAAGAGTTACGGCGGGCGTATGGCATCGATGGCCGCCGCCGACGATATGAGCGTCGCGGGGCTCGTGTACCTCGGCTATCCGTTACATCAACCGGGTAAGCCGGAGGCTCCGCGAGCCGAGCATTTGCCCGCCATCGTGGTTCCGCAGCTCTTCATTGAGGGCACGAAAGACGCGTTCGTCGACCCGCACGAGCAGCTCGAAGATATCGTCGCTTCGCTGCCCGCAGCCACCATTTCGTGGATCGAAGGCGGCGGCCATTCGTTCGAAGTCGCGGGCAAGAAACGCCCCGCCGATGAGATTGGCGCAGACCTGGCGCCGCTCGTTGCAACGCTCATGCGCGACCACTCCGTCTAAGTCTCGATTCGGTCTCGGAATTTGCCCTGGCCCACGCGCATCGTTAGCGTGGAAGAAGGCCTTGCGCCTAAGACCAGTCCGCGGCCGGGTTCTTCTTTCGACTTCAGTGCAGTGAAGAAACCCGAGCGTATGGTCGTTGTCTTTTGTGCCAGATCCGAAATCTGGTGCCCGAGCTGCCAGCACACACGCTGTCGAAGCGGCCCCGTAGACATCACCCGGACGTGACCGAAAAGCTCCCCTCGAACGTTGAGGCGAGCCGGGGGAAACGTGTCCGAAACCGCACTTGTTGCGCAGAATCTTTACAAAGTCTTCGGGAGAAATCCAGCGTCAGCTGTGAAGCGCTTGAAGGCGGGGGAGAGTCGCGCCGACGTCGCTGACGCCGGAACCGCAGCCGTCATCGACGCTAGCTTTACCGTCAATCGAGGCGAGATTTTCGTCATCATGGGCCTGAGTGGCTCCGGTAAGTCCACCATCATCCGCATGCTCAACGGGCTGTTGGCGCCGACCGATGGCGATGTCGTCGTGCAGGGGCACAGCATCGGAAAAGCATCGGCCAGCGAGCTGCGTGGTGTTCGCCGCAAAGCCGTCTCGATGGTCTTCCAGCACTTTGCGCTGTTGCCGCACCGCACCGTCATCGACAACGCGGCTTACGGGCTCGAGATCCAGGGGGTCGCGAAGGCTGAGCGCCTGGCTCGCGCTGCCGAGATTCTCGACAAGGTGGGCCTGGGCGATCGCGCCGATGCCTTCCCCGATGAGCTCTCCGGCGGAATGCGTCAACGCGTTGGCCTTGCCCGTGCGCTCACGGCGGGCACCGACATTCTCCTCATGGATGAGGCCTTCTCCGCCCTTGACCCGCTCATCCGCCGCGAAATGCAGGAGCAGTTGGTCGAACTGCAGCAAGAGCTGGGCCGCACCATCATCTTCATCACGCACGACCTCAACGAGGCGATGTTCCTCGGCGATCGCATCGCGGTGATGCGCGATGGCCGCATCGTGCAGCAGGGCACGCCGGAAGAGATCCTCACGGACCCGGCGAACGACTACGTTGCCCAGTTTGTGCAGGACGTCGACCGCACGCGGGTGCTCACAGCGAGTGCAGTGATGGAACCACCACACCTGACAACGCCGCTGAGCGCGGGTGTGCGTGGTGCGTTGCGCGTGCTGCGTGAAGAGCAGGTCGGCGCGGTCTTCGCCGTGGAGAACCGTCGCCTCGTCGGCGTTGTCACCGACCGTGCCGTCATTCGTGCCGTGAAGGCTGGTACGACTGACCTCCGCACCATTGTCGACGCCAACGTGCTCACCGTTGGTCCTGATGACCTGCTGACCGACATTGTGGAGGCCGCTGTCGAGAGCCCGGTGCCGCTCGCCGTGGTCGACGAGAACAAGCGCCTTATTGGTGTGATTCCGCGCGTGACGCTCCTGGCTGCGCTCGGCAACGTGCCCGCGACCACGCGTGAAATGCCCATTATTCAAACGCCGATCGAGATGGTGGCCCAGTTCACCCCGCTTGTTGACGCAGCGACGGCAGGGGAGGCCGAGTAATGGATTTCTGGGAGTGGTTGACCGAGGGCGCCCGCATTCCGCTGGGCAAGGCGGTCAAAGAGGTCATTAACTTCTTGAAGGAGTATCTGGGCGGCTTTTTTGACGTCGTCGCCCAGATCTTCACGTCAATCTATGACGGAGCGTCGTGGCTCTTCACCGCGCCACCCGCGTGGGTCATCATTCTGGTGCTCACCGTCATCGCCTACTTTGCCAAGGGCTACAAGTTGGCGATTGGCACCGCGCTGGGACTCACGCTGATCATCACGGTCGCGCAGTGGGAAAACGCGATGTACACGCTGGCTCTCACGGTTGTCGCCGTTGTGATTGCGACCGCGATCGCCGTTCCGGTCGGTATTTGGGCTGCTCGTTCCCAGCGTGTCTCGAATATCGTGCGACCAATTCTCGACTTCCTGCAGACGATGCCGGCATTCGTTTACCTGTTGCCCGCCATCTTCCTCTTCAGCGTCGGACCGGTTCCCGGCATCGTGGCGACCATCATGTTCGCCGTCGCTCCGGGCGTGCGTCTCACCGAGCTCGGTATTCGTGGCGTCGACAAAGAGGTGGTGGAAGCCGGACACGCATTCGGTGCGACCCCCGGCCGTATTCTGCGACAGATCCAGTTGCCGCTGGCGATGCCGTCGATCATGGCGGGCATCAACCAGGTGATCATGCTGTCGCTGTCGATGTCGGTTATCGCCAGCATGGTTGGCGCTCCCGGTCTCGGAAAGCCGATCGTGGCGTCGCTCAGCTCGGTGAATGTTCCGCTCGGCTTTGAAGCGGGCGTCTCGGTCGTCGTTATCGCGATGATTCTCGACCGCATTACCGGTGCGTTTGGTCAGTCCAAGCGCACACGAAGCGCGGTAGCTGTCAAGGCTACGGCGACTGCATAACTCAAATTCAATCTGCCGCACGCGCATGCGTGCGAACGGCCCGCGACACACGTGGGTATCCCCAACCCCCGCGCACACAGCACGCGGAAGGAAAGGAACATCATGAAGAAGCGAAACATTCTTCGCGCCCTGGCTCTCGGAGCCGTCGCGAGCATCGCGCTCGCGGGTTGCTCCAGCACCGACAACGGTGGTGGCGACAACGGTAGCGACGGCGGCGACGCTGCCGCATCGAAAGACATCACGATCGGTGTCTTCAACGGTTGGCCCGAGGGTGAGGCAGCCTCGTACGTCTGGAAGATCGTGCTCGAAGAGAAGGGGTACAACGTCGACCTCGAGTACGCTGACGCCGGCCCCGTTTTCCTCGGCGTCTCTGACGGCAGCTACGACATCGCCCTCGACGGGTGGCTGCCGTTCACGCACGCCGACTACTTCGACGAGTACGGCGACAAGATCGATGACCTCGGCGCCTGGAACACCGACGCCAAGCTGACCATCGCGGTCAACGCTGACGCGCCGATCGACTCGCTCACCGAGTTGGCAGCCAACGCCGACTTGTTTGACAACCGCCTCATCGGCATTGAGCCGGGTGCTGGCCTCACGAAGGCCACGCAGGACAACGTGATTCCGACGTACGGCCTCGAGGGCATGGATTACATCACGTCGTCGACGCCGGCAATGCTGGCTGAGCTGCAGACCAAGCTTGAAGCAGGCGAAGACGTTGCCGTCACGCTGTGGCGCCCGCACTGGGCCTACGATGCCTTCGACATCAAGGACCTCGAAGACCCGGAAGGCACCCTGGGTGCGGCGGAAGAGATCCACACGATCGCGGGTACCGACTTCAAGACAGAGTTCCCCGAGGTCCACGCGTGGCTCTCTGACTTCGAGATGGACTCCGACGTGTTGTTCTCGCTGGAGAACGCCATGTACAACTCGGGTGAAGAAGACGTTACCGATTACACGGAGATCGTGAAGGCGTGGATGGCTGACAACCAGGAGTGGGTGGACGGTCTCACCGACTAACACCCAGACATCAGTGAGGCCCCCGACAATATGTTTGTCGGGGGCCTCGCTGGTCAAGCAAACGGCTTAGTCGCGCAGGCGCTGAACCCAAGCCTCAACCTCGTCGACCGTGCGCGGAATCGCGGCCGACAGGTTGCGAACGCCATCAGCGACAACGACGACGTCATCTTCAATACGCGCGCCAATGCCGCGGAACTCCTCCGGCACCGTCAGATCGTCAGCCTGGAAGTACAGGCCGGGCTCGATCGTGAAGACCATGCCCTCTTCAAGAATGCCGTCGTAGTACATCTCACGACGCGCCTGTGCGCAGTCGTGAACATCAATACCCAGGTGGTGACTGGTTCCGTGCACCATGTAGCGACGGTGCTGACCGCCGGTCTCCGGGTGCAGCAGGTCTTCAGCGCTGAGCGGCTGAAGGCCCCACTCCGAAACCTTCGCGGCGATAACCGTCATCGCGGCTTCGTGCAGCTTCTTGAACTTGATGCCCGGGCGGGCAATTGCGAATGCGGCATCGGCAGCCTCGAGCACAGCCTCGTAAACCTTGCGCTGCACGGGGGAGAAGGTGCCGTTCACGGGGAAGGTGCGCGTGATGTCGGCGGTGTACAGGCTGTCGACCTCAACACCGGCGTCCATCAGCACGAGCTCGCCGTCGACGACCTTGCCGTCGTTGCGGGTCCAGTGCAGGTAGCAGGCGTGCGGGCCCGCGGCAGCGATCGTGTCGTAGCCGACACCGTTGCCGTCCATGCGCGCGCGACGGGCGAAGACGCCCTCGATGACGCGCTCACCGCGGCGGTGCTCGGTGGCAGCCTTCAGGTCTGCCAGCACGTCGTCAAACGCCGAAGCGGTGACGTCGACCGCGAGCTGCAGCTGAGCGATCTCGTAGTCGTCTTTCACGAGGCGGAGTTCAGAGACAAACTGCGTGAGTTGTTCGCTCTCGTCAACGACCAGGTCGCCTTCGGCTGCTTCGAACTTGTCGAGGTGATCGGTTGCGACACCGAGGGCAGCGGCAACCTGCTCGAGTGACGGGCGCGGGCCAATCCAGAACTCACCAATCGACGCGTCCGAGTAGAACTCGCTCGTGGTGCGGTCGGCGCGCTCGCGGAAGAACAGCGTGATGTCGTGGCCATCGGCGGTCGGGTCGAAAACCAGCACCGCGTCGGGCTCGGAGTGCGCGCCCCAGCCGGTCAGGTGGCAAAACGCGGAGTGCGCGCGGAAAACGTAGTCGGTGTCGTTGCTGCGCTGCTTGAGAGCGCCAGCCGGAACCACGAGGCGCTTGCCAGCAAAAGCTGTGCTGACAGCGGCACGGCGACGAGCCGCGAACGGTGCCTGCTCGATGAGCTCAGGCGTCGTGTTGTCCGCTTCTGCCCATCCCGTCGAAATCGTGTCGAGGAACCCCTGGGGGAACGGCTGCTTGCGATTGACGTTTACCGGGGCTTCGGGCTCGGTTGTCGTCGTTGATTCACCACTGGTCATGGCTCAATCCTCTCATGGGGAGACGGCGCTGGCAGGCTCCAACTGCACGATCAACGGGCGGTGATCGCTACCCGAATCGTCAAGTGATTTCAGGACGACGGAACCAGTGGCCACCCACTCGGAGGAGGTCATCACATGGTCGATGGGAGCGCCAGCAAGTGCGGGGTACGACGTGGGCCACGTGCCGATGGAGCCATTGCCGGTTGCCATCGCGGCATCGGTGCACAGCCCCATGAGTCCGTCGTCAACGCCATAGCGGCTCATGTGGTCGGTGGTCGCGTTGAAATCGCCGATCATGATGACGTTGTCGGTGGAGCACTGGTCGGCGACCCACTGCAGATCGTGCTTCCAGGCGTCCATCGCGTCCGTGCGGGGTGCGACAGCATGAACGGCGACAATGATCGGGCCATCGCCGTCAACAGGCATGGCGACGAGGCTCGGGACGGTGCCGGTGTTACTGGAACCATCTTCTGACGACGCGATAACGGAGTAATCGCCAAGATCGGGGGAGATGAGCAGCGTCGTTTCCCACGCCTGTGGTCCGTAGGCAATTTCATCGTTGTACGCGACGTGGTGAACCCACATCGGCGAACCGAGAGCACTCATCTGTTCAGCGACGCGTTCGCCGACCTCTTCGGAAGTTTCCGGAAGCGCAATGACGTCAGCCCCCATGGCGACTGCGGTCTTGGCGATCGTGTCAGCCGGCGTCGCTTCGCCCGCGGTGTTCCACGTCATAACGCGCAGGCTCGTCTCGGTTGCCGGCGGCAGGCTCTCCGTGCCCACGCCACGCAGAAGCATGATGCCGGCATTCGCGCCCGCACCAAGAAAGCAAATGAGGGCGACGCTGGCCGCGAATCCGCGAATGGGCTTTGCCATCGACAGTAGGAGCGCGATCAGCGTGAGCGTGGCGAAGCCCACAGCGAGGGGGCCGCGCACGGCAACGAGCTGCGCAAACGGGAAGGTGTTCTCGAGCTTGAAGAACTGAGGCCACGTGACGATTGCCGTGGCAATAGCCAACGCAATCGAGACAAGAACACCGAACAACCGCACGGTTCGAGCCTACGCGGAGACACCTGGGAGAACGGTCGAGAGCGCCTGTTCCTTCCCTCCGATATTGTTCAGATATGGCGAATGCGCAGCGTTGGAGTGGTCCGAGTGATCTGCACCTGCATTCGTCGCGCTCCGACGGCACGCAACCGCCGGCCGAAGTGCTGTCATCTGCGTACGAATATGGGCTGCGCACGGTCGCATTGACCGACCATGACACTACTGCCGGGTGGGACGAAGCAACCGGGGCCGCTCAGGCACTCGGCATGACCCTGTTGCCCGGCATGGAGTTCTCCACCCGATACCAGGGCGGCTCGACCCACATGCTGGCGTACCTGTTTGATCCGGATCACGAGGGCATTCTGGCGGAGCGCGAGAAGATTCGTGCCGATCGGCTGTCCCGCGCCGAACGCATCGTGCGCAATATTCGTGCCGACTACGCGCTCGACTGGGAAGACGTGCTCGCGCAACGCACGGAAGACGCGAGCGTCGGTCGCCCGCACATCGCCGATGCCATGATCGCCCGCGGCATCGTGAAGAGCCGTGAAGAGGCGTTCGCGGGCATTCTGCACCCGCGCATGGGCTACATCATCCCGCTGTATGCGCCGGACCCGCGTGATGCGGTGCGCCTTGTCGCGGCAGCTGGCGGAGTCTCGGTCATCGCGCACCCGGCCGGACGCAACCGCATGCTGCCGATGCCCATCATCGAGGAGCTCATCGAGCTGGGTCTCGGCGGCTTCGAAATTGGTCACCGCGAGAACATGCCGGAGGGCCAGCGCGTGCTGTCGGCGCTCGCCGAGAAGCACGACCTCATCGTCACCGGGTCGAGCGACTACCACGGCTCCGGCAAGCCGAACCTGCCGGGCGAGAACACCACAACCGACAAAAACGTCGCCCGCATCATCGCCCAGGCGACCGGCACCGAACCGGTCTACCCCGACTGACTCCCGGGGAAGTTCCCGGGTGAGGTGCGTTACGGTGAGCGCGTGCTGCAACCTACTCGGCTCGAACAACGCATTGATGCGTGGGCGCGCCGCATCTTGGCGTCCACGCCGACGACCGGTTTTCGTGCCGGCGTTGTCGAGTTTGGCGTTTTTCTCGTCAAACAAGCCTGGGCCTGCCTGTTCGGTGTGCTGCTGCTGGTCGCGATCGTGCTGGTACGTACGCTGTACCCGGCCGACCTCGCGCTCACCCGCAACGACCTGCTGACACTGATTGCGATCGCCATTCAGATTGTGATGCTGGTCACGCGGCTCGAGGCGGGGCGAGAGCTCTGGGTCATCATGATTTTCCACGTGGTCGGAACCGTCATGGAGCTGTTCAAGACAGACGTCGGCTCTTGGCAATACGAAGCCGAGGGGTTCTTGCGGATCGCCGCTGTTCCGCTGTTCTCCGGCTTTATGTACGCGGCCGTTGGTTCATATCTGGTGCGCGTGTACCGGCTCTTCGACCTCACATTCACGCGCTACCCGCCGGTGTGGATCACCGCGATCGTTGCCGCGCTGATCTATGCGAACTTCTTCACGCACCATTGGATCGCCGACATGCGCTGGTGGCTCACGGCGGCCGTTGTGGCGCTGTGGGGCCCGACGATCATGCACGCGCGGTTCTGGCGCCGACGCGTCAAACTGCCGCTCATCGTGATCTTCGTCGGTGCCGCGGGCTTCATCTGGATCGCCGAGAACATCGGGACGGGTGCGGGCGCGTGGCTTTACCCGAATCAGCTCGACGGCTGGCAAATGGTGTCGCTGTCGAAACTCTCGAGTTGGTTCCTGTTGATGATCATTTCGGTTGTGCTCGTGACGCTCGTGTACCCGCCCCGGAAACAAAAAACCTCCGTGCCAGCCGAAGCTGACACGGAGGAAAAGTTGGAGTCTTAAGCCGCTCCACCACCCTGCGGTGCGCCACCGCTGGACGGACGACGACGGCGGCGACGGCGCTGCGGTGCCGGGTTGCCATCGTGGTGTTCGCTACCCTTGCCGTCGTGCGTTCCTGCACCCTCGCCAGCAGTGTGCTCAGCTGCACCCGTGGTTCCGGCAGCTGCGCCCTCACCGCTGCGACGACGACGCGGAGCATCGCCATCACGCTTCGGCTTCTGCGTCTGCACGGCCTGCGTCGTCGGTGCCTTGCGGATGCGACCCTTGGTTCCGGCCGGAATGTTCAGGTCGGTGTGCAGGTGCGGGCTCGACGAGTAGGTCTCGGTCGGCTCGGGCTGACCGAACTCGAGGGCGCGGTTGATGAGCGCCCACTTGTGCAAGTCTTCCCAGTCAACGAACGTGACAGCGGTACCCGTGCGACCCGCGCGACCGGTACGGCCAGCGCGGTGCAGGTACGTTTTCTCGTCGTCCGGAATCGTGTGGTTGATGACGTGCGTGACATCGTCAACGTCGATACCACGGGCGGCGACGTCGGTCGCGATCAGCACGTCACGCTTACCGGCCTTGAATGCGGCCATCGAGCGCTCACGCGACTCTTGGCTCATGTCGCCGTGCACGGCGGCGGCGTTGAAACCACGGTCACCGAGCTCGTCGACAAGCTTCTGGGCGGCGCGCTTCGTGCGCGTGAAGATGACGACCTTTTCGCGACCCTCAGCCTGCAGGATGCGGGCGATGACCTCGTCTTTGTCGAGCGAGTGCGCGCGGTATACGAGGTGGTTGATGTTCGCCTGCGTCAGGCCCTCGTCGGGGTCCGTCGCACGAATGTGAATCGGGTTCGACATGAAGCGACGAGCCAACGTCACGATCGTGCCCGGCATGGTTGCCGAGAACAACTGCGTGTGACGCTTAGCCGGAACCTTCGAGAAGATCTTCTCGATGTCGGGAAGGAACCCGAGGTCAAGCATCTTGTCAGCCTCATCGAGCACGACCTCGGTCGCTTCGCTGAGGTTCAGCAGGCGCTGGTTAGCGAGGTCGATGAGACGACCCGGCGTACCAACAACGATCTGCGCGCCAGCCTTCAGCTGGTCGATCTGGCCTTCGTATGCCTTGCCGCCATAAATCGCGACAACGCTCGTCGCACGGTTCGAGGTCAGAAGGTCCATGTCCTCGTAAACCTGCACGGCAAGTTCACGAGTCGGAACCACGATGAGCGCCTTGACGCCGGGTTCCGGATTCGCGCCAATGCGCTGTACGACGGGGATTCCGAAACCAAATGTCTTGCCGGTTCCGGTCTTTGCCTGGCCAATAACGTCTTGGCCAGGCATCGAGAGCGGAATGGTCTGCTCCTGGATTGGGAAAGCTTCGGTGATGCCGCGCGCTGCGAGCGCGTCGACGATGTCCTGGTCAATACCCAGGTCAGAGAAAGTGGTCACGTAATGTGCGCCTGTCTGGCAGTGAAAGTCTGCCGCTCAGTGGTCCACGCCGTTCTCTCAGCTCCGGGCGCGGGGGTTCCAATCCAACGCTGGAACCGTTCCATCGTACCGGAGG
Source organism: Microbacterium daqui (assembly GCF_050408675.1). NCBI lineage: Bacteria > Bacillati > Actinomycetota > Actinomycetes > Micrococcales > Microbacteriaceae > Microbacterium > Microbacterium daqui. Next base: position 34,432 of record NZ_JBNTKF010000007.1, on the reverse strand, counting down.
CGGGCGCGCCGCCCGATGACCAGCCGATTTCTGCGTGTCAGCCACCGCGTGAATAGCCACGGCCGAGGGCCGGGGCAACTAGGCTGAACACGTGGTGAAGTGGTTCTGGCAGCGCCGGCCTGAGGGCAAAGCGCTCACATTGCGATCGCGCGGCGACTTTGGTGACGCCGTACGAGTTGATTTTGCGGAGCTTGCTCCCGATATCGATCGGTTCTTGGGGCAGGCCGCCTATTTGCAGCTCGGCTACTTCGAGACGATCACGCGACTCATTCGCGCCACCGACAACCTCGACGAGAAAGAGGCCCTGTCTCGAGCGGCGGGCGCGGCCCTCACCAAGCACCGCGGCCTTACCGACCTCATTGTCGAGCGCGGTAAAGAGCCGACTGCGCTGATGTCGCCGTTCCGCGAAGAGCTCGATGCCTTCCGTCGCAAGACGATTGGCAAGCGGCCGCGCGAAACGATGCTCTCGGTACACATCACCGCAGGCATGCTCGACGATTTCTACCTTGCCCTCGCCTCCAGCTACGGCGACACGGGCCGTCGCGTCGCACGAATTCTCGGCGTCGATAACGACCGCGCGCAGATCGCCGACATCATTCACCAGACCATCACGAGCGACGACGAGTGGCGCTGGCTGCTGTCGATGTGGGGGCGTCGCCTCGTCGGCGACACCCTGCTGGTCGCCCGCGGTGCTCTCGCATCCGAGCGACTCGACACCGAAGACGAAGAGCGCGTAGAACCCGTGTTCACGGCGCTGATGGGAAGCCACGCCCGCCGCATGGATGCGATGGGACTCGCTTCTTAGGCTTCCCGCCCAAGCAACAAAAGAGGCAGGCACCTTGTGTGGTGCCTGCCTCTTTTATAAAAGCTTCGTTACGCGACGAATCCGACGCGACGGGACTCTTCGGTTCCGATTTCAACGTAGGCGAGCGACGCGGTGGGCACGATGTAGCTGCTGCCCTTCGAATCGGTAAACGAGACCGATGCGGCCTTCGACTCGAGTGCGTCAGCGACGGCTGCGCGAATTTCGTCTGCGGGGGAATCGGTTTCGAAGCTCAGCTCACGACCGATGTTGGCAATGCCGACGCGAATCTCCACGGTTAATCCCTTCGTAGTGCCCCATCGTGGGGCCACGTGACCAGCCTAACGGTAGCGAACGACGTCAGCCCCGCTGAACGCTGAGGGCGAACGCCGCAATTTTGCGGGTGCGGAACCACGAAGACTGCGGGTGCAGAGCCACGATGTCGGAGGCTGCGGCTACCGTGGAATCATGCCCGAAGCTGCCGCGCCCACACCCGTGTGGGATTCCTCGCAAAACGACGTCGTGACGCTGCCCACGATGGCGAGCGGCGTCGTTATTGGGGCGCCCGGCGCGGGCAAGACGCGCGTGGTCGTGGAGCGTGCGCGACGCCTGTTGGAGTCGCACGATGTGTCTGCCGACGAGATTATTGTGCTCACGCCGTCGCGCCAAACGGCGACCCGCGTGCGTGACGTTTTGGGCGTGCAAACCGCGATCGCGACGCCCGGAGCCCTCGCGCGTTCCGTCGGGTCCCTGGCGTTCCAGGTTGTGCGGGCCGCAGCCGCCTACACGTCGGCCCCGCCGCCGCAACTGCTCACCGGTGCTGATCAAGACCGCCTGATCGCCGACCTGCTGGCCAGCGATGCTGAAGACGAAGCAGTGGGTACGTTCCGCTGGCCCGATTCGCTACCGCCGGCTGCTCGCGGCTCGCAAGTGTTTCGCTCCGAGCTCCGCGCGTTTCTCGCGGAGTGCGCGCAGCTTGACATTGACGCCACCGAGCTCGCGGCCATTGCGACGCAGAGCGGCAACGAAAACTGGGCGGCGATCGCGTCCTTCCTTGCCGATTACCGCGCGGTCTTGGCGCACATGCGCTCCGCGCATCGCGAGTCGGCTGAACTCATTTCTGAGGCTGCGCAGATTGTGCGTGACGCCGGTGCTGACGGTGCAGCGCTCGGCGCTCTCGCACGCTTGCGCGTTGTTCTTGTCGACGACGCGCAAGAACTGACGCGCGGCGGCATCGACCTGCTGCGCGCGTTGCGAAGCCGAGGTGTCGCCGTCTTGGCATTCGGTGACCCTGACATCAGCTCGGGCTCCTTCCGCGGCGCGACTCCGCAGCTTTTTGCTGAGCTCGCGGCCGAACTCGTCACGCTGTACGTGCTCACGGGCGCGCACCGGCAGAGTGATGCCCTCGTACACGTCACGCGTTCTCTCACCCAGGCGATTGGTGTTTCCGGGCGCGTGGAGCACCGTCGTCCACCCGGCGACGCACCCGAGCCCGATGGTTCCGTCATTGCCCGCCTCGCCGATAGTCCGTACGCCGAAGCCGACATCATCGCGCGCACCCTGCGCGAATGGCACGTTCTGCACGGCATCGCGTGGGAGAGCATGGCGGTGCTCGCGCACGACACCCGCCAGGTCTCGACGCTGGAGACCGAGCTGGCCGCCCGCGAGGTTCCGACCCGTGCCGCCGGAATCCAACGTCCGCTCGGCCGGGAGGCCACGGTGCGCGACATCCTGCGTCTGCTGAAAATCGCCATGACGGTGCCGGAGGAGTGGGATGGCGAAGAGCTTGCGCTCGCGTTGCTGTCGCCGTTTGGTGGGCTCGACGCGGTGGGTCTGCGTCGCTTGCGAGCTCGACTCCGTCACCGCGAGTTGGCGGCGGGCGGAACCACGGGTGCGGTTGCGCTATTGGCACGCGCCGTCGCATCACCGCTCGAGTTGAGCGTTATTGACACCCCCGAGGCTCGCGCCGCGGAGCGCCTCGCGCAGACGTTAGCGAACGCGCGCGAGGCATATCTCCGAGGCGACACCGCTCACGACCTGCTGTGGCTGGTGTGGGAGAGCGCACGCATTTTCGGGCGGCCGCTCGCCGAAGTGTGGCGCGAACAGTCGGCTGGCACCGGTGCGACGGCGGCTGAAGCCTCACGCTCGCTCGATGCCCTCGTCGCCCTGTTCGACGCGGCCAAACGCGCCGTCGAGCGCGCGCCCGAAGCCGGTGCTGAAGCGTTTATCCGTGAACTGCTCGGCAGCGACGTGCCAGAAGATTCACTCGCTTCACCCGCGCGTGCTGGTTCCGTCACCGTCATGACCCCCGCAACGGCGCTCGGCGCCGAGTATGAAGCGGTGATCATCGCGGGCGTGCAAGACGGTGTGTGGCCCAACGTGCGGTTGCGCGGCACTCTGCTCGACACGTGGCAGTTGCCCGGGGCGGTTGAAGCGTTCCGGCTGGACGATCACCACACGCCGACGCCCGCTACTGACCGCCGCAAGGTTGCACTGCACGATGAGCTGCGGTTGTTTGTGCGTGCCGTTTCGCGCGCGCGCTCGCGTCTTGTGGTGACGGCGGTCGACGACGATGACACGGGCCCGAGCGCGCTGTTCGCGTTTTTGCCCGAGCCGTCATTCAACGACGACCTCGTTGAGCACCCGCTGACGCTACGCGGACTCGTCGCACAGCACCGGCGCACCCTCACGAGTGACCCGGCAACTGTCGATGAAGTGACACGCACCCAGGCAACGACCGAGCTTGCCCTCTTGGCGCACGAGGGGGTTCCGGGCGCTGATCCGCAGCAGTGGTACGGCGTCGCGCCCCTCTCATCGATCACGCCACTGCGCGACCCGGAGCGCGCCACGGTTTCGGTGTCGCCGTCTCGCATGAAGAACCTGCACGACTGCCCGGTGGACTGGGCAATTCGCTCGCTCGGCGGCAACACGAGCAGTTTCTCAACGGGGCTCGGAACCATTCTGCACGCGGCGATGGAGGAGGTTCCGGATGGCAACATCGCGGCACTGACGGCCATTGTCGAGAGCCGATGGCCCGAGCTGGAGTTCGAAGCGGACTGGATCGCGGAGAAAGAAAAGAAGTGGGCGGCAACGCTCATCGAACGCCTCGCGGCCTACGAAAAGAACTTCCGCAAGAACGAGGGCCAGCGTGTCGAGGCGGAGGCTGAGTTCGAAGTCGTGGTGCCGTTTTCTGCCACGTCGCCGGCAGACGTCTATGTGCGTGGCGACGACGCCCCCGCATTGCCCGCGGCTGTCGTGCGCGGGTCGATTGACCGTGTCGAGCGGTACCCTGCGAAGCTCGGCGAGGCGCTCCCGTTCGACTCAGAGCGCGAGGGGCAAGACCGCGTCGTCATTGTCGACCTGAAGACCGGCAAGAGCGAAAAGCGCGTCAGCAACGACAAGGTGACCGAAGATCCGCAGCTCGCGGCCTACCAGCTCGCGGTGCGGGCGGGCGCCGTCAATAACGTTGCTCCCGATGAGGGGGCCGGCGCTCGGCTCGTCGTGATTTCACAAACGTTGAAAGACACGCACTACCGCATTGCGCACCAGCCATCGATGACGGCGGAGCAGCAAGCCGCGTTTATCGCGCAAGTGGTTCACAGCGCGCAAACGATGGCGTCTGACTCCTTCACAGCCAACATTGACACGCACTGTAACGACGAGAGGTTCGCGGTGTGCCGCATCCACACGGTGGGCGCGGTGAGCGCATCATGACGACAACCTGGACCGGCCCGCTGTCCCTCAGCGCAGCCACGATCGCACAGGCGCTCGGCCTGCCCATTCCGACCGCTGACCAGCAGCGTGTCATCGAGGCGCCCCCGACGCCGGCACTCGTCGTGGCTGGTGCCGGCAGTGGCAAGACCGAAACGATGTCGGCGCGCGTGGTGTGGCTCGTCGCCAACGGCCACGTGCAGCGCGATGAAATCCTGGGTCTGACGTTCACCCGCAAGGCCGCGGGGGAGTTGGCCGAACGCATCATGGTGCGCCTCGCTCGCATTGACGAGTTCAAGCGGCGCGGGTTGCTCCCGCACCTGCCCGAAATCGTGGAGCTCGGCTTTTTGGACAAGGTGGAGCCGCGCAACTTTGCGCAGGCTCTCGATAGCCTCGCCGACCGCTATCAAACCGGGTATTCGGCAGCCAGCGCACCCGCGTCTGACGACATGTTGTTGCGCCCGCGCGTCGCAACGTACAACTCGTTCGCCGATTCGATTGTGCGCGAGAACGCGGCTCGTATCGGCCGCGACAGCGAAGCCGCGCTCCTGTCGACCGCCGGCTCATGGTTGCTTGCACGCAGCGTTGTGGTGCGCTCCAATGATGCGCGCCTCGCCGAAGCCGATCGCGCGTTCAGCACGATCGTCAACACCGTGCAAAAGCTCGCCGGCGACGCCCTCGATCACCGTGCCGACCTGACCGCAGTTGCGCAGTATTCGCAGGCCACCGCCGAAGCATTGCGACCCATCATCACGGCGAAAACCTCCGACCCGGCAAAGGGTATTGAGGCACTCTCGGCGATGCCGCTGCTCGCGCAACTCGCGCAAGAATATGCCGCCGCCAAAGACGCTCGCGGAGTGCTCGACTTCGCCGATCAGGTCGCCGGCGCCCTCGAAATCATTGAGGCTGCACCGGTTGTCGCCCAGAACCTCCGCGAACAATTCCGCGTTGTATTGCTCGATGAGTACCAAGACACGTCCGTCATTCAGACCCAGCTGCTGAGCGCGATCTTCCACGACCACCCGGTCATGGCGGTCGGCGACCCATTCCAATCGATCTACGGTTGGCGCGGTGCCAGCGCCGATAACCTCGACGCATTCGCCGCCGCATTCGCCCGCGAAACCCCGGCGGCCAACTACTCGCTGATGATTTCGTGGCGCAACGACACGTCGATTCTTCGTGCCGCTAACGCCCTGCTCGAGCCGCTCCGCCACCAGACGAAGATCACCGTTGGAGAGCTTGATGCGCGCCCCGGAGCGAAAGACGGAACCATCGAGTGCCGTTTTGAAGAGAGCATCGACGACGAAGCCGACGCCGTAGCCACGTGGTTCCGTGAATCTCGAGCCGCACACCGTGCCGCCACCGGCACCGAACAGACCGGTGCCATCCTGTTCCGCGCGAAGCGCCACATGCAGGCATTCGCCGAAGCGCTCGGCCGCCACGGCGTTCCACACCGCATTCTCGGTCTCGGTGGCCTGCTGTCAACGCCCGAAGTACTCGACGTGGTGTGCGCCCTGCGCGTCATGTCTGACCCCACTCAGGGTTCGGCGCTGATTCGCCTGTTGGTGGGCCCGCGTTTCGCCATCGGCGTTGCTGACATGGCGGCGCTACACGCGCTCGCGTCGACACTGTCGCAACGTGATGAGTCGCTCGGCAAGCTGCCCGCGGAGATGATCGCGAAGCTTCGCGGCTCGGCCGGTGCCGATGAACAGTTGTCGATCATTGACGCCCTCGAGTTCGTGCGCGCCGTCGGCAGCGAGCACGGGCTGCTGCGTGATTTCACGCCCGAGGGCCGCGCGCGTCTCAAGGAGGCAGGGGCGATGTTCGAGCGCCTGCGACGGGGTGCGGGCACGTCGATTCCGGAGATCATCCGCCAGATCGAGCTCGAATTGCGCCTCGATGTCGAACTCGCCGCCAACGAATCCCGTGGCCCGGCACGAATCGCACTCACGCAGTTGCGTGCGTTCGTCGACGAAGTGCGCAGCTTCCTCGCCGCCGATGACCGTGGCACAATCGCGTCGCTGCTGGCCTGGCTCGATCACGCTGAAGAAACCGACGAGCTCATGCCGCGTACCGAGCCGCCCGAGCCGGGCGTCGTGCAATTGCTCACGATTCACGGTTCCAAAGGTCTCGAATGGGATGCGGTTGCCGTCGTGCGCCTCGTTGCAGACGAACTGCCAAAGACTGGCGGAACCATGGGCTGGCTGTCGTTCGGAACGCTGCCGTATGCGTTCCGCGGCGACCGTGCGGCGCTCCCGCAACTCGACCTCAGCGTTGATGAGACGACGACCACGAAGGTAGTCAACGACGCCGTGAAGACGTTCAAGGAGCAGGAGCGCGATCACCAGGAGAAGGAAGAGCGTCGTCTCGCGTACGTCGCGGTGACGCGTGCCCGGAGCGCCCTCATGCTGTCGGGCTCGTTCTGGGGTGGGCAGTCCAAGCACCGCAAGCCCAGCCGCTACCTCGCTGAAATGCTGACCGCGCTCGGCCGGGACGATGAGATGCCACCCGACGAGCCGGAAGGGGAGAACCCCGCCGGAGCTGAGGGCCGCACGTTGCAATGGCCGCTCGATGCGCTGGGAAGCCGTCGGCCACAGGTCGAAGCAGCGGCAAGCGCGGTGCGCGACGCCGAACCGGCGGAAAAAGACGGCGTGCTGGCGCTCCTGCTCGCCGAACGCGAGGCCCGTTCTCGTACGCTCGCACTCACGCCGCCCACGCGTATTCCGGCGTCGCGGTTCAAGGACTACGTCACGGCGTTCGACGCGACGACTGCCGATGTGCTGCGGCCGATGCCGGAGCGTCCGTACCGACAGACCCGAATCGGCACGCTCTTCCACCAGTGGGTCGAGCAACGTTCTGACCTCGTGGCGACCGCGGCGTCACTCGACGACGGCACGTGGGAGCGCGACGACGAAGCGGAGATGACAACGGTTGCGCGCGAAGACGAAGAACGGCTCACCGAGCTGCGCACGATCTTCCTCGCAAGCGAGTGGGCTGATCTACAGCCGATCGCCGTCGAGACCGAAGTGAACTACCTATTCGAGCCCGGAGACGGCGCAGATTCCCACATCATCATCTGCAAGCTCGATGCCGTCTATCGCCGCGACGACCGTGGCGGTCGCATTGAAATCGTGGACTGGAAGACGGGCAAGCCACCCGTGACCAAGAAGGAGCGCGACGAGCGTATGCTTCAGCTCGCGCAGTACCGTCTGGCCTACCACAAGGCCCACGGTGTGCCCCTCGATGACATTGATGCCGCGTTGTTTTACGTCGGCGACAACCTCATCCTGCGGGAAGAAAACCCGGCAACCGAAGACGAACTCAAACAGCGGTGGCGGGCAGCACTCGCGAATCGCGAAAGCGTGCCGCAGCCGGCGAGCGTCGGTTAGATCGGGCCCGTTTTCCAGCGGTCGATCGCGGCGCGCGCAGCGCGTGCCGCCTCTTCCTGATCGTTCGTGATGATGGCGAGGGCCTCCGGCGACAACGGTTGTGTCGCGTTCGGGTCTTCCTCTTCGAGCGGCTCCAAGCCAAACGGCAGGTCGGCACTGGCCTCAGCCACGATCTCACCGGTCGTGTGCTTCTTTGCCGCGCCGTTGGTTCCGGCGCTCTCGCGCAAATCAGCGTCAGCGGCCAACAGCTCTTCCCGGCTCAGCGCTTGCGTGTCTGCTGCCGCGGCGCGAACGCGCGATTCGCGTGCCGGGTCAACGGCGCTGAGTTCAGACTGTGAGACGCCAGAGAGTGCGAGCTCTTCCGGATCGTAGGCGTCGGTGTGCATCGAGGTGTCGCCGACGGGAGCACGTTCCGGCAGGTTCGACATCGCTGCCAGCGCGTCATTGAGGTCGATCTTGTCGTCGAGGGGCATGAGATCTTCCTCACGCACGTTCTCGGCGAGCGAGTCGAGCATGGCCCCAGCGTCGTCCATGATCGCGTCATCGTGGGTGTCACGGCCATGCAGGAGCCAGCGGGCAAACTCAAGCTCGGCGTGCAGGCGAGCGCGGGCACGCAAGTATTCGTCGCCAGCCCGCGCGGCACGCGCCCGGTACGCGTCAAGAACGGAGTCGGCGGCATCGGGGGCCGTCTGCAAGAACTGCAGGTCAACGGCCGGGTCGCCAATGCTCAAGCTGTGCCAGTCGATCACGCCAGCGACCGTGGGGACGTCGTCAATGTCGTGGTAGACGAACGCCAGCGCGTCGGCGCCGCCGAGCGTAATCGTCGGCTGAAACTGCCACAGCGCGTCATTGCCCAATGCTTCACGCCACCGCACCATGAGACGAACCGGAACACGCCCGGTCGCCGATGCTTCTTCGACAACCTTTTCGAGATCGGCCCGAACCTCCTGCGCCGTGCGCGCCGGCAAGCCCGCATTACGCACGATCGAAATGGGCAGGGCGTGCACCTGCGCGAGCGTCGCGCCCAGGGAGTACGCGACTCCCGGGCCCGCCGGGATCTGCGCGGTGTCGACCTGGTATCCCGGCACGAACGTGGTCACAAATGCGCGGGACGGGGGAGTGGCGGCGGAACCAAGAAACTCGGGAATGAGGAAGTCAGCGAGAGCGCGGGCACCGTCGGTGAGGGCGCGCAGGGCGAGGGCCTCGGTGGCGAGCTCGCTCGCGGTGCTCTCCTCGACGGGGATACGCACCACAACGGTGCGACCATCGGTCAGCGTGACAACGGCGGACTCGTTGCGCCCGGCCGAATGAGTCGTCAGGGCCTGCACCCTCGTGGCCTCCGCACCCGGAAGGGCTGCGCTGACGGACGCGGCTAGAGTGAGAGGTGAGCGTGCCATGTCCCCAGGGTATGCGGCCAGCCGCATGTCAGCACGCGCCACTCCGGCGAGAAAGGTAGTCGATGCGTACCGAGAAGTTCTTGCCGCCGCTCTCGCGATCTGTTCTTGATCGTGCTGCCGAGCGACGCACGCAAGACGATCTGATGGCGACGTTGCAGGAAGACCCGGCAACGCGCGTCATTGTTGTCCGTGGCGATGAGACCTTGTTTTCACCAGCCGGAACGCTGGCCGCCCGATCACCGTTTGCGATTGAAGGCAGCGCGAACTGGGGCTTTCTCGGTGCCGCCAACGGCCTGAACTATGTCGTCTGCGTGCCTGACGAGGGCACGACCGTTGACGAAATGGGCGGCGAATGGCAGAGCCTGCGCGTCTGCGGCGGCGACATTCCTGCCTTCGATGCCGATGTTTTCGTTGAGGCACTGAGCCTCGCCCGCTGGTACGTCGATGCCCCGTTCTGCGCATTTTGTGGTTCCGCCACCACCCTCAAGCAGGCCGGTTGGATGCGCGAGTGCAACGACTGTGGTCGTCAGCACTTCCCGCGAACCGACCCCGCCATCATCGTCGCCGTTGTTGACGACGACCATATTCTGCTCGGTAGCAACGCGCTGTGGGCGAGCAACCGGTTCTCGTGCTTTGCCGGATTCGTTGAAGCTGGTGAATCGCTCGAGTCTGCCGTTCACCGCGAGGTGGCCGAAGAAGCCGGGGTCGCCGTGCACGGCGTGCGCTACTTCGGATCGCAAGCGTGGCCCTACCCGCGTTCGTTGATGCTCGGCTTCTTCGCCGACGTCAACGCCGCCGAAGCGGCCCAGGCCGACGGCGAAGAGATTCTGGAAGTGCGCTGGTTCACGAAGGCTGAAGTTCGCGCCGCGTACGCTGGCGAATCTGACGTCATTCTCCCTGGTTCCGCCTCCATCGCTTACGCACTGATCTCGTCGTGGGCCCACTCGTGAGCGTGCTTGACGGACTCGACGACCAGCAACGTCTAGCCGCAGGCACCCTGCGCGGGCCCGTTTGCGTCATGGCCGGTGCCGGTACCGGCAAGACGCGTGTCATCACGCGACGTATCGCGCACGGCGTCGACACCGGCGCCTACAGCCCGAACCGCATGATGGCCGTTACCTTCACGTCGAAGGCTGCCGGTGAAATGCGCGGGCGGTTGCGGGCACTCGGCGTGCCGGGTGTTGCGGCACGCACGTTCCACTCTGCTGCGCTGTCGCAGCTCAACTTCTTCTGGCCCCAGGTGTCTGGCGGCGAAAATGCGCCGAACATCGTCGATAACAAGGTTCGACTGCTTGCCCACGCCGCCGATGGCATCGGCATGTCACTGAGCACGCCAGCACTGCGCGACATCGCCAGCGAAATCGAGTGGCGCAAAGTGCAGATGCGCTCGATCGAGCAGTACGCCGCCACGGGTCGTAGCGCGGCTCACCTGTCGACCGAAGCCATGACGCGCGTGCAGCACGCCTACGAAAAGCTCAAAGATGAGCGTCGCCAACTCGACTTTGAAGATGTGCTTCTGGCATGCGCCGGAATGATCGAGGCGGAACCACGTGTTGCTGCCGCGATCCGGGAACAGTACCGGCACTTCACGGTCGACGAGTACCAGGACGTTTCGCCGTTGCAGCATCACCTGCTCAAGCTCTGGCTGGGGGAGCGCCGCGACATTTGTGTCGTGGGTGACGCGAGCCAGACGATCTTCTCGTTCGCCGGCGCTGATAACCGCTACCTCCTCGACTTTGGGCGGGAATACCCCGATGCCACGGTCGTGAAGCTGGAACGCAACTACCGCTCCGACGGTGCCATTCTTGCGGTGGCCAACGATCTGATGCGCGGCCGCGAGGGCGCGCTCACGCTGACCCCGTCGGCGGAGACCGAGTCGCCGACTCCGGCAGTGACGGCCTACGAAACTGAGCACGATGAAGCCGCGGGCGTTGCGCTGGCGATTCGCAAGCAGATTCAGCAGGGCGTCTCACCGGCTTCCATCGCAGTGCTGTACCGCGCGCAGGCGCAGTCCGCGCCGCTCCTGCAGGCGCTTGCCACACAGGGCATTGCGTGCACGGTGATGGGTGGTCGGCGGTTCTTTGACCTGCCCGAAGTGCGCAGTGCCGTACTGAAGCTTCGCGGAGCCGCGATCGCCCCCAACAACCACGGCTTCTTGCCGACGGTGCGCACGGTGCTGGCCGAAGACGGCCTGACCGAAACGCCGCCCGAAGCGGGGGGTGCGCTTCGCGACGCGTGGGAATCCCGTCGCGCGCTGTTGCGTTTGGCTGAAGAAGCGCCGCCCGGAACCACGTTGGCGGCTTTCGCCGAAGACCTTCTGGCGCGAAGCAAGGATCAGCACGAACCGGTGCTGCAGACCGTGACGCTCGCGACGATGCACGCGGCTAAGGGCCTGGAGTGGGAGCACGTGCACAGCGTCGGGTGGTCGGAGGGCCTGTTGCCGATTGCCTACGCGCAGGGGTTCGACGCGGTCGACGAAGAACGCCGCCTCGCGTACGTTGCCGTCACGCGAGCGGCGCGCACGCTGGCGTTGTCGTGGGCTCGTGGCGAAGGTCGTCAGCGCCGTTCGCCCTCGCGTTTCCTGCAGGAGATTGGCAGCCGCAGTCTGCGTGCAGTTGGTACTGCCGGACGCGTGGCTGGTTCATCGCGCTGAGCTCGTAGCCCACCGATTCGGCCGAGGCTGGCATCGCCATCAGCCGTGTTGCCGTGCGCGCAACCTCACCCCACGTGGCCGCACCCAATGGTTGCGCCCACCGCGCCACGAGCTGAGAGGCGAGCACCGGCCATGCGGCATCGCGGTCGGTTTCGTGCAGGGCAAGGCATGACGCGCACGCACTGACTCCGGGGGTGATGACGGGGCCAACGACGATGCTCGATCTGGTGATCACGATCGGGAGGTGCGTGGTGTCTGTTGCCATGAGTTCGCGACATGAACGCGGAACCACGACGTCGCGAGCAACGACCCACACGACCTCGGGGTGAGTGCTGTCGAAGGTCGCCGTCGGCAACGACCGCAACGCTTCTGCGGCGTCTGCGGCATCAGCGTCTTCGGTGGGTGTGCCCTGCGAGATGACGCCGACGCGAATGGGTGCGGTCGTGACGGCGATTGCCGAGGCGATGTGGTCGAGAAACCCCGGCGCTTGCCGAGTAACCCCGAGACGCGTGCTGAGGTGGCCGAGCTCGGAACGCGTGGTGCCGTGCTCGAGCGCCATGAGGAGTTCGATCTGCCACGGCGACGGATGCTCGATGTGCACGCTCTCGCTCACACCGAACTGCATCGTGGTGTCGTCGCGCCAGAGCGGCGGGGCGATGAGACTGAGGCGTTCTGAAGTCATGCCTCATGATGGCGCGCGACCGCATCCCTGCGGTGAACGCAAGGGCAATCTGTGGAGAACTGGCCACCCGCCGAATCAGCGGGTGGCCAGTTATCTGTCTTAGACGGGGTGGGGGCCGGTCGGCGGTTCTGCCGAACCATCCTCATCAGCCGGCGGTTCCGTTTCACGCGGCGTGATGGTTCCGTCTTCGCCTTCAATCAGCCTCGTTTCGTCACCAGCCAGGAGCTTCGCGAGAGCATCATCCATTTCGTCGCGCACCGGCTCGTCGCCTCGGGCGTTCGCCTGAAGACGTGCGATGAGCGCGGCCGGGTCGTCGATGTCTTCCGCCGTTGGCATGAAGTCGGGGTAGTCCCACAAAGCGTCGCGAGCGGCGATGCCAACGGCATCGGTCACGGCGCGCCACATGGCGGCGGCTTCGCGGAGGCGGCGGGGGCGCAGCTCCAGCTGCATGAGCGAACCGAGTGCCTTTTCGGCGGGGTTTCCGACGGCGCGACGGCGACGCACAGCCTCGCTGATGCGAACAGCTTCGGGGAGACGAGCCGTGGCGTCCGTGGTCACGACATCGACCCAGCCTTCGACCGTGGCGATCAGGTTCTCGAGGCGCGAGCGGGCAGCCTTCTGCTCAGCGGACTCGGGCTTCAAGAAGCTCCCGTTCTGCAGGATTTCGCCGAGACGTTCGGGGTGCTCCGGATCGAATTCACGGGCGGCTTCTTCGACCCGTTCCGTGTCGATCGCGACACCACGAGTGAACTCGATGATCTGCGAGATGACGTGGAGGCGAAGCCATTTCGCGTGACGGAACAAGCGTGCGTGCGCGAGCTCGCGCGTGCCGAGGTACAGCGCCAATTGGTCATCCGCGACTTCGAGCCCGGACTTAAAGTCGGCAAAGTTCTGCGGAAGAATCGCGGCTTCGCCGGAAGGCAGAAGCGGGAAACCTACGTCGCCACCGGCAACCACCTCAGTGGACAGGCGACCGATGATCTGGCCCAGTTGCGTGGAGTAGGCAGCACCGCCGAGGGAGCGCATCAGACGCCCGGCTCCGGCGATCATGCCCTTCATTTCTTCTGGCACCTGCTCGTCAAGCGTCGACATGAACGAGTTGGTCATGGTTGCTGCGAACGGTTCGGCAAGCTCTTGCCAGACCGGCATCGTGTGCTCGACCCACTCGCCGCGCGTCAGAGTCTTGGCGGGCTGCGTGAGCTCGGCAATCGTGGTGGCATCGGAGAGCCACAAATTGGCAAGCACAAACGCCTGGTCCAGATCGGTGCGCTGGCCGGTAGTGATGCCGAGGCCACTCTGATTCGCGATGTGGAGCGCTTGACGCTGGGCCGTCTCCCAATTGATGACGGTGCCGTCGTCGGTGTCACCGGCCGCGCCAGCCATGCCGGAGAACATGCCCTGGAAGCTACTCATCATCTGCTGCAGCATGGCGGGGTCAACCGCGCCACCGGTCAGACGTTGCAATTGCTCAGGGTCGATCGCCCCCATGCCGCTACCAAAAAGCTGGCGGAGGAGTTCCTCAAAGTCTTCGGGGTCGGGAGAATCGTTATCTGCCACTTCAGCCGCCTTTCAGCAGGTTGATCAGGTCTCGTTCTACGCTAGTCCCACTGCTATGCCGCTTGGCGGTTGCTCGCCGGATCCGTGTACGCCTCCCGCGAACGAGCGGGAAAGGAAGGAAGAAAACGTGATCCCCACGTATGACTCTGGGCAGCCGGACGCTGTCACGATGACCGACGACGCGACGCTGGCGGCAGCCCGTCGCCGTAAGCGCACGATCACAGGGATCACCGCGCTCACGATCGCGATCATTTGCCTGTTTCTCGCGAGCATTCTTCCTTCCGGCTTCGTCATTCGTCAGCCCGGCCCCGTCGTCAACACGCTCGGTGAGGTGCAAGACGCGGACGGCAACGAGATCCCCCTGATCGAGATGCCGGCTGACGTTGAGACCTTCGAAACGAGCGGTGCGCTGAGTCTGACGACGGTGCAGATTGTCGGCAACCGCGAGAGCACGCCCAACTGGTTCCAGCTCGCACAGGCGTGGTTCGACCCCAGCAAGGCCGTCATGAACATCGACCAGGTGTTCCCGAAAGAGCAGACCAGCGAAGAGCGTCAAGAGCAAGACGCGCTCATGATGGCGAACTCACAGCACGACGCGACGGCGGCAGCGCTCATCGAGCTGGGTTACGACGTTCCGATTGAACTACAGATCGGAAAAGTGCTTGATGACGGTGCCGCTGTCGGCAAGCTCGAAGTGGGCGACGTCGTGAACAGCATTAACGGCACTCCCGTGGCAGACGTGCTCGACATGCGTGACGCCATCGCGGCGGGCAACGGGGCTGACGTCACCGTCAACGTCGTCCGCGACGGCGAGGCACAAGACGTTGTCATTACACCAGTCAAGGGCGACGCCGACGGCGAAACCATTTGGATGATCGGTGTCAGCGCAGGCCCCGCGTACGACTTCCCGTTTGACGTCTCGATCATGCTGGAAAACATCGGCGGCCCGAGCGCCGGCATGATTTTTGCCCTCGGCATCATCGACAGCCTGACGCCGGGGGAGATGACGGGCGGCAAGTCGATTGCGGGCACCGGAACCATCAACTACGTCGGCGAGGTGGGGCCCATTGGTGGCATCCAGCAGAAGATGCAGGGAGCGGTGCGTGCTGGTTCCGAGTACTTCCTCGCGCCCGCGGCAAACTGCAACGAGGTCGTCGGTCATGTGCCCGACGGGTTGACCGTCGTGAAGGTGGCCAAGCTGAGCGAAGCACGCGACGCGGTCGAGACGATTGGCGAGGGCGACACAGACGCCATCGCGAAGCTCCTGAGCTGCTCTTCGAAGTAACGTCGGAGCCTTCAGCGAAGGCCATGCGGGAGTAGTCGTTTCGGAGAGTGCGCTGAGAGCGGACGCCTACCGGGCGCATGCCCAGGCGAGGTTCCGTAGGATGAAACGGTGACCACCACCCCTGCGCCGAATCTGAACGCGCCCAGCCCCGGTCGACGAGTGCTTGTCATTTCACTCGTTGTCATCGCGGCGCTGGTTGCGGCGTTCTTCCTGTTCTCCAACCTGTTTGCCGATTACCTCTGGTTTGACCAGCTCGGATTCGCCTCCGTGCTGACGACCCAGTGGATCGCTCGCGTGATCATGTTCGTCGTCGGCTTCGTCGGCATGGCAGTACCGGTCGCTATTGCGATCAACCTGTCATACCGCCTGCGCCCGGTCTACGCGCGTCTCAGCTCACAGCTGGACCGCTACCAGGAGGTCGTTGAACCGCTGCGCCGACTCGCGATGTGGGGTATCCCGATCTTCTTCGGTCTGTTTGCCGGCCTCAGCGCCGCAACAACGTGGGAGACGGTGTGGCTGTTCTTCTCCAGCGTGAGCTCCGGTGAGGTTGACCCGCAGTTCGGTCTCGACCTGTCGTTCTACATGTTCGCGTTGCCGTTCTGGCGCGGCCTCGTCGCGTTTGCTTCGGCCGTCGTAATTGTCAGCCTGCTCGTCACCGCTTTTGTGTCGTACCTCTATGGTTCCGTTCGTGTCGGCAACGGTGAACTGCGCATTTCGAAGGCCGCACGCATTCAGCTCGCTGTTACTGCTGGCCTCTACCTGGCACTGCAGGCTGTGAGCCTGTGGCTGGACCGCTACGCGACGCTCATTGAGAGGCGCGCAGGCGACCGCATCACCGGCCCCGGCTTCACGGGCGCTAACGCTGTCATTCCGGGCCTGACGATTCTGTCGGTCGTCGCAGTTGTCGTTGCCGTGCTGTTCATCGTGACCGCAATCGTCGGTCGCTGGCGCTACCCGCTTATCGGTACCGCGCTGCTGCTGGTCACTTCCCTCGTGCTCGGCATGGGCTACCCGTGGTTTGTTGACACGGTGCAGGTGAAGCCGAACCAGCTTGCGCTGGAAGAGGAGTACTACCAGCACAACATCGACATGACGCAGAAGGCGTACGGCATCGACGATCTCGAAGTCACCGACTTCAAGGCGGAGACCGAGGCCACCGCTGGTCAGCTGCGCGCCGACGCCGAGACGACCGCTTCGATTCGCATCATGGACCCGGCAATCATCAGCCCGACCGTGAAGCAGATCGAACAGTACCGTGGCTACTACCAGTTCGCAGAGACGATGGACGTTGACCGCTACGACATCGATGGCGAAAGCCAAGACGTCGTGGTGTCGGTTCGTGAGCTGAACACTGGCGCGCTCGGTCAGTCCGACTGGCAGAACACGTCGATCGTGTACACCCACGGTTACGGCATTGTTGCTGCCGCTGGTAACAAGCGCACGCCCGATGGCAACCCCGTCTTCTTGGAGCGCGGTATTCCCGCGCAGGGCTTCTTGTCTGACGAGAAGTTTGAGCCGCGCGTGTACTTCGGTGAGCAGTCGCCGCTGTACTCGATCGTTGGTGCCCCGGAAGGTACCGAGCCCGTCGAAATTGACTACCCGCGTGGTGGCAAGGAAGGCGAGACCGAGACGAAGACCACCTTCACGGGTGACGGTGGCCCGAAGATCGGCAACTTCTTCACGAAGCTTATCTACGCGATGAAGTTCCAGTCAGAGCAGATTCTGTTCTCTGACTACGTGAACGAAGATTCGCAGATTCTCTACAACCGCGACCCCGCAGACCGCGTGGCAGCTGTTGCTCCGTACCTGACGGTTGACTCTGACCCGTACCCCTCGGTTGTTGATGGCCGCATCGTCTGGATCGTTGACGCCTACACGACGAGCGCGAACTACCCGTACTCGAGCCACGTGAGCCTGTCGAATGCGATTCAAGACTCGTCGAACGATCAGCCGCGTTTCGCGATCGACAACATCAACTACATCCGTAACTCGGTTAAGGCTACGGTCGACGCGTACGACGGTTCGGTCACGCTCTACGCGTGGGACGATAAAGACCCGGTGCTGCAGACGTGGCAGAAGATTTACCCCGGAACCATCAAGCCGATGAGCGAGATGAGCGGTGAGCTCATGAGCCACGTGCGCTACCCGACTGACCTGTTCAAGGTGCAGCGCTCGATGCTCGGTGTTTACCACGTCGAGTCGGCAGCATCGTTCTACCGCGGTGACAACGTCTGGAAGACGCCGAACGACCCGCAGAAGGACCAGAACCTGCAGTCGCCGTACTACCTGACCATGAAGATGCCCGGTCAGGACGAGGCGAGCTACTCGATGTTCACCACGTTCATCCCGTCGGCATCGAGCCAGAACTCGCGCTCGGTCATGATGGGATACCTCGCGGTCGACTCTGACGCCGGTTCCGAGGCGGGTAAGCCGGCTGAGGGCTACGGCAAGCTCAGACTCCTCGAGATCAACTCGGACACGACGGTTCCTGGCCCCGGTCAGGTGCAGAACTCGTTCGACTCTGACACTGCAATTTCGTCGGCATTGAACCTGTTGAAGCAGGGTAACTCGCAGGTGCTCAGCGGTAACCTGCTGACGCTGCCCGTCGGTGGCGGTCTGCTCTACGTGCAGCCGGTCTACGTGCAGTCCTCGGGTAGCACGAAGCTTCCGGTGCTCCGTAAGGTGCTCGTCGCATTCGGTGACGAGGTTGCGTTCGAAGACACCCTGGCTGCGGCTCTGGACGACTTGTTCGGCGGTGAGTCTGGTGCTCAGACCGGTGACGGTGACGTGACGCCGACCGAGCCGACCACGCCTCCGACCGAACCCGACCCGGATGACCAGGGCGGCAGCACCCCCGACCCGAGTGCAACGCCGGACCCGGGTGCCACCGACGAGCCGGCCGCCGACAAGGCGCAGCTCTTGAAAGACGCATCTGAGGCGCTGGCTGCCAAGCAGGCAGCACTTGAGGCTGGCGACATGGTCGCCTACGCCGAGGCGGACAAGAAGCTGACTGAGGCGATCGAGAAGCTTCTCGCACTCGAAAACCAGTAAGTCTGCACAACAGTGGGCGGGTACCTCCGGGTACCCGCCCACTGTTGTGTCTGCGTGCCCTCGCAAGCCGCACCGCGGTTCCGGTGCCCGCACGTGGTTCCGTGCCCTCCGCATCCCGTTACGCAGGAACCGAGCGCCGCACCTGCGGCGTGTGGTGCCCGACGCCCCGCAGGAGGGCCCGTGTGTTCCTGCATAACGGGCATAGAGCGGAACCATGGCGTGCAATATCGTGGGGAGCGGCGGAACAGAAGCCCTAAAGTGGGTGCCGAGTACGTGATCGTCAGCAAAGACCGCAGCTTTGAAGCGGCCAATGATTTTTGGGCTGACCGACGCAAAGACACCACGATCGCGGTGCGACCGACGATCGCTGTCGCACCGGTGATCAACATCGAGACGCTCGTGAAGCCAGCGCAGAATCCAGTGCAGAAGCCAGCGCCGAAGGGCACCGTGAAGCCTGCCCCGAAGAGCACGGCAGCAACAGCACCCCAAACGAGCGAGGCGACGAAACGGGCCGTGTGTACCGCTGTCAAAGATCTCAAATTGAATCCTTCGGACTACTCCGCGATTTACCGAGCGTTTGCAGAGGCGAAGTGACCGCAAGACCTTCATGGTCTGCTGTCGAAGGCGATCAAGACGCAGGGGCAGAAGGTTTACCCGCTCGTGAAAGAGATTCACCTGCAGATGGTTTAGCTGTCGTTGCCGCCGCCGCGGCGTTGGCCGACGGGCGGGCGGGAAAACCAAAAGGCTCCTGATCAGAAATCTCTGATCAGGAGCCTTTTTCTTGGTTGCGGGGGCAGGATTTGAACCTACGACCTCTGGGTTATGAGCCCAGCGAGCTACCGAGCTGCTCCACCCCGCGGCACATGAAATAGCCTATCACGGGTTTCAGGTGCGAAAGACCATGAGGCGGCTTTCGCGGGTTCTCGGTAGGGTGAGCAGACGCCTTGTCGCCCAGCCAACAGGAGCCTCACGCCATGTCGGATGACGCCGTCGGAATTGCCGTCGCTCAGTTTTCCCCGATCGCGGGCGATAACCTGCCTGCCGTTCAAGAGCTCGCCACGAAAGCTTCCCAGCGGGGCGCGCGCGTCGTGTTGTTTCCGGAATACACAAGCTATTTTTCAAATCCGTTCGATGAAACTCTCGTGACGCACGCCGAGACCCTCGACGGACCGTTCATTTCGGGTGTACGAGCGCTTGCTGCGCGGCTTGGAACCACGATTGTCGTTGGTCTGCTGGAGAAAGCATCGGGGGAGCGGGTTCACAACACCGCGGTCGCCGTTGGCCCCAGTGGCATTCTTGCGACGTATCGTAAGCAACACCTGTATGACGCGTTCGGGCAGAAGGAGTCTGACTGGGTTGCTCCCGGAGACGTTGAAGACCCGCAGACTTTCGAGGTCGATGGCGTGACGTTCGGTATGCAGACCTGCTACGACCTCCGGTTCCCCGAGATCACCCGCACCATCGTTGACGCTGGCGCTCAGGTTGTGCTGGTGCCGGCCGAGTGGGTGCGTGGCCCCCTGAAAGAACATCACTGGCGTACGCTGCTGCACGCTCGCGCGATCGAGAACACTGTGTACGTTGCCGCTGCCGATCACATGCCGCCGCTCGGCGTCGGCAACTCGATGATCGTCGACCCGACGGGCGTGGAGATCGCGGCGATCGGTGCCGAGCGCCGCGTGGCCGTCGCGCACGTTAGCGCCGCGATGATCGACTCCGTACGCGAGCGCAACCCGTCACTCAGCGCCCGACGCTACCGCGTGGTTCCGCGCTAGCGTCCATTCGCGCAACGCGGCACTTAGCCAGCGGGGCGCAGCGGCGGCCACTCGTCGAAGCGGAATTTCTCCGTGCTGGTGCCGTCGGGGTCAATGGGCTGCCAATTGACCACCGCGGCTGGGCCACGAGACCCAGCCGGTGACCATCCCCCTTCGGCAATGCGCTCGCGGAGCGGTATCAGCTTCTGTTGAAGCGCTTGCCAGCGTTCTTGATGAAGCTCCTACCGCCGTCATGGAGAGCAAGTACCACGCCATGCTCGACCAATAGAGGGGGAGAAGAACGACAAACGGGGCGGGTGCGGTGGTGAATCCCTTTTTCTTCAGGATGTACCGCGGTAACCACCCCAAGAACCCGACGATGCCAACGACCAGCGGCGAGTAAATCAGGAGGAATAAGACCTCCCACCGCGACCGAGCATCACCTTGACCGCGATTAGCAGCGCCGGCAGCACCCACGCCAGCCACCGCCACGCGCTCCAGAACCGGTCGCTGGCCATGTTGCCCCCTATGGCGCACCCTTGCGCTCGTCTCCATCTATTGGAGCGTGCCCCTCACGCTCCACCCCTACCGCGGTGCCAGCGTCGCCAACCTCGTGGCGGCTTCGCTGATCACCTCCGGCTTCTTGCACGCTGCGAAGCGCACGAGTGAAGCGTACTGCGAACGGTTCGCTTCGGTGGTGAAAGCGGTCACCGGAACCGCGACAACGCCCGCAAGGTGGGGGAGTTCTCGACAGAAAACGGTGGCATCGTCAAACCCGAGAGGCGCGGCATCGGCCACCGTGAAGTACGAACCCTGCGGCACCGACACCTCGAACCCGGCGGCCTGCAAGCCCGCCACCAGAATGTCGCGTTGACTCTGCATCGCCGTGCGAATTGAGGCGTAAAAGTCATCGCCCAGGCGTAGCCCGGTCGCGATCGCCGGCTGAAATGGGGCGCTGCCGGAATACGTCAAGAACTGCTTCACCGCGAGCACCGCATCGACGAGGTCAGCGGGGCCGGAAACCCAGCCCACCTTCCACCCGGTGGTGTTGAACGTCTTTCCCGCCGACGAAATCGTGAGGGTACGTTCGGCAGCCCCGGGCAGCGTCGCCACCGGAACGTGCGGCACATCAAACGTAAGGTGCTCGTAGACTTCGTCGGTCACGATCACGGCATCGTGCTGATGCGCGAGCCGCACGATTTCGGTCAACACCTCGGTCGAGAAGACGGCTCCGGTGGGGTTGTGCGGGTTGTTCACCAGAATCAACCGGGTGCTATCGGTCACCGCCGCCCGCAACGCATCAAGGTCGGGCTGAAATGACGGCCACACCAGCGGAACCGTGCGAAGCGTTGCGCCAGCAAGCGCGACACATGCGGCATACGAGTCGTAGTACGGCTCAAAAACAACAACCTCATCGTCGGGGCCGTCAACGAGTCCGAGCAGAACCGAAGCCAACGCCTCGGTTGCTCCCGCCGTGACCAGCACCTCCGTTTCAGGATCAACGGTCAGGCCATAAAAGCGCTGCTGGTGCTCGGCGACCGCGACGCGCAGATCAGCAAAACCACGCCCCGGCGGATATTGGTTCACGCCACTGGCAATCGCCGCACGTGCAGCGTCCAGAACCTCGGCAGGGCCATCCGTGTCAGGGAAACCCTGCCCCAAATTAATCGCGCCGGTACGGGCCGCGAGGGCCGACATCTCTGCGAAGATCGTTTGAGCAATGGTTCCGTCAGGCGCGAGGAGTCCCGCTCCTGCAACAGCACGACGCCAGGCTCCGGGGACAGTAGTCATGTGGTCAGACTAAGTCATAGCCGGATCCAGGCGCTGGCATAGGAAAAACACAGACTTGCGCGGCAACCTGAAGGAGCTTGCAGAAGGAGCAGATCATGAGCGATACGAACAACAACGACCAGCCGGCCGCCACCCCCGCTATTCCGCCGCGCCCCGCGCCACCGGTGATGCCGGCCGCTGACGCTCCCACGACACCGCTGTCGCCTGAGCTGGCGAACGCGTTCCGCGCCGACAACCAGCCCACGACGCCGCTCGGTGGCGCATGGACGCCACCCGCCGCTGTTCAGACGCCACCGGCAACCGCCCACATGCCGACGTCGCACGCTTCCGCAGACCCCGCAACCGCTGGTTCCGCCGCTCCCACCCACACTCATGGTTCCGCTGCACCCGGCGCCGCCTTCGGTGCCGCAGCGACTCCCACCCCTTATGCCGCAACCGGCGGCTCATTGCCGCCCGGTGCCCCGATTCCGCCGCAGTCGAACACATTTGGTGAGCCCACGGCTCCGGAACCAGCGAAAAAGCCGCGCAAGCGCGCGGGCGCAACGATCGGCTTGATCACCGCAACCGCGCTGATCGCGGCAGGCGCCGGCTTCGGCGGCTCGTGGGCCTACAACTCATTCGTCGATGACGGCGCCCTTCCCGTCACGACGAGTGACGGCGGAACCATCACGGTCAACAACCCCGGATCAGTCACGCAGACGACGGCGATCGCCGCCGAGGCGCTGCCGAGCGTTGTCACGATCGACGTGGGCACTGACCAGGCGGCCGGTTCCGGCTCCGGCGTCATCATTTCTGAAGATGGCTACGTGCTCACCAACACGCACGTTGTGACCCTCGATGGTGCGACCGGTGCCGCTGACGTGCGCGTCACGCTGAGCGACGGCACGATCTACCAGGCTGAGGTCGTCGGAACTGACCCGATCTATGACCTCGCGGTCATCAAGCTGAAAGACGCCAGCGACCTGCCCGTCATCACGTGGGGCGACTCGGGTGCGCTCAACGTCGGTGACACAACGGTCGCGCTGGGTGCGCCGCTCGGCCTCGCGAACTCGGTCACCGAAGGCATCGTCAGCACACTCAACCGTTCGATCAGCGTCGCGTCGTCGGCAGCGCCCTCGACGCCCGATTCGGGCGACTCCAACGACAACAACGATTCGCAGGGTGGGCCGTTCACGTTCGACGTCCCAGGAGCACAGGGGTCGACACCGAAGGAGTCCATCTCGATCGCGGTTATCCAGACCGACGCGGCGATCAACCCGGGTAACTCGGGTGGTGCGCTCGTCAACAGTGAGGGCGACCTCATCGGTATCAACGTCGCCATCGCGACCGCTGGTGGTAACTCGGACAGCGCTGGCAGCATCGGCCTCGGCTTCGCGATCCCGTCGAACATCGCGAAGCGCATCTCGACGGAGATTATCGAGAACGGCGAAGCGAGCCACGGCCTGCTGGGCGCCAGTGTCACCAATGCCTCCGCCATGAAGGATGCCACGACCGCCGGTGCCTACATCGCCGAGATCGTGAAGAACGGTGCGGCCGACGAGGCTGGGCTCAAGGAGGGCGATGTCGTCACGAAGCTGGGCGATGCGCGCATCAGCAGCTCGATCGACCTCACTGCCCAGGTGCGTGCGCTCGCGGCTGGCTCCGACACCACGGTGACCTACATCCGCGGTGGCGAAACCTTTGAAGTTGACGTGACGTTGGGTTCGCTCAAATAACGAGCCCGAACCAGAAGCCACCCCGCGATAGGCTCGCGGGGTGGCTTCCTTTTCGTTTGGCGCAGGCAACGTCGCCAAGCTCCTGCGCATCCCGCTCTACGGGCTCGGGCGCATCGCCACGCTCGTGATTCCCCGCGGGCAACAGTGGGTATTTGGCTGCGGCGCCGGTATCGGTGACGGGGCCCTT
The DNA here is from genome assembly GCF_050408675.1 of Microbacterium daqui. Lineage (NCBI taxonomy): Bacteria > Bacillati > Actinomycetota > Actinomycetes > Micrococcales > Microbacteriaceae > Microbacterium > Microbacterium daqui. Next base: position 10,461 of record NZ_JBNTKF010000007.1, on the reverse strand, counting down.
CGCCTCTGGCATGCAGCCCAGAACGACCGGGTCGATGCGGTCTGGTTAGTCGATAGCGATCGTGACGAGGCTGACGCTCGTGCCCTCGGCGTCCCGACGGTGCGCAAGCACTCAGCCCGCGGCTTCTGGCTGACCGCCCGCGCTGGCGTGCTTGTCGTGACCCACGGCCTCGGCGACGTCAACCGCTACGCCAACGGCGGCGCCTTCATCGCGCAACTGTGGCACGGTATTCCGCTCAAGCGCATTGGCCTGGATTCGCCAGAGACCGTCAAACTCCCGTTCGGCAACGGCTCGAAACTCCTACGTGGGCTGATGGCGCGGTTGTATCGCGGAACCACGTCACAGATTACCGTGATTCCTGCGGCTTCCCAGTTGATTCGCGGGCGTCTCGAATCTGCCTTCGGGCTGCCAGACGAACGTGTCATTGTGACGGGCGAACCCCGCGTCGACCCGCTCAGCGTCGATGACGCCGTAACGCGCGTCGCGCGCGCTCGCGGCATTCTCGAACCGATTGTCGGCGCCCTCCCGCAGACCGTGCTGCTGTACGCCCCGACATGGCGTGACGGCACCGATGATGCCGCGATTCCGACCGGCGACGACTGGCGTGACATCGTGGCCGTGCTCGATCGCTATGACACCGTGCTCCTCGTGCGCTCGCACCCGCTTGGTGCTGGCCGCTACACGCCGCCCGCAGACCTCGACACCGACCGCGTTCGCATGGTCGGTTCTGACGTGATTCGTGACATCACGCCCGCGCTCCCGGCCGTCACCGCGCTCATCACCGACTACTCATCAATGCTCTTCGACGTTGGTCTCACGCCGTCTGCCGTTGTTTATCTCGCTCCCGACGTTGAAGAATACGCGCGCACCCGCGGATTTTATGGTTCCTACCGCGACATCGCCGGCTCCGACTACGCCACCACGTGGCACGAAGCCACCGCACAGATCGACGAGATGCTGTCTGACGACGCCGTTCTTGATGCGCGCCGCACCCGCGCCGCACAACTTTCTTCGCGTGTTCACGACTTCCGCGACGGAAACAACACGCAACGTGTGTACCGTGAGATTCAACGGCGATTGTCACTCTCGCCCCGGAAAGGCACGTTATGACCTCGATACTCGTTCGCGATACGAGTCTCGTTATTTCTGGCATCACCGTGCCGCCCACGAAGGCTGAGCTGGTGGGTGCCCGTGCGCGCGTGCTGGGCACCATTCATGAGGTCGACGGAACCACGGAGCTGGTTTTCGCGCTCACGCAGTCGCGCTGGGGTGGTTCGGTTTTGCCGTTGCCTGCGGGGGAGTACCGCATCGAAACCGATGCCGACCTCGACAGCGTGACGCTGGCAGAGACCAACGCCACGGTGATGCGCGTGCAGGTGGCCGGTGGCGTCGTCACGATTTCGGCCCCCATCGACCCGGTCTACCGCTCCGCCGACGGACAAGGCTCGCTGGAGCGTCGCTACACCGCATCCGGCGAAAAGCTCGAAAACGCGGTCTTCTTCGAGAGCTTCTACGGTCGAAACGCCAGCTGTAACCCGCTCGCCCTCGATCGCGAGATCGCTCGCCGACTGCCGAACGTCACCCGCTACTGGAGCGTCGTCGACCTCTCCGTCGACGTGCCTGGCGGCGCCATCGCTGTCGTTGAAGGCTCGCCCGAGTGGTGGCGTGCCCGCGGCGAATCGCGCCTCCTCATCGTCAACGACTGGCTGCGCCGTGCCTTCGCGCGACACCCCGGCCAGAAGGTGCTGCAGACGTGGCATGGCACGCCGCTCAAGCGGCTCGCCCTGCACCGCCCCGGTTTCGACCCCCGCCGCATGGTCGCGGTCATTCGTGAGTCACGGCGCTGGGACGGCCTGCTCGCACAAAACGCGTACGCCGCCAAAATTCTGAAAGCCGCCTACCGGTTCCGCGGTGCGCTGTGGACCGAAGGCTACCCACGCAACGACGTGCTCGTCGCAGGCAATCGCAACGAGGTCCGCGACATCCTCGGTATCGAACCGACGGAGCGCGTGCTGCTCTATGCGCCCACGTGGCGCGATGACCGCACCGAGATGGTCGACTTCCTCGATCTCGACGCGCTCGCCCACGCCGCCGACGCTGTCGTGCTGGTGCGTGGTCACTCCCGTACGCTGCTGCCGGGCCGTGATACCGCGGGGCCCCGCGTGATCGACGTCACGTCGTTCCCTGACACGTCGCGCCTGATCCTTGCCGCAGACGAACTCATCACCGACTACTCCTCGGTCATGTTCGACTTCTCGGTCACCGGCAAGCCCATGTCATTCCTCGTGCCCGACATCGAGCACTACCGCGGAGCCCTGCGTGGCTTCTACTTCGACCTCGTCGCGCACGCCCCGGGCCCCGTGGTATCGAGCCAGTCTGACCTACACATGGCGCTGGCGAACCCCGAGCGCGAAACGCTGTTCGCCGAGCGCTACGCGACGTGGCGCAAGCGCTTCAACAGTCGTGACGACGGCCGCGCCTCCGAGCGCGTCGTGGCACGCCTCATCGACCAGAACTGGCTCGCTACCGACTAATCTCGGCAGCCGCCCCTTTCCTCGGCGACGCGAGTGATGGTTCCGGAACCATCAGCTGGAGCCGCGGAACGGTTACGGAAGCGGAGTGTTGCGGCCGTCGAGGCGCGACGTGTCGACAGTTTCACCCGCGCCGCGGATTGTGCCCGCGAGGAATCCGGCGCCCCAGGCGACGTGCATGGTGGGCACGACCGCGATCGTCCATAGTTTGTCGGCGAGCGTTGTGCCGCCGCCCTTTGAAGTCAGCGCCATGCCGATGATGAGCACGGCGTACAGTGCGAGGGGCACGTAGACGAGCGACGTGATGAGCGACATAACGCCGCTGAAAACGCCGGTCAGTTGAAGCGCCCCGACGACGACAGCGAGCACCACGAGTAGCAAGAGCGCTGGCGGTGCGAAGAAGCGGATCGAGTTGCGGCGGCCGAAGCGGCGCACCAGCTCGGCGCGCCACGTGCCGGTCGCGAAGAACTGGCGGGCAAGTCGCGTCCAGCTTTCACGCGGCCAGTACGTCACCGACAGCTGCGGGTCAAACCACACGGTGTAGCCCGCTTGGCGCAGGCGGAGGTTGAGCTCCCAGTCTTCGCCGCGACGGATGGACTCATCGAAGAGTCCGACGCGTTCGATCGCTTCACGCTTCATGACACCGAGGTATGCCGATTCAGCTTCGCCCTCGGGGCCGCCGCTGTGATAAGCACCGCCGCCGAGGCCGAGGGGGGAATTGTAGGCGCGAGCGACAGCACGCTGGAAGGGTTTTTGGCCCTCCGCGTGCATGATGCCGCCGACATTGGCGGCGCCGGTACGCTCGAGCGTTTCGACGGCGCGCTTGGTATAGCCGGGGGCCAGTTCGGAGTGCGCGTCAACGCGAACGATTGTCGGATACATCGATGCGCGAATCGCCGCGTTCAAGCCCTTGGGAATGTCAGCTTCGGGGTTGTCGACGAGCTGCACACGTGCATCACGATCCGCTATCGTTCTCGCGATCTCCGTGGTTCCGTCACTCGACGGGCCGAGAGCCAGAATCAGCTCCATCGGGCCATCGACATCCTGCTCCAACGCCGACATTACGGCGTTTTCCAGGTAATCGGCCTCGTTTAAGACGGGCATGACAAAAGTGACACCACGCTCAGGCGCGAGTTTTGGATCGTGGGTGGGGGTGTCATCAGACTGCACCCCTCGATCATGCCATGTTGAAGCTGAGCGGCCTCGGTATTCTAGAGGGGTGAGTATTGTTTCTGACGCTAAAAAGGCCACCGCGCTGCTGCGCAAAGCACTCACATCCCGCCAGGCGGTGCAGAGCGTTCGCCGCACCCTGGCCGCGCGCCCGAAGCCGGAGCGCAAGCACTACCGCATCGGCGTCTACTTCGCTGACGGTGCGGTCAACATGTACCAAATGCGTCAGTGGTACAAGCCTCTGCAGGAGCTTTCCAAGACGCACCCCGTGATCGTGCTGTCGCGCACGGCGACCGGCGCGCGCGAGCTCATCGCTGACGACGCATTGCCGGTGGCCTTTGTGCCGACGGTCAAAGACCTCGAGATGTTCGTGGCATCCCAAGATCTCAAGATCGTGCTGTACGTCAACCAGAACACCCGCAACTTCCAGATGTTCCGGTACGGGCGCCGCTGGCATGTGTTCATCAACCACGGCGAGTCCGACAAGATGTACATGACCACGAACCAGTACAAGGCGTACGACTACGCCTTCATCGCCGGTCAAGCCGCGCGTGAACGCCTGAGCCGCGTGCTGTGGAACTACGACCTCGATCGCCAGACCCGCGAAATTGGCCGCCCGCAGGCTGACCACTACTCCGGCACTCTGCCGTACACGCCAGACACCCGCAAGGTAGTGCTGTACGCCCCCACCTGGGAGGGCGACCGCCCTGCGGCACACTATGGTTCGGTGCACTCGCACGGCGAGAAGATCGTGAACGCTCTGCTCGCCACCGGTCAGCACCGTGTGATTTATCGCCCGCACCCGCGCTCGGGTGTCGTGTACGCGCCCTACGGTGAGGCCAACAAGCGCATCATCGCGGCGATTACAGCGGCCAATGCCGCTGACCCCACCGCGCAGCACGTGTACGACAACAAGCCTGAGCTGGGGTGGCAGCTCGCTGCCGCAGACGTGGCTATCGTCGACATTTCAGCCATGGTTTACGACCGCCTCGCCGCCGGTCGCCCGCTTTTCGTGACGCGTCCGCGCGACGAAAAGGCCTCGATCGATGAGTCAGGCTACCTGTCTGACTGTGAGTGGCTCACGGTCGACGGCGCCGGTGACATCGTTGCGGAAGTTGATCGGGTGCTCAACGACCCCACGTCGACCGCGCGATTGGGACTCTGGGTCAAGCACTACTTCGGCGACACCAGCCCTGGTTCCGCGACCGCCGCCTTCCACAGCGCGATTGAAGAACTCATGCAGACGTGGGAAGCGTGCTACGAAGAGCACCTCCGCCAGGCGGAGGAAGAAGAGTCAGAGGACGACCCGGAAGCCGAAGACGAAGACTAGTCTTCGTCGCGCTGACTCGGTGCTGTCGCCGTCTCGTCGGTGACAGCGGGATCTGCCGCGCCTGATTTAGCGCGGCGCGTGCGCGCGAGGACGCGACTGGCTGCGGACTGAGCGGAACCAGAAACAGCGCCCGCAACGCGCGCTGCGGATTTTGCGGTGCGCACCACGATTGACGAGGCGTGGCTCTCCAGCTTGCGTGCGCCCGGTCGCGGGTTCAGCGCGGGTGGGATCGTGGCTGGGGGAACACCAAACGCTTTTCGTGCACCCGTGACGACGCGGCGGCCAAGAATGAAGTTGCCACTAGCACCGACAGCAGCACCGATCCCAAAGGGGAGCGCCTTGCCCACAATCGACGCGCTGCCGTGCGTCGCCAGGCGGTGCAAGAATGCCGACTTCAGCCGGTCAACCGTCGGGCCGATCGCGGCTTGAGGGAGCGACTTTGTGATCAGCTCACCCCAAAACTCGGGCCGTGTTACTCCCGCACCGCCCGACTGCTTCGAGAGCTGCTTGAGGAGCGCCGTGCCTTCAGAGCCCAGCATGAGCGTCAATACGAGCGCGCGGGCGCGGTCTGGGTCGGTCACTGGAATGTCGTGAAGTTCGGCGATCGATTGCGCGAACAGCGTTGTTGACTCTAAGAACCCGAGCGTTTCTGCACCCGACAGCGCAAGCGTCACACCGGTTCCGATCGCCGGCACCACGGCTGTTGCGCCGACAGCCGCGCCTCCGCTCGTAACGGCGGCGAGATAGCGGCGCTCGAGGATCGTCGAGATTTCTGCCGCGTTCGCGTCGGGGTAACGCAATCGAATGCTGCGCAAGTGCGCGAGCACAGCCGGGCGCTGCAGAAACAGCACCTTGTCGAGCATGCGCACCGGGAGGGGATGCTCGGTCGAGCCTGCTGGCGGCAGACCGCCCTGCCAGGGCGCGTCTGACGGCAGCGAATGAATCTTGTGAACGCGGTCAGCCACGAGTGGGGGCCGATCGAGAATCAAACGAAAAGGTTTGCGCGTTCCAGGTCTTCGGCAAAGTCAACCTCGACCGCGTACAGGTCAGAGATGTCGAGCGGCTGAATGCGGATACCGTCTTCAGCGATCGCCAGCTCCAGGCCGCGCTCGAAGTAGTCCTGGTCGTCGACGCGCTGCAACTGACGCATGAACGCCTTCTTGTCAGCGGCCGAAATGTAGTTGATGCCGACGGCCTCGCCGATGCCACCCTTGACGATCTTGGAGAGCTCGTTGATGTAGCCCTCAGCGGTCACGGTGTACTTGACCTCTTCGTCGCTCACCTTGGCGGTGTTGACGGTGACGAACGAACGCTCAGCCTCGATCAGTGCGATCGCGCGACCCAGAACGCGCGGGTCGAAGACCACGTCGCCGTTCATCCACAGCACGCCCGATTTGCCGGTTGCGGCGAGTGCGCGCAACAGGCTCTTGGAAGTGTTGGTCTGGTCGTAACGCTCGTTGTGAACGTAGGAAACCTGCGGGAAAGCCTCAACGATCGTCTCAGCGCGGTAGCCAACAACCGTCGTGATGTGTGCGTCGCTACCAAAGGCGGCACGAATGTTGTCGTGCTGCTGCTGCATGATGCTGCGGCCGTCGCCCAGCTCAGTCAGCGGCTTCGGAAGGGAACGGCCGAGGCGCGAGCCCATGCCAGCTGCGAGGATAACGGTTTGAAGAGTCACTGCGAATGCTCCTTGGTGAGGATGTACTTGCCGGATTTTTCCGGCTCGACACACCTTCGTGCCTGTTACAGATTAGCGAAGGGCAGGTAAACAAACCTGAAAATTGGGCTTGACGTTGTGGAACCGTAACACCTGAGTGTCCGCTGAGAGGGCGGAATTCCGGGGGTTTCAGGTCGAACTCAGTCGCCCTCGTTGGTAGGTTGGTACGCGAACGGCCGCACTCGGGACAGCGGCTTACCCAAGGGCAGGGGGATGACGATGAGCCACGGGGATGCTGACGTGCCGTCGCACAAGCAGAAAGCGGCCAACCAGGTAAAAACAGCGGAGAGCGCGACGCCGCCACTGACGAAGAAACCAGCCCCGAAGCCAGCGGCGAAATCGGCCGTGAAGACGACGCCGAAGCCCGCTGTGAAGACGCCCGCGAAGAAGACTGCGTCGACGAAGGCCGCGCAGCCGAAGGCTACGGCGAACACGTCGGTATCGAGTGCGCCTACGAAGAAGGCGACGCCCGCGAAGAAGGTTGCTCCCGCGAAGAAGGTTGCTCCCGAGCGACTCCCAACGGCGGCCCAGAACGCGCCGGTTACGGCCGACATCATCGCGGTTCCGGCGATCGACCACAGCCCTGATCTCTCGCTCGGCGGCGTCGATGCTCCCGTGGAACTGCCGCCCGTTAATGAGGCTGACGTCGCAATCGCAGACACCGACGCTCCCGTCGACCCGGTTGTTCCTGTGGCAGACGTGAAGGTTCCGGTTGCCGACACAACCGAGGTTGAGACAGTCGCGGCTGAGCCCGACGCCCCCGCAGATCAGCCCGAAGTTTCCGTGGTCGAGCCCGAGGCTCCCGACGTTGAGCCGCAGACCGTCGTCGCTGTGGTTCCGGAACCTGTGGCCCCCGTTGTCGAGCAGGTGGTGACGCTCGCCGCGCCCGCGGCAGAAACACCCGCAATAGAAGTGGTTCCGGCGCCGTCTGCACCCACCGTTGCCCCGAAGCAGCCCGAAAGCATCGCGCTCCAGGTCACCGGCCTCACCAAGTCGTTTGGCGGGCAACGTGTCGTCGACGCGATTGATATGACCGTTCCAGCCGGAACCTTTTATGGCATCGTCGGCCCGAACGGGGCTGGTAAGACCACGACGCTGTCGATGATTGCCGGCCTCTTGAAGGCCGATGAGGGCACGATCGTCGTGAACGGAACGAACGCGCAGCGCGATCCGCGTGCCGTACGCCGCCTCATTGGGGTATTGCCCGACCGACTACGCACGTTTGATCGCCTCACCGGCAAGCAACTGTTGTCGTACTTTGGTGCGCTCCGCGGGCTACCGAGCCGCACGATCGATCAGCGCGTGGCCGATCTCGCTCAGGCCTTTGACCTCACCGAGGCACTCGGACGCGTGGTGTCGGACTACTCGGCCGGCATGACGAAGAAGATCATGATGGCGGGTGCGCTCATTCACAGCCCGCGCCTGTTGATTCTGGATGAGCCGTTCGAGTCGGTAGACCCGGTGTCATCAACGGTGATCCTCGACATCCTCACCGCATACGTCAATAACGGCGGCACGGTCATTCTCTCGAGCCACGGCATGGATCTCGTTGAGCGCGTGTGCACGCGTCTCGCGGTTATTGTTGCGGGCCAAGTGCTCGCCGAAGGAACCATTGAAGATGTGCGTGGCGGCGTCACGCTGGAGCAACGCTTCGTCGAGTTGTCAGGCGGCGTGAGCGATGCGGAGGGCCTGGAGTGGTTGCACACGTACTCCGCCTAAGGCTCGCGCTCCTCTTCGGTGGTCTGCGCGGCTCGCGCCGCGCAGTGACGCGTCTCGTGTTTGTGGTCACGGCGATGCTCCTGATTGCGGGCGGCGTTATCGTCGGTCTTCTCGCTCTCCGCGGCCACCCGTATGCGCCTCCGCTGGCGATCGTTGGCGGTGCAGTGCTGCTGGGTGCGGCATCACTCGTGCCAGCGATGGGCGGGATTGACGACCAGCTGGATCCGCGCAAGTTCGCGTCGTTCGGTTCGTCGCCGCGAGCGGTGGCCTGGTCGACCATGCTGGCTTCGTTAATCAGCATTCCGATCATGATTTTGATCGCGGTCGTTATTGTTGTCGCTGGCAACGCCGTGGCTGCCGGAGCCCCGGTTGCCCTGACCGTCATCTTCACGGCGATGGCGGTCGTGACCTTCGTCTTCATGGCGCGCACCAGCATGCTGATAGGCACGCTGTGGCGGGCTCATCGCTCACGTGAGCTGACAAGTACCTTCCTCGTCATCGGAATCATCCTCGTGGTTCCGGTCATCATCTTCCTCGCGTCACTTGACTGGCGCGACGGCATACCGCCCGCCTTCGCGCAGGTCGCCGATATTGCGAGCCTCACGCCGTTCGGTGCGGTGTGGGCGGTGCCCTTTGCCGTCGCTAGCGGAAGCTCGCTCGCCGGTTTGTACATCACGATTGCGGTTGTCACAGTGCTCGTCGGAGCGATCGTCTGGGATATCGCCGTCGCGTACGCGATGCACACCGTCGACAAGCCGATCAGCGTGCGCGAGCGCGCGGGCATGGGCTGGTTCTCGGTGTTCCCGCGCACGCAGGCTGGTGCCGTGGCCGCGCGCAGCATGATCTATTGGTTCCGTGACCGGCGCTACGTTGCCAACCTTGTCGTGGTTCCGATTGCCGCCGTCGCCGCGTCGCTCCCGCTACTCATTGCCGGTGTACCGCTCGGGATCGTGCTGCTGTTGCCGGTGCCGATCATGGCGCTGTTTTTCGGATGGATTCCGCACAACGACATCGCCTACGACTCGACCGCCGTCTGGATGCACGTGGTTTCTGGCGTGCGCGGCATCGCCGACCGCGTCGGGCGCCTCGTGCCGATCATTGTGGTCGCCGTGCCGGTTCTTGCCATCGCGATCCCGATATCGATTGCGTTCTACGGCCGCTGGGCATTTGCCCCCGCACTCGTTGGTGTTTCAGCCAACCTGTTCTTGGCGGGGCTCGGACTCTCGTCGATTTCAAGCGTCGTGGCGCCGTATGCGGTGTCGCGCCCGGGTGACAGCCCGTTCCAGCAGCCGCAACGTGCTGGTTCCGGTGTCGGCGCACAGTCGCTCGTCCTCCTCGGCACGATTGCCGTCAGTACGCCCACCATTCTGCTCGCGGTGAAGGCGTTGACGGACGACATCACGAAGGCCAACTCGGCACTGTGGGCCGGAATCGGCATTGGCGTTTTCGTGCTCGGGGTCGGAATCGTGATTGGTGCGCTGATCTTTGACCGCCGTGGCATGCAGATCATGGAGTTCGCTGAGGCAACCTAGGCGCGCCAACTGCTCGCAGACGGTTTAGAATTGTCGCATGAGCACGCCCCTAGATTCTCCAGACACCGGTGGTATCGCGCTTCTTGACCGCGAGCTAGAAGAGCTGCTGCAGGAAGAGACGATCGAGCCGGGCGACCACGAGCGCTTCTCGCACTACGTGCAGAAAGACAAGATTCTTGAGTCGGCGCTCACCGGTAAGCCGGTGCGTGCGCTGTGCGGTAAGAAGTGGACTCCGGGCCGCGATCCCGAGAAGTTTCCGGTTTGCCCGCAGTGCAAAGAAGTGTACGAATCGCTGAAGTAGGCGCTTCGCAGTATTCGTAAAAGGGCGGCTCCCGATGTGAACTGCTCCCCGGAAGTTGGACAACTTAATTAAAGCATTACGCTGCGAGGGCATGAGCGCGATATTCCATTGGGCTCATGCCCTCGAGCGTGAGTGAGACACGTTCGGTGTTGTACCAGGCG